>NZ_CP034072.1:2595905-2895905 GCF_003855255.1 Mycolicibacterium nivoides | reverse complement strand
TCTGTGCAGGAGCTTCCCGGGTTTGGGTTCACTGGTTTTCGTAGCTTTTTTGGTGGCGTTCAGTACATGGATCCCCTCGCCAAGGTCAATCTGATCGCTGGGCAGAATAACAGCGGTAAGTCGAACGTGCTGCGCGTAATTCGTGACATGCCAGAGATGATTGGCAAGCAGCCACAGGGGCTCGACATCCCGCAGACGTCCAACCCGCCGACGTTCGAATTGGCAGTGCGTATCGGCGATGCAGCGTCCGTGCATGCGGAATTCTGTGCGGCGCAGAACATTACTCAGGGGCAACAGGTCGAGCTCTTCCGACAGATTCTGAAGAGCTCGGCGATTGACCTTCGCGGCGATGGCGGTGTGTGGATCCGCTCGAAAATCGATGGAAATGCACCGGCCTACTACTGGCAATCGGTGGCACTGGGCGACTCCGACGCGCGGCAGGCAGTTACCGCCTACATACAGTCACGAATGTCAAGTTATTCCAGCGATCCGAGAGAGAACGCAGCCGAAGTGCTGAGGCAACTGCAGTCGCTGCTTACGTTCCCTAAGGTCCGGTTCGTCCAAGCGTCCCGTCGAATCGAAGACACTCTCGACGGTGCAGCGATCATTGAAAAGCTTGCAGCACTCAGTCGGCCAGAGTGGCACCAAGACGACGATCGTAAGAGGTTCGCTGCCATCAGGGACTTTTTGCGCTGGGTAATCGACGATGACGACGCAACTTTAGAGATTCCGCATACGCGGACTCAGCTGAATGTTCGTCGGGGTGATCTTCTCCTGCCGCTTGAACACCTGGGCAGCGGCATCTCGCAGGTAATCATGCTGGCCGCTTATGCCTCGATTGAACAGAAAACCGTGGTGTGCATTGAGGAGCCAGAAGTGCACCTGCATCCCCTCCTGCAGCGAAAGCTACTTCGGTACCTGCACGATGAGACTGACAACCAGTACATAATCGCTACTCACTCAGCGAACATGCTGGATTCATCAATCGCGACCGTCTTTCATGCCACATATACGCAGACTGGAACGGAGCTCGCCTTCGCGGGAACGCCGCAAAACCTGAGCGACCTCTGCTACGACCTAGGCTATCGGCCAAGCGACTTACTTCAAACGAACTGCGCTGTGTGGGTTGAGGGTCCCTCTGATCGAATCTACATCTCTCATTGGCTGGAGCTGTTAAATCCTGACCTGCGCGAGGGCATCGATTACACCATCATGTTTTACGGCGGCCGATTGCTCAACCACCTCACATCGACGGACCCCGAAGTCAGTGAGTTCATCAAACTGCGGCGGTTGAACCGGCATCTGGCAATCGTGATAGATAGCGACAAAGCCTCCGCGCAGAGCGCGCTTAATGCCACGAAGCGGCGTGTGCGAGACGAGATGGAAGAGCCTGGGATGGTCTGGATAACGCAAGGCCGGAACATTGAGAACTACGTTCCGCAGGAGTTGTTGTCGGCTGTTCTCGGACAGCTGTACCCCAAAAAGAAGCTGACAGCGAACACAGATCGCTGGTCTGATGCATTGCGGCCCGTCGCCTCGAAGGACAACCGGCCCGACAAGATCAAGGTTGCCAAAGCGGTAGTTCGGCGATGGGATTCCGGTCTGAATCACCTTGACCTCCATAAGAAGATGGCGGCACTCGCCCAGCTCATCGAGGCTGCGAATGGTCACAATGGTTCAGCCGCCGTACGCAAGCCGAAGTCCGTCCCGGTGTTCCGTTAGGCGTACGCCCTTCCGGCTGTAGACGTTGTTTGGCAACGAAATGTGGTGGAGTTCCGCTTCAACGTGTAGTCGCCGGGGCGCGCCGGAGTTCCGGTTCGACGTGGGAACCGCGTGTTAACGTGCCTGACGTGGCGACGATGTCTGCCGCCACAGTCTGCGCTTCCAGGTGAACGATCACCTGAATCATTGCGGAGGGGCCTGAGCTGATCAGGACATGTCCGAATGGGGTGCTGCGCCTTCTGGCGCGCCAATTCCATTGTGCCGGTGGATCGATACCGGCAGGCGAAAGGACATGACAGTGGTTGCCAAGGACGACAAGAACCTCAAGCAGGTCCTCGACAAGATCGAGGGAATGGATGAGCCTGCGCGGGCTGTGATGCGACGCATGCACGACGTGATCATCGCTGCTGCGCCGGAACTCAAGCCGCGCATCTGGTACGGCATGCCGGGCTATGCGAAGTCCGCGAGCAGTCCTGTCCTGGTCTTCTTCCGGAACGACGAGCGGATGAGCCTCGGGGTGAGCGAGAAGGCCACGCTGAAGCCATCCGGGGGCAAGGATGGCCTCTTGATTCCGGCGGCCTGGTACTTGGATGGCCTCGACGACGCCACCGAGCGGCGTGTTGCCGAGATCGTCCGCGCCGCCATCGAATAGGAACTGCAGCGGATGCGAGCGTGGGGGCTATGCACGAATTCGGTGCGGATTTCGTGCATAGGGCCCACGCTCGCCGGGCAACCAAGGTGGCAGCGGAAGCATGGCGTGGTGCGCCAGTATGGTGCGGACATGGGCAAGTTCCTCGCGATCTTCAATGGCGCGGCAGATGAAGCGGACAAAGCCGAAATCACCGCGCAACAGCAGTCGGAATTCATGACCGCGTGGGCCTCGTGGGCGCAGTCGCACGAGAGCGCCATTGTCGACCCTGGCGCACCACTGAACGCCAAGAAGTTGGTATCGGCGCAAGGCGTTGAAGACTTCACCGACAGCGCGACTGGCTACACGATCGTGGAAGCGGATTCACATGACGAGGCGGTGAAGATCTTCGCCGAGCATCCACATCTGCAGTTCTTCTCCGGCAACTCGATCGCGGTTCTCGAATGTCCGCTGCCACCGAGCTAGACCGGTCACTCCATCGATTCGACCCACTGAGCGCGGGATGGCCCGGGGCTGAACGGATCCCCGAAGTACTGGGTCTCGCGGACGACTTCGCCGTCCACGAATTCCATGATGCTCACGACATAGGACGGTTGTCCGTCGTAGGTCAGCACGAGCTCGCTGATCCAGAGATCCCCGCCACCGAGGATGCGGCGGACCGTGAAGCGTTTGGCGTTCGGCTGGGCTTCGCGCGAAGCCTGAATACTGTCCCGCCCGCGGATCCGCTCACCTGACTGGGGATATTCGAGGACCGCGTCGGTGCGGTAGATCTGATGTTCGGCGTCGAAGTCGTTCATGTCGGATGACGCCCAATGTGCCTCAAGAGCAGCCCGCAGGTTGTCGTCAGCCATGGCAGAAAACCGTATCCCGCGAGCGTGGGGGATATGCACGCATCAGGCCTCTTTTCCGTGCACAGGACCCACGCTCGTCGGGCAGTCGTGCGCCGTTGGTCGGAGTACATTGACGGCTGTGAGTGGGGATTGGCGCGTCGATCGGGTCGATGAGATCCGGTCGTTGATCAAACAGGCCGAACCTGACGTCGTCGAGGAGATCAAGTGGCGCAAGCCATCGAATCCTGACGGCGTGCCGGCGTTCTCGCTGGATGGCCTGATCTGCACGCTGGAGATGTACAAGGGCAAGGTCAAGGTGAATTTCGCCAAAGGCTCGTCGGTGAAAGACCCGGACCATTTGTTCAACGCCAGCCTCGAAGCGCCAGTGGGGCGTTCCATTGACCTGCGCGAAGACGACGAACTGGATGTGGACGCGTTCAAAGCGCTGATTCAAGAGGCGGTCAGGGTCAACCGCAAGTAGCTGCGCGGTCCTCGAAGTACTGGACCAAGCAGAATTCGTGCCCTTCAGGATCGAGCATGACGAGGACCACGCCCTCGTCGTAGTCGTTGCGGATGCCCGCCCACCGTCCGCCGAGGGCCTCGACCTGCTCGCGGCCAGCGGCGACGTCGTCTACCTGCACGTCGAGGTGGATGCGCACCTTTGTGGCCTTCGGTTCGGGTACGCGCTGGAACGTGAGTCGGGGAAACGGTCCCGACCGCGAGCCCACCGTCGCCCAGTTCGGATCATCCCCATGCTCGCCCGACGCTGGAATACCGAGCAGCGCGGCCCAGAAAGCCGACATCCGAATGGGATCGGCGCAATCGATCGTCACTCCAGACCAGCGGTTGACCATCGTTCCTCCCCGGAGTCCGCGACACTGCACGCAGATCCTTCCACCACACCGACAGTGAGGGCCGATGTATATCCCGAACGAACTGCTTTCCCGGCTCGTCGGAGCGCGACTGTATTCGGTCGAGATCGTCCTCAACGACTACGTACACCTGAAATTCGACGGGGCGGCCAGTGGGGGAGAACCAGCCGTTCTCGCCTGCTACGTCTGGCCGGTGGTCGAAAGTGCTGGCCGCGTATGGCGGGAAACTGACCTCGGCTACGCGGACAGCCTGCGCAAGTTGACCCCTGGCACCGTGGCCTCGACTGCTGAGCGGACCGGTAGCGGACTTCGCATCGAACTCGATACGGGCACACTCGTGATCCATCCGATGTTGGACGAGGTCTACGTCGAGATCGCGATGCTCACGGGATTCGACGACGGGGCCTGGATGGTCTGGCGTCCCGGCGAGGACAGCTTCGAGGATCTGGTGTGAATGTGGGCGCACCTGGAATTGGCCTGTTGACGGGGCCGGCGACGTAGCATTTTCTCGTGGGTTTTGTTGTCCCGCCGGACGCCTATACACGCTTCATGGGCCGGTACGCCGAGCCTCTTGCGGAGTTGTTCGCGGCGTTTTCCGGCGTCGGCGCGGGCGACAAGGTGCTCGACGTGGGATGCGGACCGGGGGCGCTGACAGCGCAGCTGCTGTCGCTCGGAGCCCAGGTGGCAGCGATCGACCCGTCACCGCCGTTCGTCGACGCGATCCGCGCGCGATTTCCCGATATCGATGCGCGACGGGGCGCTGCCGAGGAATTGCCCTATGAAACAGCAGCTTTCGATGCTGCCCTGGCGCAATTGGTCGTGCACTTCATGGCGGATCCGGTGGTCGGCATCCGGCAGATGGCGCGCGTGACGCGGCGCGACGGCGTCATCGCAGCGTGTGTGTGGGACGGTCCGACCGGCGCGCTGGCACCGTTCTGGGAGGCCGTTCACCTCATCGACCCTGACGCCGAGGACGAGGCGCTGCTCTCCGGGGCGCGCGGCGGGCACCTCAGCGAGATATTCGAAGCAGCCGGTCTGCGCGATGTGGACGAGCGTGCTCTTGCGGTCGATGTCGTGCATCCCACGTTCGAGGAGTGGTGGGAGCCATACACATTCGGTGTCGGTCCCGCCGGTGACTATGTCCACGGCCTCGACGACGACCGTCGTGCACATCTCGAATCCGTGGCTCGCGAGCACCTGGGCAACGGACCCTTCACGGTGAGGGCCACCGCGTGGGCCGCGCGAGGGATGGCCTGACAACAGGTGAAGAGGCCCCCAACCTCATTACACTCTGCGCTTGTGGCATCGAACACCCGTCGAGCGGCCGGCACGCAGACCTTCACCGACGTCTTGAAGGTCTGGTTCGCAGGCAAGCGACCGGACCCCGCAGCGGATCTCTCCGACCTGCAATCCGGGGTGACGCTGCAGGTCAGTTGCTTCCTGCGGCCCAAGGGGGCGACCTCCCGGGCCAAGCTGGGAACGCTCTCACTCACCCGCGGTGAGCCCGTGATCTGGCGCGGCCGGGACAAGAACGCCGTCACTCTGAACCCGCCGCTGACGCTGACGGGATCGGGTGAGAAAGCCGTCGGGCCGAAGTTCACCGCGTTCGATCTCGCCTGCGCCACCGGGTCATTCGACGTCCACATTCCAAGACTGGACGTCGAGTTGGTGAAGCACGCCCTCGATACCTGAGATACAGGTCGCTCAGAACAGCTTGCGCGCCAGCTTCCAGGCCCGGTCGCTGTAGGGCGGGTACAACATCTTGGACAGATCGGGCCGGGTTGGTTTGGTGAGCACCGTCTTGGCGTGGCTGAATTCCTGGAAGCCCCAACGCCCGTGGTAGGCACCCATGCCGGAGTTGCCCACCCCGCCGAACGGCAGTCGCGTGGTGGAGGCTTGGAAGGCCACATGGTTGATCAGCATTCCGCCGGCCGACACCTCGGTGACGACGCGGTCGCGCACTCCGCGGGATCGGATGAACAGATAGGCGGCAAGCGGTTTGGGTCTGTCGTTCACGAAATCTATTGCGTCATCCAGGGAATCGACGGTGAGCACCGGAAGGATCGGCCCGAAGATCTCCTCGGTCATCAGCGGTTCGGACGGGTCTGGGTTGAGCACCACCGTCGGCTCTACGGATAGCGACGCCCGGTCGATGCCGCCTCCGAAGATGATGTCTCCACGGGTTTCGATCAGGTACTCACCCAGGCGCTCAACGTGGTCGATGTTGAGAATCCGCATGCCTTTTGGCTGCTTCTCCCGGTACCGCACCCACGCATCGCACACCCCGTCGACGAAGCGCTCAGCGACGCCGCGGTGTGCGAGCACGTAATCGGGAGCGACGCAGACCTGCCCCGAATTGATGAGCTTCGTCCACGCGACCCTGGCAGCCGCGGCGTCGACATCGCAGTCCTCGGCAAGGATCACCGGGCTCTTCCCGCCCAGCTCAAGGGTGACGGGTGTCAGATGCCGTGCTGCCGCCGCCAGGACCTTCCGGCCGGTTTGGGCTCCGCCGGTAAACAAGATCCGATCGAACGCCTGCTCGAGCAGCAGTTCGCTGGTGGAGCGCCCTCCTTCGACCACGGCCACCGCATCGTGGTCGAGGTAGCGCGGAACCAGCTCCGTCAACAGCCGTGATGTCTGCGGGGCGAATTCGGAAGGCTTGACCAAGACGGTGTTTCCGGCCGCGATGGCGCCGATGGCAGGCCCCAACGTGAGCAGGAACGGGAGGTTCCAGGTTCCGATGATCAGGACGGTCCCGTAGGGCTCGTACTCGACCCAACCGCGTCCGGGCAACTGGGGTAATTCGAGCATTCGTCGGTCGCGACGCATCCAGCGCCTGACATGCTTTGCGGCGTAACGTGCTTCGGCCACGGTGCCGGCGATATCGGTCAGCCAGGATTCGAAGGGCGCGCGACCGAGATCTGCCGACAGCGCATCGATGATCGCCGCCTCGTTATCGGTCATCATCTGCGCCAGCCGGCTCAGCTGATCCGCTCGCCACTGTGCTGATCGCGTCCGGCCGCTACGAAAGGTCGCCCGCAGGGTCTTGGTGATCCGGGTGATGTCGGCCTCGGTCGGTTCGTCGTCGGACGCTACGAGCGCGTCGTCGCCGTTCCTGGATGTTGTTTCGGTCATCGCTGCCCCCAACGCGTGAATAGTTATTCACATAGCTTCCCGATTGTGATCTTGATGAAGGGTATATGGGCTGATAACTGCCCATTTCATCTAAGAATCGACATTAACATAATGCCGACAGCGGGGGAACCGTGCAGCGACGGCCTGTACTGATCGTCGAGAGCGGGCGTCAGAGCCCACCGCAGCGCGACGGGGCCAGGATCGGGGACCAGGGCGGGCAATCCGCCGGCAGTGGCTGCGGGGGAGGGGGCGGCTGTCGCGGTCCCAGAACCGGTGGCGGTGGAGCCTCATGCGGAACGCCGTGCCACGGGTAGATGGTGTTGGAGGCGATGTCCACGACACCCTCGGAGTTCCAGTACCAATCGTGGCAGATGCCGGCGTCCCAGGTGATGACCTGGCTTCCGGGTATCGGCGGATCGCCCGGACACCAGTGGGTGCACGTCAGACCGCCCGGGCAGTTCCCGCCCTCATAACTCGGGCCGGAGGCCGGGTCCGCGTGGATTGCGCCGGCCCCGAGACCCAACCCGGACAGAGCCAGGCTGCCCGACGCCGCCATGACAACCGCCAACCGCGACACCGGGCCCATGGTCGGTCCCCTCTCGTGAGGCGCTGCGTCGGCCGTAAAGATGCCATCCTCACCTGGCAATTGTGCCGCGACAGCGGGGCGTGGGCCGGCTTTCGGCAAGTTTCACCCCGGGAGGCCGCGAACGCTACGTCCCGGGCGCGGTGTCGCACCCCATCTCGGCCAGGGTCAGCTTCAGCCGATGTAGCGCGTCGTGCAGCCGGGATTTGACCGTGCCTTCGGCAATCCCGAGGTCCTCGGCGATCTTCCCGGTAGTCCAGCCCCGGTAGTACGCCCGGCTGAGAACAGCGCGGTGCGCCTCCGGTAGTCCGGCCATCGCCTCGGCGACGCGCATGCGGCCCATCCGAAGACCTCCGGGGCTGGTGGGGGTTGTCACGTCCAGCCTTGCCATCCGCGCACCGGAATGCCTCAGTGCTGGCGGCAATCCGCCTATACCTGCCAGCAGGTATAGGCGGGGTCAGTCGACGATCACGGAGATCTCATCGCCCAATCCGTAGCCGGCGGTCAGCGGCAACTCGTCACCACTCCAGAACGAGCCGGGATCGAACCAGTTGTAGTGCTTCTCGGTGGTCAGCAGACCCATCTCCTCGTAGGTGATGGCCACCGTCTCGGCGCAGTACGCGGTCTCCAGCCCGACCTGCCGGTAACGCTCCTTCTTGCGTGCGGCGGATTCGCGAACCTTGCTGTGGACAAAGGGAATTCCGCGGGTGAAATCGCTGATGATCGGTACTCGTCCGCGCAGCCAACGTCCGGTCAGTCGCGCGGTGGTGGGGAAGGCCGTGCCGTTCATCCGGGCGATCACCTTGAGGAGCTGATCCTCCTGCTCGCGAGACGCGAACGGGGTGAGCTGACGCAACCAGCAGCGTTGCCCGTAGCTGTGTGCCCAGCGTTCGACGACCTGGCGCGCGTCGTTGAGTTGCACCCCGCGGTGGTTGGTGCCGGTCCACATGTCGAGCAGCTTGTCGCCGAGCTCGGCGTGCCAGATCAGCGGCGGCAGGTCGTCGATCGCCACCGTCATACCGACGTGGTTGACCGGGCTGTTGGTCAGGGTCTGGATGGCCCGGTCCGGCCCGGAGCCACCGCGAAACAGCCAGATGTCACCGGTCCGGGTCTCCTCCAGCGCCTTGGTCAACGACACGGTGTTCGCTTTCACAAGCGAAGCTTATGCACACTTGGTGCATGCGGAGTATCTGGAAGTGGGTCGGGCTGGCCGGTGTCGCCGGTGTCGTTGCGGGTGGCGTGATAGTGGCGCGGGACCAACGTCGCCGCAACGCCTACACCCCGCAGGATATCCGGGCGCGGCTCCAGCAGCGGTTGGCCGAGGCTGAACAGGCTGATCGGGCGCGATAAGCCGGCCTGTCTGGGCGGGTCTCGCTCACCAGCCTTCGGTCAGCACCCGGTCCAGTGCGTCGGCGTAGAAATCGGCTGCTTCGACGTCAATGCACAACGGCGGCTTGGTTTTCAGGATGTTCTGGTGGTCGCCGGTCGGCTGGATGATCACGCCGAGCTCGAGCATCCGATCGCAGATCAGTGCCGTCTCCTCGGTGGCCGGCTCCAGGGTCTGAGGGTCACGGACCATCTCGACACCCAGGTACAGGCCGACACCGTGGACGGTGCCGATGATCGAATGGTGCGTCGCCAGCTCTTCGAGTCGCGACTTCAGATGCGCGCCCACGCGGGCCGCGTTGGTTTGCAGCGCTTCGTCGTTCAGCACGTCGAGCACGGTCATTCCGATCGCGCACGACAACGGGCTGCCGCCGGTGGAGGAGAAGAAGTAGCCCTGGCTGCGGAACGCTTCAGCGATCTCGCGGCTGGTGACCACCGCGCCGAGCGGGTAGCCGTTGCCGACCGACTTCGCCATCGACACGATGTCGGGGACGACGCCCTGCTGCTGGAAGCCCCAAAACCATTCGCCCAGACGGCCGTATCCCACCTGCACCTCGTCGGCGACGGCATAGCCTCCCGCATTGCGGACGGTCGCATAGATCTGGTGCAGGTATCCGTCGGGCAGGGCCATGCCGCCGGCATTGCCGTAGACCGTCTCGCAGATGAACGCCGCCGGCGCTCGCCCGTCCGCGATCAATCCCTCGATCTGGGCCACCGCATCGGCGGCGTAGCGACCCACCTCGCTGCCGCGGTACTTTCCGCGGAAGCTGTTGGGCGATTCGACGGTGTGCACCCAATCCGGCCGGGTGGTAAGCGCATTGGGGTTGTCCGCGGTGGAGGTCGACACGGCGTCGGTGCCGTACGTCCAGCCGTGATACGCCTCGCGCATCGCCACGACATCGGGGCGGCCGGCCGCAGCGGTGGCCAACCGCAATGCCAGATCGCTGGCCTCGGAACCGGAGTTGACCAGAAACACCGTGTCCAGTGGTTCCGGTAGCAGCCCGGCAAGGCGTTCACTGAACTCGACGACGGCAGCGTAGTTGAACCGCGAGTTGGTGTTCAGCTTGCGCAGCTGCCGGGCCGCGGCTGCCGCGACCCGCGGGTGCGCATGGCCCAGCACCGTGACGTTGTTGACCATGTCCAGATAGCAACGCCCGCTGGTGGACATCAGGAAATGCCGCCAGCCTCGTTCGATACGCGGCGGCCGGCGGTAGTAGTGCTCCTGGACAGGCGCGAACGCCCTGTCCCGCCGGGCCATCAGGTCGACGTCGGTCGGCTCTGAATCGAGCGGCGCCAGCCCCAGCAGCGGCCGCGGATCACGCACGCACGCCAGCCAACCCGGCGCGAGGCCCGGGGTGGTGAGCTCAGGGGCGCGGGGCGCACCGACCGGACGCAGCGCCACGTGCGTCCACCGGCCAGGCTCGGCCATGCCCAGAACATCGCCCGCGCAGGAGGCGGAACTGATGCCGGTGAGTGTCAGCTCGTACTCAGCGCCGCGGAGCGTCACCGAATCCGGCGAACGGTCGATGACCTCACCGTCGAACGGCGCGGCCAGCGCCAGCCGATCTGCCGGCCAGATGCTCACCCCGGTGGGCACCACCGCGGGCTCTTCCTGGCTCAACGCCGGGGCCCGCGAGACCCGCGGTTGGCCGAACGTGGTCACAACCAAACGGGCACCGTCATCGATTGCGGCCCTGGCCAATTCGTCCTCGACGTCGGGCCGTACCCAGCCGCCGGCGATGAACGCGTCGTCCAGATCGTCGGCCGTCGCGGACAGATCCAGCGTCGTCACCGATTGCGGTGCGGCAATCATCGGGCGGGCGACCTGCACGGGCGAGGGTGGTGGCGCCAGGCCCAGGTCGGCCTTGATCAGCGCGGTCATCACGTCGATCGGCAGCGAGGTGGCGCGCTCGAACATCAGCCACTCGCCGTCGGACTGCTCGGTGATGTAGTCGTTGTCCGGATCGAAACCGGCCTGATGGGCACCGCTGACGATCAATACCGCGGTGCGCAGAACGAGCAACGGCCACAACGCTTCTGCCTCGGCGACGCTCAGCGGCCGGATGGCGTGGAAGGCCCGGATCCCGGGTAGCACGGACGTCGGATCGCTGCCCGGGTGTTGCAGGACCGAGGACAAGGTGATGGCCAGTTCGCTCACGGCCCAGCTGTCGGACAGATCGCCGAGATCGATGATCCCGTCGGGATGGACAACACCGCCGATGGCGTGGGACACCACCACATTGGCGTCGGTGAGGTCCATGTGCACGGCCTGCCGGGGCAGGCTGTCGGCCAGCGGTTCTATGCGTGCCCACGCCTGATCGGCCGCAGCCTGCAGCCGGGAACGCGCGGCGCCGTCGTCGACATGGGAGACCAGCCTGCGTACCACCTCGGCCCCGAAGCGCAGGTCCCACTGCAGAACACGGTCCAGGCCGGGATGGCTGAAACCGGCCAATGCCCGGCTGACCCGCCCGGCGAGGGCGCCCAGTTCGGCGACCGTGGCCGGAGGCAGATAACCGGATTCGATCAGGGTTCCGCCGGGAATGTGGCGCAGCAGCCGTACATAGGCGGTGCCGTCGGCCCGCTTCGAGCCCAGACCGGTTACCGCAGTGAGCTTCTGGCCGCGCTGGTTGGGCAATGACTGGGCCACCCGCAAGCCCGGTTCGGCCGCCGCAATCCGGTCCGCGGCCAGCTCCTGGGCAGCCAGCTCGACCTCGTTGAAGGCCGGGTTCGCGATCTTCAGCACGCCGGTGGCCGCGTCGCCGTCGCCGACCAGGAAATTCTTATCCTGCTGGCTACCCAGCGATTTCACGCTCGCATCCAGGCCGAAATGGGCGGCCAGGATGTCGCGAGCCTGCGATTCACCGACTTGAGGAGCGGGCAGCTCAGGTTCGCGCAGAAAGTTGAAGCCGACAGTGGCGGTCTCGGCGCTCACCGCCCGACGAACTCCACGACGACTTCGGAGAACGCGTCGTTGTCGTCACCGGCGGCCGTGTGCCCCGCATCGGACAACTCGACGAACTCGGCCGCGGGCACCTTCTCCAGGAAGTCCTGCACGCCTTCGGGGCTGACCACATCGGACAGCTTGCCGCGAATCAGCAGGATCGGGATGGTCAGGTTCATCGCGGCCTGCTCGAGCTTCTCCACCCGGATGAACGGGTCGTCCTCGGGCTTGGTGAGGAACGCCGGATCCCAGTGCCAGTACCAGCGCCCGTCGCGCAGCCGCAGATTCTTCTTCAGCCCGTCCGGGCTACGTGGCTTGGTGCGATGGGGCAGATAGGAGGAGACGGCGTCGGCGGCCTCCTCCAGGGAATCGAAGCCGTCCACGTTGGTGAACATGAAATCGCGGATGCGGGCGCTGCCGCTCTTCTCGAACCTCGGCACCACATCGACCAGCACGAGCTTGGTGACCAGTTCCGGGCCTGCTTCATGCGCAGCCAGGATGCCGGTCAGACCACCCATGCTGGCTCCGATCAGCACCACCGGGCGACCGATCTGATACAGCACCTGCTGGACGTCCGCGCAGAGCACTTCCACCGAATAGTTCGCGCTGGGTGAGCGGTCGCTGTCGCCGTGACCACGTGCGTCGAGCGCGATCACGTGCAAACCGCGATCGGCCAAGATCTGTCCCGTGTTTTTCCAGGAGAACCGGTTCTGCCCACCTCCGTGCAGCAGCAGGACCGTGGGCCGCCCGGCAGCCGATGCGGCATCCCGGTTCCATTCGTCGCCGACCAGGTTCAGGTCGTCGACTCCCCGGAACGTGACGGTGCGCGAATCGCTGTGCTCGGTTTTCCCGGTGCTCACGGACATTCCTCTCGGCAGGCCCCGGGAGGTCACGTTACCCAGGCGGGTTTTCGCCGCATCTGCGACCCGACATTCCTAGAATCGTCAACCGTGCAGAGCAAGCCAGGTGCGGACGCGGGTGACGCGATGGCCGATGAGCGCCACGCGATCATCAAAGCCGCCTTCACCTGCCTGTCCGAGCCCCACACCGGAGCCGTGCCGATCGCCGCGGTACTGGCCAGGGCCGGGCTGTCCACCCGGGCGTTCTATCGGCACTTCGAATCCAAGGATGCGTTGTTCCTGGCCATGCAGGAAAGTTCGGGCAGGTCGTTGGGCCGCCGGCTCGACCAGATCGCCGACGACACCGATGGTGCACCGGCAGATCAGCTGGCGCAATGGATCAGGGTGTCGTTCGGCGTGATACGCGACGCGCGTTTGCGTGGGCGCGCGTTGGTTCTGGATTTGGAGGAGGTCCGCTCGGCCAAGGGCTACCAGTCCGTGCAAGAGCAGTGGCGCCTCGACCGCGAACGGGCGCTGGCGGGTCTCTTGCGTCGTGGCCGGGACGACGGGTCGTTACCGCTGACCAGGCCGGAGCGGGATGCGGCGGCGATCCGCGCAGTGGTCAGCCATGAGTTGTCTCGTCTGGGTGCCGACGGAGATTGGGAGTGCGCGTGTGCCGCGGCGGTGGACTTTGCGTTGCGTGCGGTCGGGGCGCACGTCACGTCCCAGGAGCTCGGCGGCCGGTAGGACGGGGACCGCGCGGGCCTATCCGGGACTGCCGGTACCGCTGATGACGGTGTGACCGGTGCCACGTACTTTGGACCGCACGCGTGCCATTGCACGCGCCACGCAGTGCCACCGAGGAGCAGATGAATGGCAGCCGACAGCGCCGACACCGAGCCGGTCGAGCCGACCGAGACCGAGGAGTCGAGCCAGTCCGCCCCTGAAGCCCAGGCCTCAGAACCCGAGGCCGAAGTGGTCGAAGAGGCTGCTGAGGCTTCCGCACCGAAGCGACGCGGGTTCCCGCGCGGGCCGACCGCGGGGCTTGTCGGAGTGGTGCTCGTCGTCGCGCTCGCGGCACTGACCGGTTGGCTGGGCTACAACTTCTATCAGGTGCATCACGAGCAGCAGCGACGCGCGATGTTCGTGGACACCGCACGGCAGGGCGCCACGAACCTCACGAGCATCGACTGGGAGCACGCCGAAGACGACATCCAGCGAGTGCTGGACACGTCGGCCGGAAAGTTCTACGACGACTTCGAGAAGCGATCGAAGTCCTTCCTCGAAGTGGTCAAGCAGATCAAGTCGAAGTCGGTGGGCACGGTGACCTCATCGGGGCTGGAGTCCTACTCCGACGACAGGGCGGATGTTCTCGTGTCGGTGACCGTCCGGTCGACGAATGCGGGCGTACCTGAGCAGACGCCGCAGGTGTGGCGAATGGTGTTGACGGTGCAGGACATTGAAGGCAAGGCGAAGGTTTCCAACGTGGAGTTCATCCAATGAGCGGCCGGCACACGATGCCGCCGGCCGGGCGTCGTAAGGCCGCGGCGGCTGCTGCGGAGAACTCCGAATCGGCAAGCCCCGAGCCGGAAACCGTCGAAGAATCGATCGCCGAGGAACCGGCCGCAGCTGTGGAGTCTGCTGACGTCGAGTCGGTGGTGGAGGAGTCGGTCGACGCCGAGGAGGCCAGCAAAGACGCCGAGGCTGACGAGACAGAGGCCAACGAGAGCGAAGCTGACGAGACCGCTGAAGAGCCTGCCGAACCCGAACCGTCGCGCGCACGCCGGCGGGTCGGCTTGCCGGTGGTGCTGGGGGCAATCGCTCTGGTGTTGGCATTGACCTGCGCGGTGCTGCGGTGGCTGACCGTGTCGGAGGACCAAAGCGCCACGGCCCGAGATGAAGCGGTTCAGGCGGCCAAAGAGATCACCGCCCAGATGCTGTCGTATGAGACCGAGACCGTCGATCAGCAGCTCACCGCGGCCCGCGACCGGATGACCGGGGACTTTCTCGGGACTTACACCGCGATGATCAACGAGGTCATCCCGGCAGCGCATGCTCAGCAGATCGCGGCCGTCGCCGAGGTGTTGCGCGCGGGGACGGTGAGCGTGAAGCCCGGCACCGTCGAACTGGTGTTGTTCGTCAACCAGAGCGTCCAGGTCGGAAATCACATGCCGCAGAAGACTCCGTCGGTTGCCCGGGCCACCATGGTCAAAGAGGGCGACCGCTGGCTGATGTCCGAGTATGAACCGGTGCCGCTGTGACCGAGCCACGCTGGATCGATGTCGCCACCCCGGCTGTACAGCTGCGGGCGCTGGTGTGGGGGCCTGAGGATGGCCCGGTTGCGTTGTGTCTGCACGGTTTTCCCGACACAGCCCACGGCTGGCGCAAAGTGGCGCCGGTTCTGGCGGAGGCCGGCTGGAAAGTGGTGGCGCCGTTCATGCGGGGTTACCTGCCCTCGTCGATTCCGGCCGACGGGAGCTATCACGTCGGGGCTCTGATGGACGACGCCCTGCGCGTGCTGCAGGCGGTCGGCCCGACCGGGCGCGACGTCATCATCGGCCACGACTGGGGTGCCATGGCGGCGTCAGGTGTTGCGGCGTTGCCGGACAATCCGTTCACGAAGGCCGTGATCATGTCGGTGCCGCCGTTGGCATCGTTTCAGCCGTTGGGCCGGGTGCCCGAAGCCGGCAAGCTGTTGGCCCAGTTGCCGCGTCAGGCGTTGCGCAGTTGGTACATGGTGTACTTCCAATTGCCGTGGCTTCCTGAGCGTTCCGCGTCCTGGGTGGTGCCCCGGCTGTGGAAGACGTGGTCGCCCGGATACGACGCGGCCGAGGACCTGCGCCATGTCGACGCCGCCATCGGTGCGCCGGATCGGTGGCGCGCTGCCCTGGGCTACTACCGGGCCACGATCCGCATGAGCAAACCGCCGGCGCAGTACGCCGAGCTGCACAAGCACTGGCTGCTGGCGCCGGTGCTGCCGTCGCTGTACCTGCACGGCACCGACGATGGCTGTGCCGCACCGGATTACATCCGGTGGGTGCGCGAGGTGCTGCCGGCGGGCAGCGACGCCCACGTCGTCGAGTCCGGCGGTCACTTCCTGCAACTCGATCAGCCGGATGTCACGGCCGCCCGCATCCTGGATTTCGTCGGACGTGCCGACTAACCGACTCACTGCGGTCGATGCGCAGATGTTCTGGATGTCGTCCAGGATGCCCAACGACACCTTCCTGCTCTACGGATTCGACGGTGTACCTGCCGATCTGGCGGGGGCACTGGGTGAGTTGGCGGCGAACGCCCGTACCGGACCGGATCTGTCGCAACGCATCGACGACACCGCCCGGCTGCACTACCCGGCATGGGTTCCGTCCCGTGTCGACGAATCCCGATTCGTGGTACACGATCTCGACGATTCGACGTGGCTGGGTTGCCTGGCGGCCGTGAGTAGGCTCGTGGACGATCAACTCGACGCTCAGGTGCTGCCGTGGCGGCTGCACGTCTTCCCCGGAGTCGAGGGGATGCCCGGTGTCGCCGGCGCAGGCACCGCGGCGGTCCTGCAGATCACCCATGCCCTCGGCGGCGGTGGGCGCACCTGCGGCCCGGCCGCGGTGATGTTCGGCCGACAGGCAACGGTCGCGCCGGTGGTGCCGGTGTACGGCCACCCGGCGATGTTGCCCTGGCGAAGCATCGAAGCGGCAAGGGCCCATAGGCAATTGGTGGCCGACACCGAGGCCGGGCGGGTGCCGCCGGCCGCGACACCACGCCCGCCGCTCCGGACCAACGACCGCCCCTCGGGTGTACGCAGCATGCGGACGGTCGTCCGGGATCGAGCGCAGCTGTCGGGCGCCACGGTGACGGTGTCTGCACTGGCCGGGATATCCGAAGCCCTCGCTGGTCAACTCCGTGAGCTCGGGACGGATCCGGCCACCCTGGGCGCCGAGGTGACCATGGCGAAATCCGGTCCGCGCCAGGCGTACAACCATTTCGGCACGGTCGGCGTGGGCCTGTACCCCTCGCTGCCGGTGGCGCAGCGCCGCGACGCGATCGCCGCCGAACTGGCGGCGCGCCGGGAACGCGCCGCACACCCTGCGATGCGGGCCTCGGAACGTGCGTTCGCCGCCACGCCGGCCCCACTGCTGCGGTGGGGGATCGGCCAATTCAATCCCGACACGCGTTCGGCGACGGTCACCGGGAACACCGTGGTTTCCAGCGTGAATTGCGGTGCCGCGGATTTCGGTCTCGGCGGTATGCCGGTGCGGCTGGCAGCAGCGTTTCCGGGCTTGTCGCCGATGGTGGGGCTCACCCACTGCGTGACGGGCGTGGGGGACACCATTTCGGTCAGCGTGTTCGCCGCGGAGTCGGCGGTCGGGGATGTCGACGCGTACCTCGACCGGCTTGAGGCGGCGTTGTGATGGTCCCGCGGGGCTAGCGGCGCAGCATCGCGATGCCGACGTCCAGCGCGGACTCCAGGTAGCTCAGATCGCCCGACGCCAACATCACGCTGACCCCGCCCTGGATCCCGGCAAGGAGCGCGGCGCCCACCCGGTCGGCGTCCAGATCGGCGGCGATCTTTCCCTGCGACTGCATGTGCCGGATCCCTGCTGAGATCTCGTCATGCCATTGCCGCAGCAGGGCTTTGGTGACCGCCTGGGCGCCGGGAGTGGTGCGGCCGATCTCTGACATCAGCAGGCTCAGCGGGCAGCTCTGGCCCTGGCGGCGGTAGCGCTCGACCACGGCGTCGCGCCAGCGCTGCCAGGCGGCCCATGAGGTCAACTCGCCGAGGTAGGGCTGCTGATCCTCCAGCACCATCTGCGCCTCGCGTTCGGCCACCGCGAGCAATAGCTGGTCCTTGCCGTCGGGGAAGTAGTGGAACAGCTGGCTCTTGGAGGTCTGGGTGTGGGCGCGGATATCGTCGAGCGTGGTGGCGGCCACACCGCGGCCGCGGATCACCGCGGCGGCTCCCTCGATGATCCGACGCCGGGTGGCCTCGCCCTTGGCCGTCAGTTTCTGGACTTGCAGGTCCATTTTCAGCGGCCTATACCTGGACTCATGAGTCCAAACATTACGCGCCTGCAAGGCCGCACAGCACTTGTCACGGGATCCACTGGCGGCCTCGGGGTCGCCATCGCCAAGGCCCTGGCCGACCAGGGCGCCTTCGTCGTCGTCAGCGGTCGCAACAAGGAACGCGGCGATGCCGTCGTCGCCGAGATCCGCAGCGCCGGAGGGCAGGCCGAGTTCGTCGCGGCAGACCTCGGGGCCGGAGGCGACGAGGTGCAGCGCCTCGCGCAGCAGGCCACCGCGGCCGCCGGCGGGCAGATTGACATCCTGGTCAACAACGCAGGCATCTGGGGAATGCCGGAACCTACAGGCGAGGTCTCCGAGCAGGCACTGCTGGAGTCGTATCAGACCAACGTCGTCGCGCCCTTCCTGCTGACGGGGGCGCTGGCGCCCGGCATGGCCCAGCGCGGCCACGGAGCGGTGGTCAACGTCGGCTCGATCACCGGGCTGATCGGCGGAGACCGCTCGGCGCTGTACTCGTCGACCAAGGCGGCGGTGCACTCGCTGACCAAGTCGTGGGCGGTCGAGTACGGCCCGAGCGGGGTGCGGGTGAACGCGGTGGCACCCGGGCCGATCGCCACGGAGCGAGCGTTGGAGGCCGCCGATCATGTCGCGCCAGTACTGGCCCGCATCCCCTCGCGCCGCATGAGCACCCCCGCGGAGGTGGCCGCGGCGGTGACATTCCTGGCCGGTGATGACGCCGGAAACATCCACGGCGTGATCCTCAGTGTGGATGGGGGCTGGGCGGCCGCTTAACAGATGTCCTACATTCTGTTACATGGCTTCCTCCGCTTACGACACTGCGATCCTGCTCCTGCGCGTGGTGCTCGGCCTGACCATGGCCGCACACGGCTACAACAAGTTCTTCGGTGGCGGGCGGATCCCGGGCACCGCGGGATGGTTCGACAGCATCGGCATGAAGCCGGGTCTGTTCCATGCCCGGGTCGCGGCCGGCACCGAGATCGCCGCCGGTCTCGGCCTGGCCCTCGGCCTGCTGACCCCGGTGCCCGCGGCCGGGTTCGTGGCGCTGATGCTGGTGGCGGCCTGGACCGTGCACCGGCACAACGGGTTCTTCATCGTCAAGGAGGGCTGGGAGTACAACCTGGTCCTGGCGGTGGCCGCAGTGGCCATCGCAGGCACCGGGGCCGGTCGCTACAGCCTTGATCACCTGCTGTTCTCCAACTGCAGCTTCTACCACCTGCTGCACGGCTGGTGCGGGTTGGCGATCGCGGTGGTGCTCGGTCTGGCGGGTGGCATCGGCCAGCTGGTGATCTTCTTCCGGCCGCCGGCGAAGACGTCCTAGTTCGTCCGGCGGGCAGATGACCGCTGACTGGCCAGAACGACTACCCCGGCACTAGAACACGTTCTAATCTGTCGGGCATGGGCTTTCTCAAACAGGAATCTCCCGAGATCGACTTCGAGCAGTGGAGCAAGGGCACTCGCGCGGAGAAGATCCAGCCGATGGCACGGCACTGGGCCGAGGTCGGCTTCGGAACCCCGATTGCGCTGCACCTGTTCTACGTCGTGAAGATCCTGGCCTACATCCTCGGCGCCTGGCTGATCGCGGTTAACACCACCGGGTTGGAAGGGGCGGGCGGGTTCTCCGCTGTGACCTCCTGGTACGCCGAGCCGATCGTCTACCAGAAGGTCGTGTTCTACACGATGCTGTTCGAGGTCATCGGCCTCGGCTGCGGCTTCGGTCCGCTGAACAACCGGTTCTTTCCGCCCATGGGATCGATCCTGTACTGGTTGCGGCCCAAGACGATTCGGCTGCCACCATGGCCGAACCGGGTGCCTCTGACCAAGGGGGACAGCCGCACCGTCGTCGACGTCGTGCTGTACGGGGCGTTGTTGGTGGCGTTGGTCGTCGCCCTGTTCTCTCAGGGCACCGGCCCCATCCCGGAACTCGGCAGCGAGATCGGCGTGCTGCCGGTGTGGCAGACCGCCACGATCGTCGGTCTGCTGGCGGTGGCCGGTCTGCGGGACAAGGTGATCTTCCTGGCCGCCCGCGGCGAGGTCTACGGCTCGCTGGCGGTCTGCTTCCTCTTCGCCGGCCCCGACATCATCATCGCGGCCAAACTCATCTGCCTGACCATCTGGATCGGCGCGGCCACCTCCAAGTTCACCAAGCACTTCCCGTTCGTCATCTCGACGATGATGAGCAACAACCCGGTGTTCCGGCCGCGGTTCATCAAGCGCAAGTTCTTCGAGCACTTCCCGGACGACCTTCGCCCGGGCCGGCCGTCACGCTTCGTGGCTCATTTCTCCACCGCCATCGAGGGTTTGGTGCCGCTGGTGCTGTTCTTCTCCCACGGGGGCTGGCCGACGGCGATCGCGGCATTCGTCATGCTGGTGTTCCACTTCGGCATCCTGAGTTCCATCCCGATGGGCGTGCCGCTGGAGTGGAACGTCTTCATGATGTTCTCCGTGCTGGCGCTGTTCGTCGGGCACGCCGGCATCGGACTGGGCGACCTGGGCAGCCCGTGGCCGATCGTGTTGTTCGCGGTGGTCGCCGGCACCGTGGTGCTGGGAAACCTGTTCCCGCGCAAGATCTCGTTCCTGCCCGGCATGCGCTACTACGCCGGCAACTGGGACACCTCGCTGTGGTGCGTCAAACCCTCGGCCGCGGAGAAGATCGAGAAGAACATCGTCGCGATCGCCAGCATGCCGGCCGCCCAGATGGAGCGGTACTACGGCAGCCCCGAGGTCGCGCAGATGTACCTCTACATGGGATATGCGTTCCGCGGCTTCAACTCTCACGGCCGGGCGCTGTTCACCCTGGCGCACCGGGCGATGGCCGGCCACAACGAGGACGATTACGTGCTGACCGATGGCGAGCGGATCGTCTCCACGGCCATCGGCTGGAACTTCGGTGACGGGCACATGAGCAATGAACAGCTCGTGGCCGCCCTGCAGAAGCGGTGCCATTTCGAGCCGGGGGAGGTGCGGATCGTCATGCTCGACGCCCAGCCGATCCAGCGCCAGACCCAGCAGTACCGGCTCGTCGACGCGGCCACCGGGGAATTCGAGCGGGGCTACGTCAAGGTCGCCGACATGGTGACGCGCCAGCCCTGGGACGACGAGCTACCGGTCCATGTCCAGCGAGATGACGTCACCACCTGAGCCGGTCGCGGTATGGGTTGATGAGTCCGGGCGGTTGACGAGCGACCTGGGCAGTGTCGACACGCAGTGTCACGCCACAGTCCGGGCCCGCCACTGTCCGGAGCGGGCGCAGTGCGTGCTGCTGCATCGGGCACCGGGTCCGCGGTTGCTGTTCGGAGAATTGATGTCCGAGCTCGACGACGAGGCCGGCATCTACCTGGAGACGCACGCCAAAAGGCTTGATGCGGACCTGATCTCGATCACGGTCGACCACGTCGGCCCGGACGGTCCGGCAGGCAGCTGGCGCTACCGGCTGCTGCCGATGCGATGGAAGACCGCAGATGGTTGGCGGGATACCGATGCGCGGCTGGCGGTGTGGCCGGACTAGCTGTGGTCCTCGAGACTGCGCACCGATCCTCGAAACTGCGCACAGATCGTCACTTTGCCGCGAAACGTGAGCTGGGTGCAGGCTCGGTGATCAGCGCGCAGGCTCAGCGCATGACGTCGCGGACCTTGACGCTCTCGATGTCCTGCAGCATCAGGATCCGTGCGGTGTCCAGATGCTTGCGCCAGTGCGCTTCGGCGGCGTCGCCGTCACCGGAGCGGATGAGCTGGATCAGCTTGCGGTAGGAGCGCATCAGCTTGTCGTAGTCGGACTTCGATACCGGCCGGCGCTCCTTGAACAGGAAGGCGTGGTGCCGCACGGTGATCTCGTGCAGCATGCCGGCGATGATGCCGAGCGTGGCGTTGCCCGACAGCTCCACCACACGGCGGTGAAAGTCACCGGTGGTCGCGGCCAGTTGGTCCGACTGGTGATCCTTCGGGATGTGCTCGTCGAGCATCCGTTCCAGCTCTGCGAACGCCGCCTCATCACCCTTCTCGGCGAGCAGGCGTGCGGCCATCGGCTCGATCGCCGCGCGCCCCACCAGGAGGTCGGCGATATCGGCTCCGGAGAGTTCGAGCAGCAGCCCGGCCGGGCGGGCGACGATCTCGGGGCCGGGAACTCTGACTCGGGCGCCGGTGCGGGAGCCGCGGCGCACCTCGACCAGACGCTCGGACTCCAACACCCGCACGGCCTCGCGCAGCGTCGGCCTGCTGACCCCGAAATGCTCCATGAGCTCGGCTTCGTTGGGCAGGAAGTCGCCCTCTTTGAGCTGGCCGTCGACGACCATGCGCCGTAATGTGCCAGCGACGAGCTCGGCGGTCTTCGGAGAGCGGACCGGTGCCTGCGGTGCTATCGCGTCAGGGCCGATCATCGGCGCCAGCGGTGTGGTTCGAGCCACCAGACACTCCCGGGTAGGACAACTACTGCGCTGGCCGGACGGTCAGCTGTACAACTCAGTAAACCATCTGTTCACCGCAGGAACGGAACATCTGGATCTACCAACCAGTAGGTTGACCTAGTAAACCTACTGGTCTATTTTCACCTCGAGCGCCCCGTTCGGCTCCACTGGGGTCGCGACACCCACCCTTCAAAGGAGAAGTCATGGCTGAAGCCGTCATCGTCGAGGCCGTCCGGTCGCCCGTCGGGAAGCGCAACGGTGCCCTCTCGGGTGTGCACCCGTCGGAGCTGTCGGCCCAGGTGCTCAACGGCCTCGTGCAGCGCGCCGGGATCGATCCCGCCCTCGTCGACGACGTCATCTGGGGCTGCGTCATGCAGGCCGGCGAGCAGGCGCTCGACATCGCCCGCACCGCACTGCTGACCGCCGGATGGCCCGAGACCGTTCCCGGTGTCACCGTCGACCGCCAGTGCGGTTCCAGCCAGCAGTCCCTGCACTTCGCCGTCGCCGGCGTGGTCGCCGGTCACTACGATGTCGTCGTCGCCGGTGGCGTCGAGTCGATGTCGCGTACCCCGATGGGATCCTCGCTGGCCAGCGGCGGGCACCCCTACCCGGAGGCCTTCCGGGAGCGCTACGACAACAAGACCCCCAACCAGGGTGTCGGCGCCGAGATGATCGCCGAGCAGTGGGGCCTGTCGCGCACCCAGCTCGACGAGTTCTCCCTGCGGTCGCACGAGAAGGCCGCTGCCGCACAGGATGCCGGTGCGTTCAAGGACCAGATCGTGGGCATCAAGGACCAGGACGGCAACGTCGTACTGGAGGACGGTGGCATCCGCCGCGGCGGCACCGTCGAGTCGATGGCCGCCATCAAGCCGGCCTTCAAGGAGGACGGCGTGATCCATGCCGGTAACTCCAGCCAGATCTCCGACGGATCGGCCGCGCTGCTGGTCATGTCTGCGGAGAAGGCAAAAGACCTGGGGCTCAGGCCGCTTGCCAAGGTGCACACCGCGGTACTGGCCGGTGCCGACCCGGTCATCATGCTGACCGCGCCGATCCCGGCCACCCAGAAGGCGCTGGCCAAGTCCGGCCTGAGTGTCGACCAGATCGGCGCGTTCGAGGTCAACGAGGCGTTCGCCCCGGTTCCGATGGCCTGGCTCAAGGACATCGGCGCCGACGAGAGCCGCCTCAACCCCAACGGCGGTGCGATCGCTCTGGGCCACCCGCTCGGCGGCTCCGGTGCCCGTATCCTGACCACCCTGCTGTACCACATGCGGGACAACAACATTCAGTACGGCCTGCAGACCATGTGTGAAGGTGGCGGCCAGGCCAACGCGACCATCCTGGAGCTCCTGTGACCGACGAAGGCGCGCTCGGCGCGATTGTTGAAAAGCGCGGCAACGTACTGCTCATCACGATCAACCGGCCCGAGGCGCGCAACGCGATCAACGGCTCGGTCAGCGTCGCCGTCGGCGATGCGCTGGAGCAGGCCCAGAACGATCCGGAGATCCGCGCTGTCGTGATCACCGGATCGGGCGACAAGTCGTTCTGCGCAGGCGCCGACCTCAAGGCGATCTCGCGGGGCGAGAACCTCTTTCACCCCGATCATCCGGAATACGGATTCGCCGGCTATGTCAGCCATTTCATCGACAAGCCGACGATCGCCGCGGTCAACGGAACCGCCCTGGGCGGCGGCACCGAACTGGCCCTGGCCAGTGACCTGATCGTCGCCGAGGAAAACGCCAAATTCGGTCTGCCCGAGGTGAAGCGGGGTCTGATCGCCGGCGCCGGCGGCGTGTTCCGCATCGCCGAGCAGCTGCCCCGCAAGGTGGCGAACGAGTTGCTGTTCACCGGTGAGCCGATGTCGTCCGCCGACGCGCTGCGCTGGGGCCTGATCAATCAGGTGGTGCCCGACGGCACCGTCGTCGATGCGGCACTCAAGCTGGCCGAACGGATCACGGGCAACGCGCCGCTAGCCGTGCAGGCGAGCAAGCGCGTCGCCTACGGGGTCGACGAGGGCGTCATCACCGGCGACAAGGACGGCTGGAAGCGCACCAACCGCGAGTTCAGCACCCTGCTGCGGACCGAGGATGCCAAGGAAGGGCCACTGGCCTTCGCCCAGAAGCGCGAACCTGTTTGGAAGGCAAAGTAAGCCATGAAGCGACAGATCTATACCGCAGAACACGAGGCGTTCCGCGAGACGGTCAAGGAGTACATCGAGCGCGAGCTCGTGCCGAACGCCGAAAAGTGGGAGACCGAGCGCATCGTCGACCGGTCGGCCTACACCGCCGCAGGCAAGTACGGCCTCATCGGGTTCAACATGCCCGAGGAGTTCGGCGGCGGCGGCTCGGATGACTTCCGGTTCAACGCCATCATCGACGAGGAGATCGCCAAGGCCGGCGTGCACGGCCCGGCGCTGAGCCTGCACAACGACGTCGTCGGCCCGTACTTCAAGGAGCTGGCCAACGACGAGCAGAAGCAGCGCTGGATGCCCGGCATCACCACCGGCGAGCTGATCATCGCGATCGCGATGACCGAGCCGGGCGCAGGCAGCGACCTGGCGGGCATCCGGACCTCGGCGGTGCGCGACGGGGATGACTGGATCATCAACGGCTCCAAGACGTTCATCTCGTCGGGCATCAACTGCGACCTGTGTGTCGTGGTCGCCCGCACCGATCCCGAGGCCGGTCACAAGGGCTTCACGCTGTTCGTGGTGGAGCGGGGCATGGAGGGCTTCACCCGCGGCCGCAAGCTCGACAAGATGGGCCTGCACAGCCAGGACACCTCCGAGCTGCACTTCGAGAACGTCCGGGTACCGAACGCCAACCTGCTGGGCAAGGAAGGTCGCGGTTTCTATCACCTGATGACCAACCTGCCCTCGGAGCGGCTCGGCATCGCCATCTCGGCGATCTACGGTGCCCGTGCGGTCTTCCAGGAGACGCTGCAATACGCCAAGGACCGCAAGGCCTTCGGTCAGCCGATCGGCAGCTTCCAGCACAACCGGTTCCTGCTCGCCGAGATGGAAACCGAGCTGGAGGTCACCGAGAACTACCTCGACCGCTGCCTGCAGGGTGTGGTCGACGGTGAGCTGACCGCAGTCGAGGCGGCCAAGGCCAAGTGGTGGGCCACCGAGGTCGCCAAGAAGGTCGTCGACCAGTGTGTGCAGCTGCACGGCGGCTACGGCTACATGATGGAGTACCGGGTTGCCCGCGCCTACGTGGACGGACGGATCCAGACGATCTTCGGTGGCACCACCGAGATCATGAAGGAGATCATCGGACGCGAGCTCGGCGTCTAGCTTCACGACAAGCCTTCCGGCGAGCAGACACAAAACTGCCCCTTTTCGCGCGAAAAGGGGCAGTTTTGCGTCTGCTCGCGAAGTTATCCACAGAGCCGGAGCGCAGATCGTGGCGGCTGCGGAATTGTCCGCAAACAATCACCGGCATGACGCTCGACGAAGTGTTCGCTCTCAACAACGGCGTCGCGACCACGAACCAACTGTTGGCCGTAATGACGTACCGGACACTCGCGCGTCGGGTCCGCGACGGTGAGATCGTCCGGTTGTGGCACGGTGTCTACTCGTTGGGCCCACCAGATACATTTCGTCGGCTTTGTGGACTTGACCTGCTGTCGGAGACGCCGATTGTGGGCTGTCTGGGTACGGCCGCTCAGTTCTACGGCTTTGACACCGAGAACACGGTTCGGACCCACGTTCTCGACCCGGGGGTACGCATGAGGCCATCGCCAGACATCATGGTGCATCAACGGATTGGCGCTCCGCTCAAGAAAGTCGATGGTCGGTTGCTAACCGCGCCGGCTTGGACTGCCATCGAGTTGGCGCGAACGTTGCGGCGTCCACGCGCGTTGGCCACGCTTGACGCCGCGCTGCGCAGCGGTACCTGCGCGGCAGTCGAACTCGAGCACGCGCTCAAGGAACAGCGCGGCCGCCGCGGCGTGGTGAAGGTGCGTGAACTGTTGCCTCACGCTGACGGCAGGGCCGAATCTCCGATGGAATCGGAGATGAGGTTGGTCTTCATCGATTGGGGCTTACCCACCCCAGAACTGCAGTACGAGATCGTCGACCGACACGGACAACTGTGGCGCGTGGATTTCGCCTGGCCTGAGTGCCGGGTGGCAGCCGAATACGACAGCATGGATTGGCACGCGAATCCTGTTGCGGTCAAGCATGACCGGATGAAATCTGCCCGGTTGCAGGAGATCGGCTGGATCAGCGTGCCGGCCGTGGTCGATGATGTCCGACGGTATCCCGCTGAACTGTGCTCCCGAATCAGGAGCCACCTTGAACCTGCCGCCTGATGTCCGGCGAGCAGACGCAAAACTGCCCCTCTTCGAACGAAAAGGTGGCAGTTTTGTGTCTGCTCGCGGAGAGTCCGCGCGCAGAGAAGAAGATCAGCCGATCGGCGCGTCGGCAGCCGGGGTCGCCGACTCCGCCGGCTTGGTGGTGGTCGTGGTGCTGGTGCCCGACACCGTCGGCACCAGGGCCTCCGGCGGGCTGTTGGGATCGAGCACGGTGTCGATCAGGTAGATCCGGGCGTTCTGCGCCTGGATGGGACCGCAGACCAGCTTGGCGGTGTCGTTGACCTTGATGTCGCCGCCCTTGCCGGTCACTTTGACCTCGGCGCCCTGCTGGGTGGGCCGCTGGCCTTTGACGTCATCGGGGCCGAGCAGGCCGAGGAACGCGTGGTAGTAGTCCAGGCTGGTGAGCGCGGCCGGATCGGCCTTGAGCGCGTCGAGCTTGCCCGGCTCCAGCGCCGCGAACGCGTCATTGGTCGGCGCGAAGATCACGTAGGGGCCGTTGTCGAGCACCGGCACGATGTTGACGCTCGGGTTCAGCCCGCCCGACAGTGCGGCATTGAAGGTGCTGATATCCGGGATGCTGGCCAGCACCTTGCCGGTGGGCAGATCCGCGAGGCTCTTCCAGTCCGGCATGGCCTTCTTGAAGTTGTCGCAGCCGGAGCCCTGCGGGTCGGGGATCTCCACGACCGGGGCTGTGGTCGTCGTCGGCGCCGGGTCGGCGTAGGCGGTGACCGCCAACGGCAGCGACGCCGTGATCGCGGCGACTGCCGCAGCAACGCCCAGAGTCTTGGTGCGAGTCTTCATCGGTGGGTCTTTCCTCCCGCTCATGCCTAGCCTGTAGTCGTCGGCTGCCGGTGACGCGTTACACGGCTCTCGGCGCGACGATGGCGAGCAACCGCGTACACAACAACCTCAGCGTTCCCCGCGGCGCCGCATCGGATGGTATGCGTAACGAAGCGGTTACGGCAAAGCCGAAGTGTCCACTCGGTCCGGCTCGGCGCTTGTGACCTGGGCTTTTCGGATACTGACGCATAGCGCTGCGGCGACGAAACACAGCCCGGCGGCCAGCCGGAAGGCCAGGTCGTAATTGCCGTTGAGATCCCGCAGCCACCCGGCGCCCGCGGCGGCGATGGCCGCGCCGACCTGGTGGGAGGCGAACACCCAGCCGAACACCACCGGCGAACGATCCCCGAAGTAGTCGCGGCACAGCACGATGGTCGGCGGCACGGTCGCCACCCAGTCCAGGCCGTAGAAGATGACGAAGACCCAGGTGCTCGGTTCGGCGTGCGGGGAGAGCAGTGACGGCAACAGCATCAGTGACAGGCCGCGGCCCGCGTAGTAGACGAGCAGCAGCAGCCGAGGGTCGACGCGGTCGGTGAGCCAGCCGGAGAACACCGTGCCCGCAACGTCGAGAATGCCGATGGTGGCAAGCAGACCCGCGGCGACCGTCGTGGGCATGCCGTGGTCGTTGGCGGCCGGGATGAAATGCGTGCCGATCAGGCCGTTGGTGGTCATCCCACAGATCGCGAAGCTCCCCGCCAGCAGCCAGAACACGCGGGTCCGTGCGCCGATGCGCAAGCCGTCGAAGGCCGTCTTGAAGCCGCCCGCCGGGGCCGGGGTGGGCGGGACGAGTTCCGTTGCCCCGTAGGGAGCCAAACCCAGGTCGGCGGGGCGGTTGCGCATGAACAGCGCGACGAGGGGCACGACGGCCAGCGAGGCGGCAGCGACGATCAACGATGCCCAGCGCCAGCCGTGTTGCGTGGTGACGGCCGCGACGACCGGCAGGAACAGCAGTTGACCGGTGGCGCTGGCCGCGGTGAGCACGCCGGTGACGAGTCCACGGCGCTGTTCGAACCAGCGGGTGGCGATGGTCGCCACGAATCCCATCGAGATCGACCCGGTACCGACGCCGACCAACACGCCCCACAGCAGCACCAACTGCCAACTGGCCGTCATGGCAATGCTGCAGGCCGACCCTGTCGTGATCAGCAGCAGCGACACGGTCAGCACCGGCCGGACTCCGAAGCGGTCCATCAGCGCCGCGGCGAACGGTGCGGTGAGTCCGTACAGCATCATGTTGACCGACATCGCCAGCCCGACCGTGCCGTGCGACCAGCCGAACTCATGGTGCAGCGGATTCATCATCACGCCCGGAATGGACCGGAACCCGGCCGCGCCCAGGATCGCCACGAAGCTCACCGCGGCGACCACCCAGGCCCAGTGGATGCGGACGCGCGGAGGCACCGCAGCCCGGTCGAGGTTTCGAGTCACCCGACCACTTTCGCCGAGGACGGCCGTCGGTACCAGTGGCATAAACGACAGCAATCATCAAAAACGTGCCACACTGGCGGTCGTGCACCGCGTTGCCGTCCTGCTGCTGGCCCCGGTGGTCGGCTTCGACGCCACCATCGCGCCGCTGCTGTTCTCCAGCGCCCGTGGCGGCGACGGCCGCGAGGATGAAGCCCTCTACGACGTCGTGACGTGCGGGCTCACCACCGACCCGGTGCCGTCGACGACCGGGTTTGCGATGGTGCCCACCGCGGGAGCTGAGGCGCTGGAATCGGCAGACACCGTGGTGATCCCGGGCACCAGGTACGCACCAGCGCGGGCCGAGGGTGTGCTGGGCGACGAGGTGACGCAGGCCCTGTCGCGGATCCGCCCCGGTACCCGGCTGGTGTCGATCTGCACCGGGGCTTTCGTACTGGCTGCCGCGGGCCTGCTGGACGGTCGGCCGGCCACCACTCATTGGCGCTTCGCGGCGGATATGCGCCGACTGCACCCCGATGTACTCCTCGACGAGGACATCCTGTTCGTCGACGACGGCGACATTCTGACCTCAGCGGGCCTGGCCGCCGGAATCGACTTGTGCCTGCACATCATTCGTACCGATCACGGTGCCCAGGTGGCCAACTCGGTGGCCCGCTACTGCGTGGTGCCACCGTGGCGGGAGGGCGGACAGGCGCAGTTCATCGACCACGGGTTCACTGTCACCGATCACGCCTCGACCGCTGCCACACGCGACTGGGCGCTGCAGCATCTTGACGAGGAACTCACCGTGACGCGGCTGGCCGCCCATGCCCACATGAGTGCCCGCACGTTCAACCGTCGTTTCCGTGAGGAGACCGGACAGGCGCCGGGTGCCTGGATCCGTAGCCGCAGGCTGGACCTCGCCCGCGAGCTGCTGGAATCAGGGGACCTGTCAGTAGACGAGGTGGCCAGGCGTTCGGGGCTGGGCACCGCGGGCAACCTGCGTCATCATCTGCGGCGCGGGCTCGGGATGTCCCCGTCGAGCTACCGCAAGGTGTACCAGGGCGCGTGAGCCGGCCGGTCGGCTGTCTACCATGACCGGCATGCCAGAGCCGCTGATCGTCTCCGTCGCCGGTCATACCCCGCAGATCGACCCGGACGCCTGGGTTGCGCCCAATGCCAGTGTGATCGGCCAGGTTTCGCTGGCCGCCGGTACCAGCGTCTGGTACGGCGCCACGCTGCGCGCCGAGGCCGAACCCATCGAGGTCGGTGAGGGCAGCAACATCCAGGACGGGGTGACCGTCCACGTCGACCCGGGTTTCCCGTGCCGGATCGCCACCGGGGTGACGGTGGGTCACAACGTGGTGCTGCACGGCTGCACCGTCGAGCAGGACAGCCTGGTCGGGATGGGTGCGGTGGTGCTCAACGGCGCGGTGATCGGCGCCGGCTCACTGGTTGCCGCCGGTGCGGTGGTGCCCCAGGGCATGGTGGTGCCGCCGCGCTCGCTGGTGGCCGGTGTGCCTGCCAAGGTGCGCCGAGAACTCAGCGAGGACGAGGTCGGCCACAACCAGCTGAACGCGGCGGCCTACACGCATCTCACCGGGTTGCACCGAGAGGCGGATTGAGCTGCGCGAACCCGTCCTGGCGGAAGTACGGGAAGTAGGGATACGGCGCGTCGCGGGTGCTTGCGGCGTCCAGTCGCGCAATCTGGCCGGCATCCAACGCCCACCCGACCGCGCCGAGGTTGTCGCGTAGCTGGCGCTCGTCACGTGCCCCGATGATGACCGACGACACCGTGGGTCTGCGCAGCAGCCAGTTGAGCGCTACCTGTGGCACGGTTCTGCCGGTCTCTTCGGCGATCGCGTCGAGTTCGTCGACGACACCGTAGAGAAGTTCGTCGTCGACCGGCGGCCCCGCGTCCGCGGTTGCGTGCAGTCGGCTGCGTTCGGGCAGTGGCCGGCCGCGCCGGACCTTCCCGGTCAGCCGGCCCCAGCCAAACGGGCTCCACACCAGCGCGCCGACCCCTTCGGCCATGGCCAACGGCATGAGCTCCCATTCGTAGTCGCGCCCGATCAGTGAGTAGTACACCTGGTGTGCGATATACCTTGGGCGATGGTGCTTTTCGGCGAGGCTCAGGGACTTCATCAGCTGCCAGCCGGAGAAGTTCGACACTCCGGTGTAGCGCACCTTGCCCTGATCGACGAGTGTGTCGAGGGCCTGCAGTACCTCGTCGATCGGGGTGAATGCGTCGTACGCGTGCAACTGGAACAGGTCGATGCGGTCGGTCTGCAGACGCGTCAGCGCGGAATCGACGGCCCGCAACAGCCGTGCCCGTGACGTTCCCCAGTCGTCGGGGGCGGTCGGCAGCGCGGCCTTCGTGGAGATCAGTACGCTGTCGCGGCGCCCGCGCAGCGCTGCGCCGAGTACCTCTTCGGAGGCGCCGTCCGAGTACACGTCCGCGGTGTCGAACAAATTGATGCCGGCCTCCAGGCTCAGGTCGACCATCGCCCGTGCCTGGTCGGCCCCGGTGTCGCCCCAGGCGCCGAAGAACTCGCCGGTTCCACCGAAAGTCGCTGCGCCGAAGCTCAGTTCGGACACCACGAGCTCAGAGTCGCCAACCTTGCGATATTCCATTCCCACTCCTTAACGAGATTGTCTTCCCGATAAGGAACAACACTACTAACGGCACAATATTCCTAATAAGATCACCCGAATGGCAGCCGAACGCCCGGGCGGGCGCACCGCGGCCGTCCGCGCTGCGGTGCTGCGCGCGACGGCGGACCTACTCATCGAGGCCGGGCTGGAGGGTCTGGAACTGACGGCGGTCGCCGAGCGGGCCGGCGTCGGCAAGTCGACGGTGTACCGGCGTTGGGGTTCGGTGCCGGCGTTGGTGGCAGACCTCTTGGCCGACAAGGCCGAACAGTCGGTGTCACGGACCGACACCGGTTCACTGCGCGGCGATCTCCGGGCCAACGCGACACTGGTACGTCGCACCCTCAACGATGCCCGCCAAGGCCGGTTGTTCAAGGCCGCCATCGCCGCGGCGACCTGCGACCAGCACACCGCGGCGGCGCTGCAGGTGTTCTACGACCGGCGGATCGCCGAGTGGGCCGGGTGTGTGACCGACGCGGTGGAGCGGGGCGAGGCGCCTGCCGGGACCGATGCCGCCGCGGTCATCCGGCAGGTCTCCGCCCCGCTCTACTACCAATTCCTCACCAGTACGCGGACTCTCACGGTCGCCGACGCCGATCGTGCGGTCGACGCCGCGATCGCGGCTGCCGAGGCGGGGGTGTTCACCTAACGCAGCGGGTGCGCCAGTTCGTCGCGCGGCATGCGGGCCGCGGTCACGGCCACCGCGGCCAGGACGGCGGGCAGCAGCCCGGCCACCAGGAAGATGGACTCCATCGAGACCACCTTCGACAGTGGGCCGACGATCGCGAACGACAGCGGCATGAACGCCAGCGAAACGAAGAAGTCCAGGCTTGAGACCCGGCCCAACATCTCCGTCGGCACCCGGCGCTGCAGCAGCGTTCCCCAGATCACCATCCCCGCACCGTCTGTGACGCCGACGCAGAACGTGGCCAGCGCCATCAACGGGAACGACGAAGTGACGCCGACGACCACCAACGGCACCGAGCCCAGCCCCCACATCAGCATCATCGTGCTCAGGTAGCGCCGCGGCATCCGGCGTGAGGACACCGTCAGGGCCCCCAACGCGCTGCCGAATCCGAAGAAGGCCAGGATGAATCCGTACGCCCTGGCGCCGTCGGCGAACCGGTCCTGGGCGATGAACGGCAGCAGCACCTCGATCGGCCCGAGGACGACGAGCACGAACATGCTGGCGAACAACAGCGTCCACAGCAGCCACGGGGTGCGCACCATGAACGCGAAACCTTCACGCAGATCGCGCAATACGTGCGGGCGGTCGACATCGCCCTGTGCCGCAACCGAATCCACGGTGGGGCGGGTGGCGACCAGCAGGACCAGGCCAGCGCCGAACAGCACGGCCACGACGACCGCACCCAGTGAGGGGAAGGTCGCGGCGATCACCATGCCCGCCACCGCAGGCCCGACCGAGCGCTGGAAGACCGGGCGCACCACGCCCTCGACGCCGTTGGCCGCCAACAATTGTTCCGGCGGCAGGATGCGGGGCAGCAGAGCGCTGTAGGCCGGAAAGAAGAACGCCGCGGCGATGCCGAGAATGCCCGCCGCGACGGCCAGATGCCAGATCTTGAGCAGGTCGAGCAGCCCCAGCACCGCGACGGTCGTGACCGTCACCAGATTGACCGTCTCCACCGCGATGATGATCGTGCGCTGGTTGACCCGGTCGGCGGCGATCCCGCCGACGAGAACGAACGCCACCAGGCCCACGCCGAGGCAGGTGGCCACCAGCGACAGCGAGGCCGGATCGTTGTCGATCGCGATGACCTGCAAAGCCATCACCACCGACCACATGCCCTCGGCGAAGATCGACAACGTGACCGCGGCGATCAGCAACCGGTATTCACGGATGCGGAAGGGCGCGAGCACACGCCAGCCGCCGGTCTGACCGACCGGCGTCTGGATGTCGTCTTGCATGCTCACAACATTCGATGGTGCCCACTCGGAGTGGGTTGAGTCCAACGATTTTCGCCGGCGTGAGCCCCGGCGGGCGCCTACTGCTGGGTGAACTCCGGGCGCCGGTTCTGCTGGAAGGCCTTGGTGCCCTCGCGGAAATCGTCGGACACCAGCAGCTGCAGCTGGCCCTTGCGCTCGCGGGCGAAGGCACCCTCGAGCTCGGTCAGCGTGGCCGCGTTGACGGCCTGCTTGGTCTCGCGCAGGGCCACCGCCGGACCCGATCGCAGCTTGGCGATGACTTTGTCCACCGCGGCGTCGAACTCGTCGGCGGGGTACACGGCGCTGATCAGACCCCAGTCGTAGGCGTCGGCGGCGGTGAGGCGGTCGGCCAGCAGCGCCAGTCGCATCGCCCGGATCCGGCCGATGTTCGCGGCGACGAGAGCCGACGCACCGCCGTCGGGCATCAACCCGATCTTGGTGAAGGCCAGCAGGAAGAAGGCCGCCTCCGAGGCCAGCACGACGTCGCACGCCAGTGCCAGTGACACCCCGACGCCGGCGGCGGGTCCCTGCACGACGGCCACGACCGGCTTGGGCAGCGCCACGATGGATGCGACGGCGCGGTTGGCGGCGTCGAGCACGCCTTCGGCGTCGTGGCTCTTGGCGTTCTGGTCTTCCTCACTGATTCCGGCGCCGGAGCTGAATCCGCGGCCCGCGCCGCCGAGGCGAACCACGCGCACTCCCGCGTCGGTGGCGGCCAGTTCCATGGCATCGGCGATCGCCACGAGCATGTCCTGGGTCAGCGAATTGAGGCTGTCGGGCCGGTTCAGCGTCACCGACAGCACACCGCCCTCGAGCGACACGGTCACGTCTTTTACGTCGGGGTACTCGCGGGTCACGGTCATCTATGCACCTTAGGTCTGACGGGCCAGAGGCCCGGTCCGGGCGGGGCCGGCTATGGCCATGCCGGTCGAGAAGGTTATACAAGTAAGCTATGTCACCGGTCAACCAAGGCCTAACACGCGAAGGGCGGAAGAGCATGGCAGGACCACTGCAGGGTTTGCGCGTTGTGGAGTTGGCCGGTATCGGCCCGGGCCCCCACGCGGCGATGATTCTCGGCGATCTGGGTGCCGACGTCGTGCGGATCGAGCGGCCGGGTCGCAGCGGGGGAGTGCCGGCCGGTGATCGGGATTCGATGCTTCGCAACCGCCGTTCGGTGGCGGCAGATCTCAAGAGCGACGAGGGCCGCGAGCTCGTGCTCAACCTGATCTCCAAGGCTGACGTGCTGATCGAGGGTTACCGGCCCGGTGTCACCGAACGCCTGGGGCTGGGTCCGGAGGATTGCGCCAAGATCAACGACCGCCTGATCTACGCCCGGATGACGGGGTGGGGCCAGGAAGGTCCGCGGGCCCTGCAGGCGGGCCACGACATCAACTACATCTCGCTCAACGGCCTGCTGCACGCGATCGGCCGCAAGGGTGAGCGGCCGGTGCCGCCGCTGAACCTGGCCGGTGATTTCGGCGGCGGGTCGATGTTCCTGCTCGTCGGCATCCTCTCGGCCCTGTTCGAGCGCCAGACCTCGGGCAAGGGGCAGGTGATCGACGCGGCCATGGTCGACGGATCGTCCGTGCTGATGCAGATGATGTGGGGCTTCCGTGCCAACGGCCTGTGGTCGGACGAGCGCGGCACCAACATGCTCGACACCGGCGCGCCCTACTACGACACCTATGAGACCGCCGACGGCAAATACATGGCCATCGGTGCGATCGAGCCGCAGTTCTACGCCGAGCTGCTCAAGGGTCTGGGCCTGGATGGCGCCGACCTGCCGGCTCAGAACGACATGGCCCGCTGGCCCGAGTTGCGTGAGGCCTTCACCACGGCCTTCGCCGCGCACGACCGCGATCACTGGGCCGAGGTGTTCGCCGGCACCGATGCGTGTGCGACGCCGGTGCTGTCGTTCGCCGAGGTGCTCACCGAGCCGCACATCGCCGAGCGCGACACGTTCTTCGACGACGAGGGCAACCTGCAGCCGATGCCGGCACCACGGTTCTCGCGCAGCGCCACGGCGGTGCCGACTCCGCCGAGCCCGCGCGGCGCCGACACCGAAGCCGTTCTGCGGGACTGGGTTTAGTTCAACCACATCAGGAGGCCGGCGCCATGCCGGCCGGAAAGGAATGCGGTAAGTGGAGATCAAAGACGCGGTAGCCGTCGTCACCGGCGGTGCTTCGGGCCTGGGATTGGCGACCACCAAGCGGCTGCTGGACGCGGGTGCTTCGGTGGTGGTGATCGACCTCAAGGGTGAAGAGGTGGTGGCCGAGCTGGGTGATCGGGCCAGGTTCGTGGGCACCGATGTGACCGACGAGGCCGGTGTGTCCGAGGCGCTCGATGTCGCCGAATCGCTGGGCCCGGTGCGCATCAACGTCAACTGTGCCGGCATCGGCAATGCCATCAAGACCCTGTCCAAGAACGGGGCGTTCCCGCTGGATGGCTTCCGCAAGGTGGTCGAGGTCAATCTGATCGGCACGTTCAACGTGATCCGGCTGGCCGCCGAGCGCATCGCCAAGACCGAGCCTCTCAAGAACGAGGAGCGCGGCGTCATCGTCAACACCGCCTCGGTCGCGGCGTTCGACGGTCAGATCGGGCAGGCCGCCTACTCGGCGTCCAAGGGCGGCGTGGTCGGTATGACCCTGCCGATCGCGCGGGATCTGTCGCGTGAGCTGATCCGGGTGTGCACCATCGCCCCGGGTCTGTTCAAGACCCCGCTGTTGGGTTCGCTGCCCGAGGAGGCGCAGAAGTCGCTGGGCCAGCAGGTGCCGCACCCGGCCCGACTGGGCGATCCCGATGAGTACGGCGCCCTGGCCGTGCACATCATCGAAAACCCGATGCTCAACGGCGAGGTCATCCGCCTCGACGGTGCTATCCGCATGGCTCCGCGATGAGCGCTTGCGCGAAGAGCCGACAGCTCAGCTAACCAGGAAGGCGAACATATGGCATTGAAGACGAAGTTCACCGAGACGTTCGGGATCGAGCATCCCATCGTGCAGGGTGGCATGCAGTGGGTCGGCCGCGCCGAACTCGTGGCGGCCGTGGCGAATGCCGGTGCGTTGGGTTTCATCACCGCACTGACCCAGCCGACCCCGGCAGATCTGGCCCGCGAGATCGAGCGGTGCCGTGAGCTCACCGACAAGCCGTTCGGTGTGAACCTGACGATCCTGCCGACGATCAACCCGCCGCCATATGACGAGTACCGCCAGGTGATCGTCGACTCCGGCATCAAGATCGTGGAGACCGCGGGCTCCAACCCGGCGCCGCACCTGCCGATGTTCCACGCCAACGGGATCAAGGTGCTGCACAAGTGCACCTCGGTGCGCCATGCGGTCAAGGCGCAGAGCCTGGGTGTGGACGGCATCAGCATCGACGGGTTCGAGTGCGCCGGTCACCCCGGTGAGGACGACATCCCGGGCCTGGTGCTGATACCGGCAGCGTCGGCCAAGATCGACATCCCGATGATCGCCTCGGGCGGTTTCGCCGACGCGCGTGGTCTGGTGGCCGCTCTGGCGCTGGGCGCCGACGGCGTCAACATGGGCTCGCGGTTCATGTGCACCGCGGAATCGGCGATCCACCAGAAGGTCAAGGAAGCGATCGTGGCGGGCACCGAGCTCGACACCGAGCTGATCTTCCGCAGCCTGGGCAACACCGCCCGCGTCGCGAGCAACGCGGTCTCACGTGAGGTGGTGCAGATCCTCAAAGACGGCGGCCAGTTCGAGGACGTCAAGGATCTGGTGGCCGGCAAACGCGGCGTGAAGGTCTATGAGATCGGCGATCTCGACGCAGGCATCTGGTCGGTCGGAACCTCGATGGGCCTGATCAACGACATCCCCACGTGCGGCGAACTCGTCTCGCGAATGGTGTCGGAGGCCGAGGAGCTGATCAGCGGGCGGCTGGCGAACATGGTCGGCGCGGGCGAACCCGAGCCTGAGAAAGAAGCAGTCCTCGCCTGAGCGAGGACTGTGGCCCTTGAAGGGGTAAATTACGGCAAACTGAAGATGGGAAACGCGCGCCGCGAGGCGCGCGTTTTCTCATACCGCGGTAGGCAGTTCTTGGTAGTCGTCAAACTGCTCCGAGGTGTCGCCCTCGACGAGGAAATCGCCGTGGTAGAGGGCCTCGAAGTCGACCTTGATGACATCTGCACTGGTGTCGTCGATCCACATGACACTGAGCGTATGGGTCACTATTAAGGAATCTTTGAGTCACGGTTCGGAAAATGGTGGCAATCCTACTTTTGGGTAGGTTTCTGGCGAGTAGCCCAGATCGCCCGTGGCCACGAACGTGGGCCTCATACACAGCCTCGGCGGAAGTTCCGTGCACAAGGCCCACGCTGGGGTCTCAGACGGTTGGCTTTGTGACGTGGATGGGGTTGGTCCCGTTCAACGCGACCCAGGTCACGACGGCGACGACGACTCCGAGCGCCACAAGTCCCACCGCGGCCCTGGCCGACAGGCGGGGGCGGCCGACCACGCGATCATCGACCGAGAATGCGCCGGCGCCGGTGAACAGCAGCGCCGCGGCGGCGAATGCGGCCAGGAACGGAACGTTGAACGGCTGGGACCAGAACGCGTCCGTCGATACGTTCACGGCCCAGGCGTCGGCCATCGCGCCGATCACCGCGCACGCGGCCAGTGGCGTGAGGACCCCCAGCAGCAGGCCGATGCCGCCCAGGGTTTCGGCCGCGGTGACCATGAATGCGCCGAACCCGGGTAGCCGCCAGCCGCTGGACTCCATGAACCCCACGGCGGTTCCGAAGTCGAATGCCTTGATCAGGCCCGCTTGCAGCATCGTCGCGCCGGTGGCGATGCGCAGGATGAGCAATCCGGTATCGGTCATACGAGTGGTCGCGGTTTCGGCGACGGTGGTGTTGGCCATGCTCGATTAGACGCATTGAACCGCCCGAATTCATCGCACCGTGCCCGGCGGTGAACCCTTCGGTGCCGGCGTCCGTGTGTAGAGCGAGACCCACGTTGACGTTGGAAACTTACCGCTGTTAACTTAACGGCGATACTCATCGGGGGAAGGACACCACGTGCTGCACCGCATCGCCCATCTCGCCATCGCCGCGCCGCGACGTGTGCTCGTGGTGGCCGCGCTGGCCATGGTGGCCGCGGGCATCTTCGGCATTCCGGTGGCCAAGAGCCTGTCGGCCGGCGGATTCCAGGACCCGACCTCGGAATCGGCGCAGGCCACGCAGCTGCTGTCGGACAAGTTCGCCCGCGGTGACATGCAGTTGATCATCAGCGTCACCGACGACTCGGCCGCCGGGGCCAACAGTCCCGCGGCCCGAGCTGTGGGCACGGACATCGCCGCCCAGCTCAAAGCTTCGCCGTATGTGACCGAGGTCAGTTCGACCTGGACCGTGCCCGCACAGGCGGCGGCGACGCTCGTCAGTAAGGACGGCAAGACGGGGCTCATCCTGGCCGGAATCACCGGCGGGGAGAGCGGCGCGCAGAAGCACGCCAAGGAGCTCACCGACCGCCTGGTGCACGACCGTGACGGCGTCACGGTGCGGGCCGGCGGCGAGGCGATGATCTACGTCCAGATCAACGGGCAGAGCGAAAAAGATCTGTTGATGATGGAATCCATCGCGATTCCGCTGAGCTTCGTGGTGCTGGTGTGGGTGTTCGGCGGATTGCTCGCCGCCGCGTTGCCGCTGGCGGTCGGAGGATTCGCGATCCTCGGATCCTTGGCGGTGCTGCGCGGGTTCACGATGGTCACCGACGTCTCGATCTTCGCGCTCAATCTCACCGTCGCCATGGGGCTCGCACTGGCCATCGACTACACCCTGTTGATCGTCAGCCGCTACCGCGACGAACTCGCCGACGGCGTCGACCCGGAGCGCGCGCTGGTGCGCACCATGGTCACGGCCGGACGCACGGTGCTGTTCTCGGCGTTGACGGTGGCGCTGTCGATGGTGGCGATGGTGCTGTTCCCGATGTACTTCCTCAAGTCGTTCGCCTACGCGGGCATCGCGGTGGTGGGGCTGGCGGCCTTCGCGGCCATCGTGGTGGCCCCGGCCGCCATTGCGCTACTCGGTGACCGGCTGGACGCCTACGACGTGCGCCGGTTCATCCGCCGGATCCTGGGCCGGCCCGAGCCCGTCGCCAAGCCGGTCGAGCAGACCTTCTGGTACCGCACGACCAAGCGCGTCATGCGTCGCTCGGTCCCGATCGGACTCGCGGTGATCGCACTGCTGCTCCTGCTGGGTGCCCCCTTCCTCGGCATCAAGTGGGGCTTCCCCGACGACCGCGTGCTGCCGTCGTCGGCGTCGGCCCGCCAGCTCGGCGACGAACTGCGCAATGATTTCGCCGTCGACTCCTCGACGGCTGTCATCGTGGTGCTACCCGACGTCGCCGGCCTGCGTCCCGCCGAAATCGACCGCTACGCGGGTGATCTGTCGCGGGCCGCGGGCGGGGTCTCGGTGTCCGCACCCGCGGGCACCTTCGTCGACGGTCGCCGGGTCGGTCCGCCGACGTCGGGAACCGGAATAGCCGACGGTAGTGCCTATCTGACGATCGGAAGCCACGAACCGCTGTTCAGCGACGCCTCCGAGGCCCAGCTCGACGCACTGCACGCGGTGCCCGCCCCGGCCGAGGTGAAGTTCACCGGCATCGCGCAGGTCAACCGTGACAGCTCACATGCCATCACCTCGCGCCTGCCGATGGTGCTCGGCATCATCGCCGCGATCACCTTCGTGCTGCTGTTCCTGCTCACCGGCAGTGTGGTGCTCCCGCTGAAAGCGTTGGTGCTCAACGTGTTGTCGCTCTCGGCGGCGTTCGGTGCGCTGGTGTGGATCTTCCAGGACGGCCATCTGGGCGCGCTCGGCACCACGTCGACGGGCACGTTGGTGGCCAACCTGCCGGTGCTGTTGTTCTGCATCGCATTCGGACTGTCCATGGACTACGAGGTGTTCCTGGTCTCGCGGATCCGTGAGTTCTGGCTGGCGTCCGGGCAGACCAAACCCGACGGCACCGAGATGACCCCGCGCGAACGGAACGACGAGAGCGTCGCGCTCGGCCTGGCCCGCACCGGCCGGGTGGTGACGGCCGCGGCGCTACTGATGTCGATCTCGTTCGCGGCGCTGATCGCCGCGCAGGTGGCCTTCATGCGGATGTTCGGCCTGGGCCTGACCATTGCGGTCCTGGTCGACGCCACGTTGGTGCGAATGTTGTTGGTGCCGGCGTTCATGCATCTCATGGGGCAGTGGAACTGGTGGGCGCCCGCACCGTTGGCGCGTCTGCACAAGCGATTCGGGATCAGTGAGTCAGGTCCGGCCGAGCCGGACCCTACGGGGCCCGGCGACGTTCCCGGTGATGGCGGAAATCGCGAACGGGCCGGCGCCGGTCTGACGGACGCCGGCTAGCGTGGTGATCCAACCGCGTAAGCGGCGCCGCGCCCCGCGTGGTTCCGGCGATCTTCTGCGTGATCAGATCCTCGATGCCACAACCGAATTGCTGTTGGAAACCGGTCATGCCAAGGCGGTGTCGATCCGATCGGTGGCCCAGCGGGTCGGGGTCACGCCGCCGTCGATCTACCTGCACTTCGCCGACAAGGACGCACTCCTGGACGCGGTGTGCTCACGGTATTTCGAGAAGCTCGACGAGGAGATGCAGCGCGTCGCCGCCGACCAGCCGTCCACCATCGAGGTGCTGCGCGCCCAGGGGCATGCCTATGTGAATTTCGCCAGGCGCACTCCGGAGCTGTACCGGCTGGCGACCATGGGTGAGGGCAGGCCCGGCAGTGACGTCGACACCGCGCTCAACAGTTCGGCGTTCCAGCACATGCGCGCCGCGATGGAGGCGCTGATCGCCGAGGGGGTCTACCCGCCGGGGGACGCCACGATGCTGGCCCTCGAACTGTGGACCGCCGCGCACGGGGTGGCCGCCATCCTGATCTCCAAGCCGTACCTGCCGTGGGGGGATGTCGAGGAGTTCACCGATCGCGTGCTGCGTGCGGTGTGTACCGGTCAGATCGTCTCGGGAATCATCGGAACCGACCTCGAGCCCATGGAGACGATCGCCCGGCTGAAGGGATTGGCCGATGAATTCGCCGACGGAGGAAAACCGTGACTGACAAGACCGTGGACAACCCGTTCTTCGCCCGGATCTGGAAGACGTTGTCGAGTTCGGAACCGAAGGCGCTGCGTCGGCTGCGCAGTGAGAACCTCGCCGGTCTCAGCGGCCGGGTTCTGGAGATCGGTGCGGGCACCGGGACGAATTTCGCCTTCTACCCCTCGACGGTGACCGAGGTGGTCGCCATCGAGCCCGAGCGCCACCTGGCCGAGGTGGCCCGCAGCGCGGCGGCGACGGCTCCGGTACCGGTGACCGTCACCAGCGATACCGCCGAGGAGTTCGGCAGCGCCGAACCGTTCGACGCCGTGGTCTGCTCGTTGGTGCTGTGCTCCATCGATCAGCCGGATACTGTTCTGCGGCAGCTGCATTCGTTGCTCCGCCCGGGCGGGGAGCTGCGTTATCTGGAGCATGTCGCAGGCAGCGGCTGGCGGGCCGGGATGCAGCGCGTAGCCGATGCCACGGTGTGGCCGCGGTTGTTCGGCAACTGCCACACCCACCGGCACACCGAACAGGCCATCGCCGACAGCGGATTCCAGGTGGCCGATGCTCACCGGGAACTGGCGATGCCGGCATGGGTGCCGCTGCCGGTGACCGAGTTCGCGATCGGGCGTGCGGTCAGGCCTGCCTAGAGCCCAGCAGGGTAGGCAACCGCTGCAGCAAGTTGGGCAGGGAGTCGGCCGCCGTCTCGCGCAACGAGATGGTCGCGCTGTCGGACAGCGGTGTGCGCTCCGGATTGACCTCGATCACCACGGTGCCCGCGGCCACGGCGGCTTCAGGCAGGCCCGCCGCTGGATAGACGATCGAGCTGGTGCCCACGACGATCACCACATCGGCGTTGCTCACCGCCTGTACCGACCGTTGCCAGGCGTCGTCGGGCAACGGCTCGCCGAACCACACGACACTCGGCCGGATCAGGCCACCGCACGGGCACACCGGGGGTTCGATCGTCTCGACGGGTACCGGCATGTCGGGCAGGTCGCCCTCGAACCTCGAACCGCAAGCATCGCAACGGAACTCGAACAAATTGCCGTGCAGGTGGTAGACGTTCGTGCTGCCGGCGCGCTCATGCAGGTTGTCGACGTTCTGGGTGACGACGTGGACATCGGCGAAGTCCTGCCAGGCGGCCACCGCGCGATGTCCGTCGTTGGGTTGCACGTGGGCCATCATGTAGTGGCGCCACAGGTACCAGGCCCAGACCTTTTCGGGATGCCGCTGCCAGCCTTCGATGCTGGAGATCTCGTATGGGTCCACCTGCGCCCAAAGACCCGTCTCGACGTCGCGGAACGTCGGCACACCGCTTTCCGCTGAGATCCCGGCACCGGACAGGACAGTCACTTGCACATCACCAACGTAGTCGGTTTGGGTGATACTGGGCACGTGGCCGAGTTGGGGGATTGGGTTCTGGTTGACGCGAGCGCGGAGAAACCGTTGTTCGATCAACTCCGGATCCAGATCATCGATGGAATAAGGCAGGGGCGGCTGGCGCCGGGGACCCGGTTGCCTACTGTGCGTGAGCTGGCTGGGAAGGTCGGGCTCGCGGTGAACACCGTGGCCAGGGCTTATCGCGAGTTGGAGACGGCGGGGGTATTGGAGACCCGCGGGCGGTACGGCACATTCGTCGCACGTGCGGATCCGGCCGATGCCGCGATGGCCGCTGCCGCGCACTCGTTCGCCGAGGCCGCCCGTGCGCTGGGGATCGGCAAGACCGACGCCCTGCGCTATCTGGATACCGCATTCGACTGATCGGCTCAGCCGATCACCCGGTCCGGTTGCCGTGCCAGCGCAGCACATCCAGTGCGACGGCAACGGCGACGCTGTTCTCGGCGAGCGGGCGGGGCAGGAGTTCGTCGGCGCGGGCCAGCCGGCGCAGCAACGTATTGCGATGCAGGTACAGCCGGGCCGCGGCGCGTGACGCGTTGCACTGCTCGTTGACGAATATCCGTACGGTTTCCCGTAATTCGTTGTCGGCCGTCTCCAACGCGCCCAGGTTGTGGCTGACGAATTCGGCGGCACGGTCGGGCTCGGCGGTGATCAGTGCGACCAGTTCGACGTCGGCGAACTGCGCGATCTGTTGCGTGGAGTGGAGCCGGGCCATCATCTGCTGTGTGGTGATCGCATCGAAATGACTGCGCCGGAAGCCGTCCAGGCCGTCGGCGGTCGGCCCGACGGCGATCCGGACGCCGTCCAGTTCACGGGTGAGCGCCTGCAGGCCGGGTTGGATGTCGGCGCCACCCGTCGCCCACACCCAGCGGGTGGCAGTGCTGGCCAGTACGCTCAACGGCCTCGGATCGCCGCAGGCCTGGCCGAAGGCCTCGGCGGCCCGGTCCAGTCCCGACAGGTCACCCGCGGAGTCTTCGCTCCAGATCACCGCCGCGGTGTGGGTTCCGGTGAGCACATGGCCCAACCGCGCCTCGGCGCGCTGCCTGGGGATCGGGGCGCCCTCGAGCAGGAGGGCGACGGTCTCGCGGCGCTCGGCGTGGGTGCCGCGGGTCAGGTCGTCGCGTTCCAGGTCGATCTGGGCGGCGATCCCGGCCAGCGTGGCGTCGACGAACGCGCTGATGGACTGCGAGCACACGTCCAGCATCTCGTGCAGCTCGGCAGGGTCGGACGTGAGCTCGAAGGCGATCTCCATGAGGCGGCGCCACGCCACGCCCTCACCGACCCGGTAGGCGTCGAGGGGAAACTCGTTGACGCCGCGGCGCACCAGTTCCCGCGCGATGCTCAGCGGCTCCGGTCCGGTGTTCGGCGGCACCGGGGCGCCCGGATCGCGTACATTCGCCGAGCCCCAGAAGAACAGGTTGGCGTGGTTGCTTCGGACGACCGCCGCCGCGAGCTCGGGGTCGGAGGCGACAGTCGGACTGGCCGCCAGGACTGCGGAGTCGAATTCGTCGAGCCAGTCCGGGCGGGGGTTGAGCACGATCTGGGCGCACTGCCGGATCAGGTCCTGCACTCGCGGTGACGGTGGCTGCCACACCATCACCTCAGCGTAGAGCGGTGGTGCAAAGTGCACCACCGGATGGGCCATGTTTGGCCATTCTGACCTTGGGGGACGGTCGGCCGGCCGCGACCATTGAGACATGACCCACACCGAACACGTCGACGTACTCATCATCGGCGCCGGTATCTCCGGCATCGGTGCCGCCTACTACCTGCAGCGCGAACACCCCGGGCGCAGCTACGCGATCCTGGAGGCCCGCGGCGCGACCGGCGGCACCTGGGACCTGTTCCGTTATCCCGGAATCCGGTCGGACTCGGACCTGCATACCTTCGGCTACGAGTTCAAGCCGTGGCGCGACGAGCATGCGATTGCCACCGCCGACAAGATCCTCGCCTACCTGCGCGAGACGGTCTCGGAGAACGGCATCGACCGCCACATCCGGTTCCACCACAAGGTGCTCGGCGCGGCCTGGGATTCGGCGCGGGCTTCCTGGACCGTGGACATCGAGCGGACCGACGGTGCCGATGCCGATCCAGAACTCGTGCAGATCTCGGCGAGCTGGCTGTTCTGCGGCGGCGGGTACTACCGCTACGACCAGGGCTACACCCCGCAGTTCGACGGCACCGACCGGTTCACCGGGCGCATCGTGCACCCCCAGCACTGGCCCGAGGACCTCGACTACGCCGGCAAGAAGGTCGTCGTGATCGGCAGCGGTGCCACCGCGGTCACGCTGATCCCGGCGATGGCGGGCACGGCTGCCCACGTCACCATGCTGCAGCGCTCCCCGACGTATGTGATGCCGGTGCCGGCCAAGGACTCCTTCGCCAACACCGCCAAGCGACTGCTCGGCGACGAGCGTGGTTACGCGCTTACCCGGCGCAAGAACATTCTCAAGCAGCGCGCGGTCTACACGTTCTGCCAGAAGTACCCCAAGGCTGCCCGGGCCGTGATCCGGTGGATCAACGCCGCCAAGCTGCCCGACGGGTATCCGGTGGACGAGCACTTCAGCCCCCGCTACAACCCGTGGGATCAGCGGCTGTGCGCGGTGCCGGACGGTGATCTGTTCACCGTGCTCGGCGAGGGCAGTGCCTCGGTGGTCACCGACCGCATCGCGACGTTCACCGAGAAGGGCATCCTGCTGGAGTCCGGCCGCGAGCTGGACGCCGACATCATCGTCACCGCAACGGGTCTCAACATCCAGCTGTTCGGCGGGATGTCGCTCACCGTGGATGGTGAGCCGGTGGACCTCGCCGAGACCGTGGCCTACAAGGGCATCATGCTCTCGGGCGTGCCGAACTTCGCCTTCGCGTTCGGCTACACCAACTCGTCGTGGACGCTCAAGGTCGGACTGCTCTGCGAGCATTTCTGCCGGCTGCTGAAGCACATGGACGACAACGGATTCGACACCGTGCGACCCGAGTTCGCCGGTGGCCAGACCCGCCCGCTCCTGGACTTCGGGGCCGGGTACGTGCAGCGTTCGCTCGACGAGATTCCCCGCCAGGGCGTCGACGGGCCGTGGCAGATGACGATGAACTACACGATCGACGCGCAGACGCTGCGTAACGGACCCGTCGAAGACTCGGCTCTGCGGTTCGGATCGCGGCGCACGGCCGGCGATCCAGACCCGGCGCCTCAGCTCGTTCTCTGAGGCTGATTTTCAGGGACCCCTCATTGTGCGTGGCTAAGCTCGCGCCATGGAGACGTTTGCACCGGCGCTGCCACCGGACATCGACGATGTCCCCTCGGCGGTGGGTCTGGACCTACCGCCGGGGCCGGTGGCCGGCCGTCCCTACGCTCTCCCCGCCGACGTGCTCGCCGAACAGTACGGGCCCCTGTTCTACGCCGACTTCACCGGCAGCCGGCGACTCTATGCGTGCTCCCTGTCGCTGGTCGACGAATTGTGCGACGAGACACGCTTCACCAAAGGCATCACGGTCCGGCTGGACCGCTTCCGGACCCTGGTCGGCAATGGCCTGTTCACGTCGTATCCCGGCGAAAACGGTTGGCAGCAGGCCCATGACGTCCTGATGCCAGGGTTCAGCTTCAGCGGGTTGCGCAGTTACCACCCGGCCATGCTCGACATCAACCGCCAGCTCATCGCGTTGTGGGATGAAACCGCCGGAGCGGTCGGGCCGCGGTTGGTTGATGTCGCGGGGGACCTTGCGAAGCTGGCCATGGACACCGTGGGGTTGGCCGGGTTCGGTGCGCGGTTCGACTCCTATCACCAGGACGGGCTGGCCGACATCCCGGCCAGCTTCGCGGCCGCGCTGACACAGATCATCGCCCCGGGTGGTGGCGACCGGGACGTCTTCGCCGCTGAGCGCGACAAGCTGTTCGCCTTCATCGACGAGTTGATCGCCGGGCATCGCGCGGGTGCGGTCGATCTGGACGATCTGCTCGCCCTGATGCTCGAGCCCGGCGCCGACGGCGCGCCGCGTCTTGATCACGACAGCGTCCGCAACCAGATCCTGACGTTCCTGATCGCGGGGCAGGACACCACCTCGACCCTGATGCCGACCGCGTTGTACAGCATCGTCAAGGACCCCGCGGTGCTGCACCGGGCGTGCCTCGAGGTGGATGGCCTGTTCGGGACGGACGATGACCACGTGCCGGCGTTCGACGAGATCGGCAAGCTCACCTACATCCGGCAGATCGTCGACGAGACGTTGCGGCTGTCCCCGCCGGTCCGGGAATTCGATCGGATGGCATTGGCGGACACCGTCATCGGCGGCCGGTATCCGGTGCGCAAGGGTGAAGTCGTCACGGTGACGACCTCTGCTCTGCACCGGCAGCCCGAGTGGGGTGACAACGTCGAGTTGTTCGACCCGGACCGGTTCGGTGCCGAGCGGTCCGCCGGACGTCCGGTCAACCTGTTCAAACCGTTCGGCACTGGGGCGCGGTCCTGCATCGGCCGTCAGTTCGCCCTGCACGAGGCGACCATGGCGCTGGCCACCCTGGTGCACCGGTACCGCTTCCTGGACGTCGAGCACTACCAGCTCCGCACCCACAGTGATCTTCTGCGAAAGCCGGTCGGATTCCACCTCGGCCTGGTGCGGCGGACACCGCAGGAACGCCGGCACGCCGCCGCCCCGGCTCCGGAGGCGGCATCGGCGGCAAGGCCGCGCGCGGTGGCCGCGCCCGGTTCGAAAGTGACTGTGCTGCATGGCTCCAACCTGGGTAACTGCCGGGCGCTGGCACAGCAGCTGGCCGACGAGGCCACCGACCTGGGTTATCAGACCACCGTGGCGGCCCTCGACACGGCTGCGGGCGCACTGCCCACAGAAGGGGCGCTGGTGGTGATCGCCGCGTCGTACAACGGGCAACCCACCGACGATGCGCGGCGCTTCGTCGAATGGCTGGACGATCCGGGCACCCAAGCGCAACCGGCCATCCCGTACGCCATACTCGGTGTCGGCGACCGGAACTGGGCCGAGACCTACCAGACCATCCCTAAACGCATCGATCAGCGGCTCTCGGAACTCGTTGGGCCACCGGTGATTCCGCGCGGCGAAGCCGACACGTCGGGGGATTTCGCCGGGACCGTGGAAGACTTCTCCGCAGCCCTGTGGGACGCCCTTGCCCCGGCCGACGGTGCACAGCTGCCCGCCGGCACCACCGACGAACTCCTGTACGAACTGCGCGCCATCGACGGTCCGGTGACGTCGGCGATCGATGCGCGTTTCGAGGTCCAACCCGCCACGGTGCTGGACAACGTGGCGCTTGTCGACAACCGTGACATGGGAAATGCCAAGCGGCTCATTCGGGTAGCGCTTCCCGATGACCTCGGATACCAGACCGGGGATCACGTCACGGTCCTGCCCGACAACGGCCCCGAGGTCGTGGACGAGGTCGCCGAATTGTTGGAGCTGCGGCTCGACCGCCGGATCTCGGTCAATCCGCGGCGCAGCACGCGCCGGGCCATCGCCATCGACCGCGAGGTCAGCGTGCGTGAACTGCTCACCCATTTCATCGAGCTCCGCAAGCCCGCCAGTCGAAGTCAGCTGCTGCGGTTGGCCGCGGCCAACCCGTGTCCTCCCGAGCGGGCGGCACTGACCGAACTCGCCGAAGATCCCGAGGTCCGTGCGCTCAGCGTCACCGAATGCCTGGCCGAGTTCCCGGCCACCGAACTGTCGCGCGCCGAACTGCTGGAGTTGTTCGAGCCGATGGCGCCCCGGCATTACTCCATCGCCTCCTCGGCACGCCGGGTCCCGCGCGAGGTCGAACTGGTGGTCAGCGTGCTCGAGGGTCCGGCACATTCCGGATACGGCGTCTTCCGCGGGGTGTCATCGAGCTATCTCGCCGATGCGGCACCGGGACAACAGATTCGGATGCGAGTCGATACCGCGCGCCGGGCGTTTCGTGCCGGCGCCGAGCCGGCGAAGAACGTCATCCTGGTCGGCGCCGGGACCGGGGTCGCCCCGTTCCGGGGATTCATCGGGGACCGGCTGGCGGCGCAGGCCGCGGGCGAGCCTTTCACATCGGCACTGTGCTTCTTCGGGGTGCGTCACCCGGATGTCGACTACCTGTTCCGCGACGAATTCGAGGCAGCCGAACGCTCGGGCGTGGTGCGGATGCGCCCGGCCTTCTCGCGACGGCCCGAAGACGAGATCCGGTATGTCCAGGATCGCATCACCGCCGATGCCGAGGAGGTCTGGGCAATGCTGGGCGACCCGGAGATGGATGCCCACGTGTACATCTGTGGCGACGGAGCCCGGATGGCTCCCGCGGTGCGTGGGGCCTTCCGCGACATCTACCGTCGCTACACCGGGGCCGACGACGTCGCCGCCTCGCAGTGGCTTACCGACCTGGTGGGTTCAGATCGCTATGTCGAGGACGTGTGGGCTCAGTAGCCGTCAGCCGAACTCCAGCAGCCCCACCACCGGGCGTACCCGGTCGAAGATCGGCAGATGCTGCCATCTCATCACCGCGTTGAGGACCGCGCCGCGGCCCGGCGGCATCGGCAGGTCGCGCACCGTCCGCACGCCTGGCACGGTGTTCACCAGATCGGCCAGCTCGGCGGGGGACAGACTGAACGGCATGGGCGGCACCCGATATCGCATCGAGGTCGGCGTCCCCTTGCGGGTCAGGAAGGCGAAGAACGCCGGCGGCAGGTCGAACATCATCTGCCCGCCCGGAAAGCGTTGCGCGCAAGCGCGAATCAGCGACATGGCCTCCTCGGGCTGCAGATACATCAGCAGGCCCTCAGCGGTGATGAAGACTCCGTCGGTGGTGTCGACATGGTCCATCCAGCTGAAGTCCAGTGCCGACTGCGCGCACTGGGTGACCCGGTCCGGCTTTGGCAGAAGCTTGTTGCGAAGCTCGATCATCGGTTCCAGATCGACTGACAGCCACCGGAACTCGTGTCCGAGGCCGGCGGCGTCGAGCCGGTAGAAGCTGGTCTGCAGTCCTTCGGCCAGCGCCACCACGGTGGCCTTCGGATGATCACGCAGGTAGTCGCTGGTCACCCGGTCGAACAGCAGCGACCGCAGGGCCATGTCCTGGCGACGGGTGTAGCCGAACTTGGCGAAGTCGAAATCGATCGAGTCGACGAGCTGCACCGCCATGGGATCGTCGATCAGACTGTCGGGGCGGCGCGCTTCGTGAGCGCGCACCTGCAGGGTCATCAGTGCCGTCTCGGAAACACCGGTGAGGGCGCTGCCGCTCACCTTGCCTGAGGTACCCGTCATTGGCGCGAATGTACCCGCGTTCTGCCAGGTGGTGCCAATGCCGTGGACACCACGCGCAAAGATGGCGTCAACCGCGATCAGCTCAGCTGGAAGGAGTCTTGCCGTGCCACGCTTTGCGGCCAACCTCTCCATGATGTACGTCGAGCACGCGTTTCTCGACCGGTTCGCCGCCGCGGCGGCCGACGGGTTCACGGCCGTGGAGTTCCTGTTTCCGTACGCCTACCCGGCCGAGCAACTGCGCGGGCGACTTGACGCCAACGGCCTGCGTCAGGTCCTGTTCAACGCGCCGCCCGGAGATTTCGACGCCGGCGAACGCGGTGTCGCCTCGATTCCCGGCCGCGAGGCCGAGTTCCGCGACGGGTTCCGCCGCGCGCTGGACTATGCAGAGACCCTGGACTGCCCGCGGGTACACGTGATGGCGGGCCTGGCCCAGGCCGGCGCCGATCGTGAGGAGCGGCTGGCGGTGTACCGCGGCAACCTCGCCTGGGCCGCGGGGCAGGCCGGTGGCGCCGGCGTCGACGTGCTGATCGAACCCATCAACCAGCGCGACATGCCGGGCTACCTGCTGAGCCTTCAGGACGAGGCGCACCACATCGTGGGTCAGATCGGGGCACCCAACCTCAAGGTGCAGCTGGACCTCTACCACTGCCAGATCACCGAGGGTGATGTGACGGTCCGGCTGCGGACGGACATTCCGACCGGCCGGGTGGGGCATCTGCAGATCGCCGGAGTTCCCGACCGGCACGAACCGGACAGCGGCGAGCTGGCGATCGACTACCTGCTGGCGGTCATCGACGAGACCGGCTTCGACGGCTGGATCGGCTGTGAGTACCGCCCGGCCGCGGGCACCAGTGAGGGATTGGGGTGGCTGCGACGAGCACGGGGGTGACCGGTCAGCGCAGCACCTTGTCCAGCGTGCGCAGGTTTCTCGTCGTCGTCGAGGATTTGTAGCGCTTCTTGCCCATGGTCTTGCCGATCGCACTGTCGAGTGTGGTGGCCCGGGGCACCTGCCAATAGAGCACGCCGTCACCGCGTTGCACCTTCTCGCCGTCGCCCGGGGACAGGGCCGCGAGCTCGTCGAGCAACTCGGTGTCGCTGACGAACGTGACGTAGGAGTGGTGGTCGGCGACCTCCCGCTCGAAGGGGTATCCCTCGGAGATCTTCTGCAGGGTGGCCAGGTCGTACACCAACACCCACGCCTCGTAGCCGAAGGTGTCCCGCAGCGCGCGCTCGGCGGTGCTGCGGACCTTCGTGGCACCGGAAGTGCTGTCCAGCAAGACATTTCCGCTGGCCAGTATCGTTCGAACCTCGGTGAATCCGGCTGCCTCCATGGCCTTCGCCACCTCGGCCATCTTGAGGTTGACGCCTCCGACGTTCACGCCTCGCAAGAACGCGATGTAGCGGGTCACCGTTCCAGCCTAATGGTCACTTCACCGGCAGTTGGTCGAGTTTGGCCTCCGATGTCGCGGTGATGAGGTGCAGCACGCGGCGGAAGGCGGGGGAGCGGGGCGACATGATCGACGTGTGGTTTTCGCCGGGCAGTAGTTCGACACTGGCCCGGCCGCCATGCTTCTTGAGCGCTGCGACGTAGCGCTGCGAATTGGCGGGTGCCACAACGGTGTCGAGAGTTCCGTGGACCGCGATCACCGGCACCTTCGGATCGAGGTTCTGGATCGGGTCCACCGAGGCGTACCTCTTCGGCACCTCGGCGGGGCTGCCGCCGAGCACTGCGGCAATGTGCCTGTCACCGTGGTTGGCGGCGTACACCATGTCGAGCGGACCGGCCAGCGAGATGACCCGGGTGGGCCGGAAACGGGGCCGGGATCCGACCTCGCCATCTGGCAGGTCGTGCCGGGTGCTGGCCCACACCGCCAGCTGAGCTCCCGCACTGTGGCCGACGACAAGGGCATCGTCGACGGCCAGCTGCGGGTACCGCAGGGTCACCTCGGCGACGTAGTCCATGGCGCGAGCCACATCGTCGAACGTGGTCGGCCACCCACCGCCGGAACCGACCCTGCGGTACTCGATGTTGTAGACGGCCATGCCGTGGCGGGCGAGTTCGCGGGCCAAGCCGTCGAACACGCCGGCACCCATCGTGCTCTTCCACCCGCCGCCGTGGATGAGCACCACCAGCGGGAGCGAGTTGAACGCCTGCGCTCCGGACGGCAGGTACAGATCGGCCCAGTTCTGGTCGGGGTATCGGCCGCCCGCGTGCCCGTCGGACAGGTAGTGGAACCGGGTCACGGTCACCGTGCGCAGTGTCAGTACTTCGGGCATCACCGCGATCTGGGTGGTTCTCGTCTGCGTCGCGCAGGACGGCGTGACCGCAATGATCAGCATCGTGGCCAGCGCCGTCAGCAGGCGGCGGTTCAGTAGAGCCATATCGTCCCGGCCGGTCAGAAGTCCAGCACCGTGATGCTCGGCCTGCTGCGGTGGATCGGCCCGATCCGGTCCAGCCACGGCTCGGCGGCCAGCTTGAACAGGCCGCGTCCCGGCTGCATCGCGACATCGCGGGCCGACCTTACGCCGGCTATTGCGCCCGGGCCGGTTCCCGCCATGGCCAGGCCCTCGTCGGCCGTGAGCGCGAATGGCATCGGTGGCGCGATGTAGCGGCTGGACAGGTGCAGACCCTTGATGGTGCGTCGGCTCGCCCAGTGCGGGATCGAGTCGAACATCATCCGGCCGCCGGGGAACCGCGCCGCACAGTCGGCGATCAGGCTGCGCACATCGTCGGGTTCCAGGTACATCAAGAGCCCCTCGGCGGTGATGAACACGCCGTCGCCCGCGTCGACCCGGTCCATCCAACTGCGGTCGAGCGCCGACTGGGCTAGCGCCACGATGCGGTCATCAGCGGGCAGCAGGTGGTCCCGGATCGCCATGACCGGCGGTAGATCGACTGAATACCAGGTCAATTCGTCGGCAACCCCGGCTTGATCGAGCCGCCAGAAGCTGGTCTGCAACCCCTCTGCCAGTGCCACCACGGCGGCCTTCGGATGTGTCGAGAGGTAGTCGCGGGTCTCGATGTCGAATGTGCGGGCCCGCAGGGCATGGGCCTGCATCGGCCTGCCGAACTTGCCGTAGTCGAAGTCGATCGAGTCCAGCAGCGCCACGGCCCACGGGTCGCGGATCACGCCGTCGGAACGCTTGGCCTCGATGCCGCGATTGCTCAGGGTCCACAAGGTGGTCGCCGATACGCCGTCGAGGGTGTTGCCGTCAATCACGCTCATCGAACCGATGGTAAAGACGTACGCTCAACTCATGGGGCGCCAGGTTTTCGACGACAAGCTTCTGGCCTTGATCGCCGGCAACTCGATGGGAGTTCTCGCGACGATCAAGCAGGACGGTCGTCCGCAGCTGTCCAATGTCTCCTACTACTTCGATCCGCGTGCGGTCCAGATCCAGGTGTCGATCACCGAACCGCGGGCCAAGACCCGCAATCTGCGGCGGGATCCGCGTGCGTCCATCCATGTGAGCTCCGACGACGGTTGGTCCTATGCGGTTGCCGAGGGGGATGCCATCCTGACCCCGCCGGCCGCCGCGCCCGACGACGACACAGTCGAGGGGCTTATTGCGTTGTACCGCAACATCGCCGGTGAACATCCGGATTGGGACGATTACCGGCGCGCCATGGTCGATGATCGCCGCGTGTTGCTGACACTTCCGATCACGCACGTGTACGGGATGCCACCGGGCCGGCGGTAAAGGCCCGCCTGAGGCGCGCTAATGCGCGTGACTACGGCATCGGAATCGGGCTACGCTGCCGCGTATGGCTGACGACAAACCGGAAGACGACAACAAGCGCAAATTCCGGGAGGCCCTGGAGCGCAAGAAGGCGCAGTCGGCGGGAGGCGCGGCGCACAAGGACGGCGGCCGCAACCAACCGCGGGCACACGGCCCGGTGGAGAACCGCCGCGAATTCCGCCGCAAGAGCGGATAGTCCCGGGCCTGCCAACCCATCAACGCCGAGTCTGCGTACAGATCGCGAAATTCGGCAGAATCGCGATCTGTGCGCAGACTCGTTGGCTTTTGCGCAGACTCGACGCGCCTCAATCACGTTGCCGGGCAACGAGCTGGCCGCGTTTCTCGATGGCGTCGAGCAGGACTTCCACACTGAACTCGAAGACCTCGGTGGTGTCCGGGTAGATCGTCGGGGCAGCGCTGGCCGACGACGGAAAGCGACGGGGGTCGAGCGCGGCGTAGTGCCTGCGCTGCTCGTCGCGTAGCTCGGTGTCGGTCAGCCAGGGCGACAAAGCTGCGACCAAACCGTTTCCGACTGTGTGGTTGTAGATGGTCTGGTGGTACAGGCCGAGTTCGCCCTCGTCGACTCCGGCCCGGATCAGCTCACGGACGGTCCATTCGGTGAGGTCGAACAGTTGCGGCTCGTCGTCGGGCTGACCGGCCATCGCCGCGGCCAGGCCTTCATGCCGGCGGTAGATCTGCCACCACTGGATCATCAGTTTGCGGAGATTGTCACGCCAGTGCCCCTGGGGGTCCGGCTCGTCCACCTCCAGTCGGAACAGGTCGTCGATCAGCGCCGAGATCAGCTCGGCCTTGTCCCGGAAATGCCGGTACATGGCAGTGGCGTCGACACCCAGTTCGTTGCCGAGCCGCCGCAAGGTGAGTGCGCTCAAGCCGTCGCGGTCGCAGATCTCCTGAGCCGCTCGAAGGATCACGGCGCGGTCCAGCCGAACAGCGTTGCTACGGGTGGGCGATCCCTGGGCTCGTCGACTGCGGTCCACGATCCACAGCATCGCACGTGGAGCAGCCGGATCTGCGCAAGTGGAGTCAACGTTGCAGACAACGCAGTTGTCATCGCTGTTGACACAGCTCGAAAGTATCGCCAAGATCACACCGTCCAGCTCGTATAGCCGGACCGCCGACACCGTCGGTGAGCCCCCCCAGGTGGCCATGAGAAAGGCGCCGCATGAGCCAAACGCAGCCCGGCAGTCCCAGGGCCTACAAGCAAGAACTCAAACGCGACCTCAGTCTGTGGGAGAACTCGTCGCTGGTCATCTCCGCGACAACCCCGGCGACCGGCGCGTTCATCATCGCCCCCGTGCTCTTCGGGCTGAACGGCACCGGCGCAGCGCTGACGTTCAGCATCGCCGCAGTCCTCGGCCTGTCGCTGGCCTACTGCTGGGCGGAATTGGGCGCGGCCTATCCGATCGCCGGTGGCGACTACACATTCATCGCACGCATTCTGGGGCGCGCCCCCGGATTCGTCTCGATGTTCATCACCGGGCCCGTACAGGCCGTCCTCATCCCGGCCGTCGTCGCGCTGGGGATGGCGGAGTACCTACGGGTCATCGTCAACGTGGACGCGAACATTCTCGGGGCCGTGATCATCATCGGCGGCGCCGTAATCGCGCTGTTCGGCGTCCGGCTCAACGCGATCGCCGTGACCGTCCTGCTCATCGTGGAGATCCTGACGGTGGTTCTGGTAGCAGTGTTCGGATTCATCAACGTGCAGCGTCCGGTGACCACCCTGCTGCGGCCCGAGGTCTTCGACGCCCAGGGCATCGCCAGCCCGCTCACCTTGAGCGCACTGGTTGCGGGCATCGCGGTCGGAAGCTTCGCCTACAACGGCTTTCAAGGTGCACTGATCTTCTCCGAGGAAACCGTCGGCGCCCGCCGCAACGTCGCCCGCGCCGTCTTCATCGCTCTTGGCGTCGCCGTCGCCTGCGAGGTTTTCCCGGTGGCTGCCGCCACCCTCGCCGCCCCCTCCCTCTCAGAGCTGTCGAACTCGAACAATCCGTGGCAGTACGTCCTTACCGCGATCGGCGGCGACACCTTCAACACCGTGATCAGCCTCGGTATCGCGGTGGCCGTGCTCAACGCCGTCATCGCCCTCATGCCGTATTACGCGCGGATCCTGTACAGCACAGGCCGGGACATGGCATGGCCGGGCGCCATCAGCCGGGCGCTGGCTGTGGTGCATCCGAAGTACGGAACACCTTGGCTGGCAACGATTCTGGTCGGGATCGGCGGGGCGGTGATGATCTTGTGCTCGGATGTGGCCACGCTGACCACATGGACCGGAGCGCTACTGGCCGTGGAGTTCATCCTCGTCGCGACATCGGCGCTGGTAAGTCGGCTCCGTAACCCTGAGCTGGACCGCCCGTACCGGATGCCATTGTGGCCGCTGTGGCCGATCGTCGCGATCGTCATGTCGATCGCCGTGCTGAGTCAACAGGTTCGTGCGGACCTCGTCGTGGCAGGCGCGTGTGTTCTGCTTGCCCTGGGTTACTACGTCCTCTACCTCCGTCCGCGCGGTGAGACCCACTTCTTGATGCTGGCGCCACCGGACGAGGATCGTCGTGAATTGGAAGCAGGGATGGCCTGATGCAGTTGGATTTCGCGGTTGTCGATGACATCGCCACGCAGTTCCACGGCCGTGGGCGGGCCCCGGGACTACAGATCGCGGTGCTTGCAGACGGCAAGGTGGCGCACTTCGCCGGGTACGGAGTCACCGATTGCGCTACCGGTGCCGTCCCCGCTGCGGATCGGTTCTTCCGTATCGCGTCGATGTCGAAGAGCTTCACGGCGGCCGCGATCCTGCAGTTGCGTGATCGTGGAGCCCTCGGCCTCGACGACCCCGTGACCGACTACTTGCCTTGGGCCGCAGGTCTTTCCGGACCGACTTCCGACTCGCCGGGAATTACCGTGCGCCACTGCCTGACGATGAGCAGCGGACTGCCAAGTGACGATCCTTGGGCAGACCGGCAGGAGGAGATGACGCAGGCCGATTTCGACGACTTGTTGCGCCGCCCGGTGTGGGGAGCGTATTCACCCGGCACCGCGTTCGCTTACTCCAATCTCGGGTATGCCCTCCTCGGTCGTGTCGTGGAGGCCGTCTCCGGCGGGCGGTTCACCGATTACCTGACCAGTGAGCTGCTGCTGCCGCTGGGCCTGGCGGAGACCACCTACGACTACCGCGCTGTTCCGGCGGGACGCCTGGCACAGGGTTACCGGTCGACACCGAACGGAGAGTGGGAACCACAGACGTTCACCGCGCCAGGAAGCTTCTCTGCCATCGGGGGGCTGCTCAGCACTGCGACGGACATCGCGAAGTGGGTCGCCTGGTTTGCGGACGCATTTCCGCCGCGCGACGACGGTGACGATGCGGTGCTTACGCGGGCCTCCCGCCGGGAGATGCAGCAGTCACACCGCCTGCTTCCGTTCGATGTCGTGGAAGACGCAGACGGCCGGAACCGGTTGATGAGCAAGGGCTTTCCCTGGGGACTCTCCGGCTACGGCTACGGTCTGTTCGTCGAGCCGGCCTCGCCGGTGGGAGCCATCAGCCAACATCAGGGCGGCTATCCCGGTTTCGGTTCGTACATGGGCTGGCACCAATCCAGTGGGCTGGGTGTTGTGGCCTTCGCCAACGGCACCTATGCTCCTGTCGCAGTGCCCGCGCGGGCTGCGCTCGAGGCGCTGCTACTGCAGTGCCAGGTCGGTCCCGACCGGGTGTCCGCTACCGAGCACCTGCGGTCCGCCATCGAACTGGTCGAAGGCGTCATCGCGGAGCCGTCAACCCTGCAGGACCCGGCATTCTCCGACAATGTGCTCCTCGATTTCCCACTGGCCGAGCGGATCACCGCGATCACCGCCGCCCGCGAGACGATGGGCGAGCGTACCGGCCAGACCGAGATCGAGCTGCGGTCACCGACCGAAGCGGTCTGCCGGATGACGGGTACTCGCGGACGGCTCGACGTGACCTTGGCGCTGACCCCGACGGATCCACCTCGCATTCATACGTTCACGGTGGAAGCGGTACCCACAGACTGAAACTGCGCACAGGTCGCGAATGCCCGCGGAATCGCGATCTGTGCGCAGTCTCGATGTGTCAGTCGCGGGCCAGCGCCCGGGCCACGACGAGCGCGGCGAGCATGACAACCACGCAGTACACGCCCTGATCCTTCAGGCCCCAGGCCACCGAGGTCAGTGTGGCTGCGCCGGCCACGCACAGCAGCCAGCCCACGGTGGCGCTGCGGATTCCGGGGCCGGCCACCGCGCCCCCGTCCCACAGCGGCAGCGGGTTGTTCTCCAGCGGCCGCAGCGCGACGAATGCCATCGCGACGAGCCCGGCCATCAACGCCAACTGCAGTACCGACAGGGCGACGAACCCGGGGGCCGACGGGTCATAACGGTCCAGGCCCAGGTAGTCGAACACCAGGTGCAGGCCCAGCAGCAGCGGCATGTGCCACAGGTACAGCGTCATCGCGCCAGAGTTGCCGATCGCGGTCAGCCACCACACCCGCGGCCTCTGCGCCCACCGGTTGATGGCAGGGGCCGCGGCAATCGCGAACGCGCACATCATGATTGCGTGACCGGCCAGCAACAGTGACGGCGGCGTCATGTTCTTCAGGTGCTGGGTCTCGATGCCGACCAGGCTCAGCTCGTAGGGGCCGAAGTACAGCAGCGCCAGGTTGACCCCGAGCATGCCGATCCCGATCCTGAGCGCGGCGCCGCTGGACAGCAGGTTCCGACGGTAGGCGACACCGAACACGCCGGGGATCAACCACACCACGGTGTTGAGGTAACCCAGCGAGGCGTAGCCGTCCATGTTGATCCGGATGGCGTCGATCGCGGCGATGAAGGCATAGGTGCCGACGACCGCCCCGGCCACCTGCGCGGTCGTGGTGATGCGGGCCAGCAGTGGCACCGCCGCCAACACCAGGACATACGCGCCGAGGAACCACAACAGCTGGATGGAGATCCCGGCGATGGGCTCGTAGACGTGTACGGGCAGCACGAACCGCAACACCGCCAGGGTCGCGGTCCAGAAGGCCAGGTAGAAGAACACCGGGCGGTACAGCCGGGTGCAGCGCTTCAGCAGCCAGCCACCCCACGAAGAACCGGGCCGCCAGGACTGCGCGGACGCGGCGACCCCGGCGAAGAAGAACAGCGGCATGATCTGGAACACCCAGGTCAGCGCCTGGAACACGGTGGATTCCGTGAGCAGGTTGCTCCAGATGAACACGTCGTCGCGGATCGTGCTGGTGGCCATGACGGTGTGCCCGAACACCACACCGATCAGCGAGACGATCCGGATGACGTCGATGGCCCGGTCCCGGTCAGCGGGGGTCTGGGCCTCGACCTCGGCGGGGGAGGGGAACAGCCCCTTCGCGGGGGCTTTCTCGGCAGCTGTGTCAGCAGCAACGGTCATGGCAGAAACGCTATGGCCCAGCGGCCACGTAGTCCCTAGGTAGAAATACGGGATTCTTCGCTGAATTAGCAGGGTGATTTGGTTGAGGTGGACGAAGCGTTCGTGGTCGGCCACGGGTCGTTCCCTAGTGGAGGTCAGTGCGTCGGCAGTGACAGATCGAACCGTTGGGTTTCTTCGACCCCCCAAGCGCTGACCGACACCGGACGTGTGTTGGTGAAACCAGCTCGGATGACGCGGGAACCGACGTTCACACCGCACCTGCGGCCTGAACCAACGGACGCCCGAGAAGGGCGGTGCCGAACACTCAACCGAGTTGTTCGACATGCTTTAGGTAGATGCACTCAACTTCGCGTCCGCGCTCCGGTCTTGCCGGGCCTCCTCGACCAGGATGGCAGCCAGGCAGCCCGCGGCGAGTACCGCGACCGCGATCGCGAAGGTGATCCCGGCGGTGCGCAATCCCCAGTCCCGGGCGGCGAATCCGACGCCGACCACGGGCATCGACAGGGCCACGTATGCCACGACGAAATACGCCGAACTGACTTCGGCACGGCGTTCGGCGGGTGCCTGCTCGGCAACGGCGGCGAGCCCGCGGCTGAAGCTGATGCCCTGCCCGGCGCCAGACACCACCGCGGCCGCGATCAAACCGGGTAGCGACGAGAAATACAGTGCCGCAGCCAGAATGACCATGCCGACGACGAGGATCGCGCAACCCACCGCCACCGCCCGCTGAGGTGGGATCCGGGTCGCGAAGATCTGGGCCACCGCCGACGCCGCGAAGATCGACCATGCCATCGCGCCGGCCACCGCGTGGTTGGTGATCCCGATGACGTTGGACAGGAACGACGGCGCCACCGCTGTGTACAGGCCGGTGACGGTGAATCCGGCGAATGCGGCCAGCGCCGCGATGATGAAGACCCTGCGGACCTCGGTCGGCACCGACAGCCGCTGCAGTCCGATACGCCCGGCCCGGCTGGAGGTTTCCGGCACGATCAGCAGCGCGATGCCGGCCAGGACGGCCAGCACGATATGCACGACGAACGGCAGGAGCAGCGGCTGCGGTGCGTACTCGACCAGCAGGCCCGCCAGCAGCGGCCCGGCGCCGAGGCCACCGATGTTGGCGACGGTGGCGACCGCCGCGGCGCGCGACCGCCACGTGGCTGGGGCAGCCTCGATCACCGCAACGGTGCCCGCCCCGGTGAACAACCCCGCCGATATCCCGGACAGCACCCGGCCGATCAGCAGCACCGGGACCGAGTCGGCGATCAGGAACACCCCTGCACTGGCCAGCGCGGCCACCACGCTGGCCAGCAGTACCGGCCGCCGGCCGATCGCATCGGACCAGCGGCCGAACACCAGCAGTGCGAACAGCACCCCGCCGGCGTAGGTGGCATAGATGACCGTGGTGGTCAGCACCGCGAAGTGCATGCGGTCGGCGTAGAGCGCATACATCGGGGTGGGCAGTGTGGTGCCCAGCATGATGGCCAGAAACGCGTATGCGAGCAGGGCGAAGGCATAGCGCCCCCGGAAGTTGGGCATGTGCCATTGAAACGTCCCGGGGGCGCTTGAGCTTCCCTGCCTTAGTGCGCGACCGCCTTCTCGGCCCCCACTCCGGTCAGCGACCGCACTTCCATCTCGGCGTTGAGCTCCGGGTCCCCGGTGTCGCGCGAGGTGAGCGTGCCGATGATGCCGAGCGCGAACGCCAGCGGAATGGAAACGATGCCCGGATTGGCCAGCGGGAAGTAGGCGAAGTCCGCGCCGGGGATCATCGCGGTCTTGCTGCCCGACACGGCGGGGGAGAACACGATCAGCACGATGGTCGAGATCAGACCGCCGTACATGCTCCACAGTGCGCCGCGGGTGTTGAACCGCTTCCAGTACAGCGAGTACAGGATCGTCGGCAGGTTGGCCGCGGCCGCCACGGCGAATGCCAGCGCGACCAGGAACGCCACGTTCTGACCGTTGGCGAGGATGCCCAGCCCGATCGCGAACACGCCCAGCACGACCGCGGTGATACGCGAGACCCGCACCTGCTCGTCCTCGGTCACCTTGTGCGACTTGAGCACAGAGGCATAGATGTCGTGGGCGAACGAGGCCGACGCCGTGATGGTCAGGCCGGCCACGACCGCAAGGATCGTCGCGAACGCCACCGCGGAGATGACCCCGAGCAGGATCACCCCGCCGAGTTCGAACGCCAGCAGCGGGGCCGCGGAGTTCACCCCGCCGGCCGCCCCGAGAATCCGGTCCGGACCGACCAGGGCGGCCGCTCCGTATCCGAGCACCAGGGTGAACAGGTAGAAGGCACCGATCAGCGCGATCGCCCAGACCACCGACCGCCGAGCCTCTTTCGCGGTCGGCACGGTGTAGAAGCGCATCAGCACGTGCGGCAGGCCCGCGGTGCCGAGCACCAACGCCAGCGCCAGCGAGATGAAGTTGATCTGCGAGGTGAGCGATCCGCCGTACTGCGCGCCCGGGGCCAGCACGTCCCGGCCGGACACGCCCTTGGTGGTGGCCTCGGAGATGGCCGATTGCGCCGAGCCCAGGATTTCGGAGAAGTTAAGCCCGAACTTGCTCAGCACCATCACGGTCATCAGTGCGGCGCCGGCGATCAGCAGCACGGCCTTGATGATCTGCACCCACGTGGTGCCCTTCATGCCGCCGACCAGAACGTAGACGATCATCAGGATGCCGACGACGGCGATCACGATCGACTGCCCGGCCCGGCTGTTGACGTCGAGCAGCAGGGCCACCAGGCCGCCGGCCCCGGCCATCTGCGCCAGTAGGTAGAACAGCGACACCGTCAGCGTCGAGATGGCAGCGGCCAGTCGCACCGGCCGCTGCTTGAGCCGGAAGCTCAGCACGTCGGCCATGGTGAATTTGCCGGTGTTGCGCAGCAATTCGGCCACCAGCAGCAGGGCCACCAGCCAGGCCACCAGGAATCCGATGGAGTAGAGGAAGCCGTCATAGCCGTAGACGGCGATGGCGCCGGCGATGCCGAGGAAGCTGGCCGCCGACAGGTAGTCGCCGGCGATGGCGATGCCGTTCTGCGGGCCGGAGAAGCCGCGGCCACCGGTGAAGAACTCGTCGGCGGTGGCATTGCGCTTACTGGCCTTGATCACCACGATCATCGTGACGACGACGAAGACGCTGAAGATGCCGATGTTGGCGACGGGGTTGCCGACGGTCTCGGCGGCGAGATACGCGGTCGACATCAGACTGTGCCCTCCGGTTCCAGTTCTTCGCGGATGGCGGTGGCTCGCGGGTCGAGTTCCCGGTTGGCGAAGCGCACGTACAGACCGGTGATCAGGAACGTGGTCAGGAACTGGCCCAACCCGATCAGCAGGCCGACGTTGACGTTGCCGAACACCCGGATGGCCATGAAGTCGTGGGCGAACGCGCCGAGGGCGACGTAGAGGGCGTACCAGAGCAGGAAGAACGCGGTCATGGGAAAGACGAAGCGGCGCAGTCTGGAACGCAGCTCCTGGAATTCGGGACTTGCCTGCATGGCGAGGAACTGCTCCCCGGTGGGGGCAACCCTCTCGGGAAGGTCGATTTCGGGCACCGAGCGCTCCTGACAGTTGGCTGTGCGTGGGGTTGGGCACTGAACCTAATTGAGAGGTGGGTCACACAGGAGCGGTATCACCGTCGATACGCCGAATTCGGCCATCGTTGCGCTGAACGGTCGGTCGCCGGGGCTGAGCGGCAGGCGGTCAGCCGGTGGGTACGCGTTCGACACCCAGGCCGAGGCGCTCCGGCACGTGCATGCGCGCGAAGATCTGCGCGACGCCGGGGGTGGGCCGCGTGAACAAGCTGACGATGATCATCGTGAGGAAGGCGATCGGCACACTGACCGCCGCCGGGTAGCCCACCATCACCGCGGGCCAGCCGCCGAGCACGGCATCGTCCACGCCGCCGGTGATCGCCACGAGCACCGCGCCGCCGCACACGCACCCGCCCACCACGAGCCCGCACGCGGCGCCGACGACCGTCAGGCCGCGCCACCAGATCCCGAGCACCAGCAGCGGGCACAGCGTGGACGCCGCGACGGCGAAGGCCAGTCCGACGCTGCGGGACAGCTCCAGCCCGGACACCATCAGCGACAACGGAATCGGGATCAGTCCGCCGACCACCGCGGCGATCCGGAAATCGCGCACCCGGCCGCGCAGCACGTCTGTGGCCAGGGCGCCGGCGATGCTGACCAGCAGCCCCGACGAGGTGGCCAGGAATGCCGCGATCGCACCGGCGGCCACGAGTGCGGCCAGCAGTTGGCCGCCGATTCCGCCGAATGCGGCGCCCGGCGCCAAAAGCACTGCGGCGTCCGCAGTTCCGGTGATCAGCAGCTGTGGGACATACAACCGGGAGAACACCCCGAGCAGGATCGGGAAGAAGTAGAACACCGACAGCAGTGCCACCACCGCGAGCGCGGTGCGCCGGGCCGCCCGCCCGTCGGGATTGGTGTAGAAGCGCACCAGCACATGGGGCAGGCCCATGGTGCCCAGGAACGTCGCGACGATGATGGACAACACCTGATAGAGCGGATGTCCGCCGCCCAGGCCGCCGCCCGAGGCGATCCACTCGCTGCCGGTGCCCGGGGTGCCGGCCACCACGGGTGTGGCAGCGCCTGCGGCCAGCGTCAGCGTGGTGCCCGCGCCGAGGGTGTGTTGCCCGGGCGCGGTGATCCTGGCCGACTCGACGTGGCGGCCGTCGAGATCGCCGGTCACGGTGATGCCGGCCGGTTCGATCACCTGGACCATGACGTCGGTGTCGATCTGCACGGTGGTCTGCTGCTGCACGGTCGGCGGCAGCGGGCCGCCCAGTTCGCCGCGGTCGCCGACGAACAACCCGAGCAGCGCCAGCGCGGGGACCGCGACGGCCGTGAGTTTGAGCCAGTACTGAAACGCCTGCACGAACGTGATCGACCGCATGCCGCCGGCCACCACATTGGTGATGACGATCGCGGCGACCAGCAGCGGCCCGACCCAGACCGGAACGCCCAGAAGTGTTTTCAGGGCGAGCCCGGCCCCCTGATACTGCGGGGCCAGATAGAAGAGGCAGATCATCACGACGACGAGCATCGCCACCTTGCGCAGCCGCGCCGAGCCGAGCCGGAATTCGGCGAAGTCGGGAACGGTGTAGGCCCCCGAGCGGCGCAGGGGTGCTGCCACGAACAACAGCACGCCCAGATAACCCGCGGTGAAACCGACCGGGTACCACAGTGCGTCGGCCCCGTACTTCGCGATCAGCCCGGCTACCCCGAGAAAGGAAGCAGCGGACAGGTATTCACCCGAGATCGCGGCGGCATTCCACTGCGGTCCGACGCTGCGTGAGGCCACCAGGAAGTCGGAGGTGGTGCGCGACAACCGGACTCCGTAGGCCCCGATCGCGATGGTGGCGACCACGGAGGCCAGCAGGGCGGCGGCGGTCAGCGGTGCGCCGGTCATGGTTCGCTGTCGACGACCCGGACGAAGTCCCGCTCGCCCTGTTCGGCCAGCCGCACATACAGCCGTCCCACGCCGTACAGCAGCGGGTAGAGCACCCCGGCCAGGATCAGCCAGTTGAGCCGGATGCCGAACACGGTGAGCGCGGCCAGATCCGGCACGGCGGAATTGAGCAAAACCAGTGCCACCACCACAGTGACGACGACGAGGGCCAGGCGCAGGGCGAGGCCGAGCTGGGTCCGCACCAGGCCGCGCACCAGCGCGTCGCCCACCTGGGTCTGTTCCTGCACCTCGATGCGGGTGCGCACCATGCGGGTGCCGCGGCGGTGGGCGAGGACCACGCGCTCACGTTGTGGAGCGGGCCGGTCACTCATCGTTGCCCGCGGGTTTGAGGGACCGCATCGGATCCCGGACCAGCCGGTCTCGCAGTTCACGGGCTTGGCGCCGGCTGACGGGCAGCTCGACCGCGGGCGAAGTCCCGTTGGCGCGCAACCGAACCAGCACCGCACCGTCGGCCGTGCGGAGTCCGGTGACCTGCCGCAGCGACACCAGATAGGAGCGGTGGATGCGCTGGAATCCGTGGTCGCGCCAGCGGGTCTCCAAGGTGCTCAAGGGTATTCGCACCAGGTGTGCTCCGGTGGCGGAGTGCAGCCGGGCGTAGTCACCCTCGGCCTCGACCCAGCCGATGCTGTCGCGCGGCACCAGGTGGGTGATGCCGCCCAATTCGGCGGGGACCACGTCCCAGTCCTGGTCCTCGGGCTGGGCGGGCCCGGCCGTTTCGGTCGAGGCTTTCGGAATGCCCGCCGCGACCCGGCGCACGGCCTCGTCCAGGCGGTCCTGCCGGATGGGTTTGAGCAGATAATCGACGGCGCCGACGTCGAACGCGGCCACCGCCTTGTCCTCGTGGGCAGTCACGAACACCACGGCGGGCCGGTTGGTGTAATTGGTGAGGACACCGGCCAATTCGATACCGGACAGTCCGGGCATGTTGATGTCGAGGAACACCGCGTCGATGGTGTGCTGGTTGAGTTCGCGCAGCGCCGAGGTGGCGTCGGACGCGGTGTGCACCTCGCCGATGTCGGGGTGCCGGCCCAGCAGGTAGGCCAGCTCGTCGAGTGCGGGTGCCTCGTCGTCGACGGCGAGCACTGTCAGGTTGGCACTCACCTGAAAGCACCTCCGCCGGCTCGGACTCCTGAGCGGAACTTCGGCACGCGCATCACCACTTTCGTGCCCGCGCCGACCGCTGTCTCGACCACAAGACCGTAGTCGTTGCCGAATGCCGCGCGCAGCCGATGGTCCACATTGGTCAGCCCGACGTGGGCGGATTCGCCGGTGCGGTCGGCCAGTGCGTCGCCCGGCCCGGCACGCAGCCTCTCGGGATCCATGCCCGCGCCGTCGTCCTCGACGGTGATGACGCATTCGGCGCCCGCGTCGCGCGCGACGATCTCCACGGATCCGCCGCCGCTGCCGGCCAGCCCGTGCCGCACCGCGTTCTCCACCAACGGTTGTAGTGCGAGAAACGGCACCACGACGTTGAGTACCTCGGGGGCCACCTGCAGCCGCACCCGAAGGTTGGCGCCGAACCGGGCCCGTTCCAGGGTGAGATAGCGGTCGATGTTGCGCAGTTCGTCGGCCAGCGTGGTGTACTGCCCGGCCGCGCGGAACGAATAGCGGGTGAAGTCGGCGAATTCCAGGATCAGTTCACGGGCCCGGTCGGGGTCGGTGCGGACGAACGACGCAATGGTGTTGAGCGCGTTGTAGATGAAGTGCGGGCTGATCTGGGCGCGCAGCGCCAGCACCTCGGCCCGGTCCAGCCGGGCGCGCGACGCGTCGAGCTCGGCCAACTCGATCTGGCTGGCCGCATAGCGCGCCACTTCGCCGACCGCCCCCAGCATGCCCGGGCCGGGGCTGGCCGGGGCCAGCACGACGAGCGCACCGAGCACCTCACCGCCCTCGGTCAGCAGCGGCTGGGCCACGACAGCCGTCGAGCGTGCCGTTCGCAGTACGCGGCGCCCGGCGCTGATCGACTCCCGTGCGGTGTCGGCGCAGACGTCGACGGTGTCGGACTGCCAGATCGCGTCGTCCTCCTGGTCGCGGGCCAGCAGGGCGGCGTCGTCGTCGAACAGCGCCAGCCCCGCGGTGCCGGTCAACTCACGCAGGTAGGGCGCGGCGGTCTGCGCGGATTCGGTGTCCAGGCCTTGGCGCAGGGCGCGGGCCGCCTGGGCCGCGGTGTGCAGCGCGGCGTGCACGGCACGCTCGGTGGGGGTAGCCACCACCTTTCGGGTGCGCACCACCACGACAGCGGCGACCGCCGCCAGGATCAGCGCCAGGGCCAGCGCGACTGCAACCTCGCCGGACATCGTGCGGCCAACTCTAAACCGGCTATTGAACGGGGCAGGCGTACTTTCTGGCCACGTCGTACACCCGCTGCTCCGAACCGGGGCCGAAAACGCCCTGCGCAGCCAGTTCCCAACTGATGTATCCGGGTATGCCGCCCTGGCAAGCCTGGTGGGCGACGCGCCACGCGGTATCGGGATTCAGGTGGAAGCCGTTGCGGTCCAGGCCCTGCATGTAGTTGTCGAATTCCGGCGTGCCCTGGTCTGGGATCGCGTTGGCCGTGGCGGCCAAGGCGAGCGCGGTAGCCACCGCTGCGAAAAGAGGCGCAATCACACGTCTCATGTCCATCTCCTATGGGCATATCCACCGGTTATCGCGTACACATTCGCACACTGGGCCGACACAGGCGTCAAAAATGTGTCTGGTCCTAGACTGACGCCGTGGGAAAACTGCAGCTGGTCCAAGACCCGGAGGCCGACGCTCTGCTGGAGTCCAACCCGTTCGCGCTCTTGGTGGGGATGCTGTTGGACCAGCAGATCCCGATGGAGACAGCGTTCGCCGGGCCCAAGAAGATCGCCGACCGTCTCGGTGACGTCGACGCCCGCACGATCGCCGATTACAACCCCGACGACTTCATCGCAGTGGTTTCGCAAACGCCCGCCATCCACCGGTTCCCGGGATCGATGGGCAAGCGGGTGCAGGATCTGGCGCGGGCCATCGTCGACGAGTACGACGGTGACGTCACGGCCCTGTGGACTGACGGTGACCCCGACGGCAAAGAGGTACTCCGCCGGCTCAAGCGACTGCCCGGATTCGGCGATCAGAAGGCGCGAATCTTCTTGGCGCTGTTGGGCAAGCAGTACGGTGTGACACCCGCGGGTTGGCGTGAGGCCGCGGGGGATTACGGCACGGCCGGCAGCTTCATGTCGGTGGCCGACGTGGTTGACCCCGGGTCGTTGCAGAAGGTGCGCACCTACAAGAAGCAGATGAAGGCCGCCGCCAAAGAAGCCAAGGCCGCCAAGGCCTGACTGGCCTCGAGCTTGCTCGCAGATCGCCGACTCTGCGGTGAGATCGTGTTTCGGCGCGAAATCGCGATCTGTGCGCAGACTCGACGGGGCGACGCTGCGGGTCGACCTAGAACGGCGGCCCGTCGAAGCGTTCGCGACTGGCGATGTCGGCAACCGGCATGCGCTTGAGTTTCGTGAACTGGCGTACGGGCTTGCCGAGCGGCACGACCGCGGCGATGGCGAACGGCTCCGGTATCCCGAGCAATGCCTTGACCTTGGGCTCCTCCGCAACGGCCATGGTGGTCAGCACGCCGCCGTACCCTTCGTTGCGCGCTGCCAGCAGGATGTTCCACACGAACGGATACACCGAGGCGCCGGAAACCACGCCGATGCGGTCGAGATCCTGGTCGATCGCCGCGACGACACCGAGGTCGACGCAGACCACGAGAACCACGGCGGCATCGAGGAGCATGGCGGCCCGCGGAACCTGTACGGCGGCCACTTCGTCGGCCGATACACCCATGGGATGCACCGGGTTCCATGGGCTCTCACCGTTTCGCTGTTGGGCGATGTAGCGGCGCGCGCCGGTGACACTGAGGTCGGCAAGGGACTCGCGGGTCTGGCGATCGCGAATCACCACGACGCGCGTGCCCTGGCGGTTACCGCCGGTGGGCGCGAACCGGGCGTTGTCGAGGATCCGTTCCAGCACGTCGTCGGGCAGGGGTTCGTCGGTGAACTCGCGGGTGGCCCCGGTCGTGCGCATGACGTCGTACAAGTCCATGACTAGATCCTTTTGTAGGAAGACGACCTATGCAAAGGTGAATATATGGCGAAGACACACCTGAATTGCCCGTGCGGCGAAGCGATCAGCGGGACCGACGAGGACGACCTGGTCGAGAAGGCCCAGACGCATCTGGCTCAGCAGCACCCCGGGCGTGAGTACGACCGGGAAATGATCCTCTTCATGGCTTACTGATTCACGGCCTACCAGGCCCCCAGACTTACAGCCCCTGACAAAATTCCCGGTCGCCAGCCATGAGGCAAGCGACCGGGAATTTCGTTTCCCCATTCATATGGTGTGGTCAGGGCACCACCGTGGATCCGATGGTGGGCATGAACTGGCACTGCATCTCGGTCGTCGTGACCTGTCCGAAGATCGTCGTCATGATGCTGCCCGATCCGGTGTCGGCGATCGCGGTCAGCGTGGTCGGGCCCTCGGGGTTGAGGTCCGAGCGCGGCTGCAGTGTCACACTGCCGGACTTGCCCGTCGTCAGGTTCACCCACGTGGCGTTGAGCGGAAGCTTCTGCTCGGCGGCCGGGCCGGGGGTACCGATCGCGGTGAACACGTAGGCGGTCTGGCCTGGCTGCGGGCCGGGCAGCGGGATCGTAGCGGGCCCGGCCACTGAGATTGCCGTCGCCAGAACGTTTCCGCCGTCCTTGAGGCACCCGTTGCTGATCGACGGGTACATGAAGTCCTGCTTGGTCGGCGTGTTGGGGCCGAAGCCAGGGGCTGCGGCGCCCGCCGGTGCGGCTTCAGGTGCCGGGGCCGGAGCCGGAGCCGGTACAGCTTCCGGCGCAGGAGCCGGCGCCGGGATCGTGGCCGCTGCCGGAACAGCCCCGGGGGCAGGAGCCGGTGCGGCTTCGGGGGCCGGTGCCGGGGCAGGCGCCGGAGCGGGCAGTGCCTCGGGGGCCGGCCCGGCCGCATGGGCCGGGTCGACACCCATCGGCAGGTGAGCGTCGCCGCCGGCACCCAGAGCAGGAACATGCTCGGGTGCGGCGACGGGCTGGGCCGCGAAGTGGTTGACCGCCGTCGCGACGTTGCGGGATTCAGCCGATTCCGATTTGTTGGCGGCGAAAGCCTGCGCGGCTGCCATCAGCAACTGCACCGCGCCTCCCGGATCGGCCGCAGCCTGCTGGATGATCGGGCTGAGCCCTTCCACCGCCGACAGGCCGGGAGCCTGCACGTTGTCGATCGGCAATGGTGCTGCCGGCGCCGGGTCGGCGTTGGCTACTCCGGAGCCGAACAGCAACGCAGCCGACGTACCGACTGCGATGGCGCTGGCGAACAACATTTTCGGTGACTTGCGGGGTGACATGGCTTTCCCAATCGTTTCGGGCGGTCAGACCAGTTCGGGGATCAGGGCAGGCCGGCGGTCAGCAGCGGTGCCAGTGCTGCGACACCCGGGTTGCTGATGCCGGGAGCCGCAGCCGCGGGAGCTGCCAGGGCCGGAGCCGCTGCCGCTGCCGGGGCCAACGGGGCCGCGGCGGCGGTGGCGGGCAGTGCCGTTTGAGCCGCGACCGGGGCCAGTGAGGCCAGGTCGCCCGGGATGTTCACCTTCTGGGGCAGCGGGATCGGCATCCCGGGCACCTGCGGGATCGTCAGCTCGGCTGAGGGGATCAGGGATGCGGGGCCGGTGACCGGAGCCGCCGGAGCCGTTGCGGCCGGGGCGGCAGCCGGCGCGGCGGGCAGGCCCGGCACCAGCGATCCCAGGGGTGCATTGGCGGCAGCCGGTGTGGCCGATGTCGGCATCTGGGGCAGGGTCACCGATGCGGTGGCACCAGGGGCGGGTGCGGGCGCGGCGGCGGGGGCGCCGGTCAACGCGGAGCTCACGCCTTGCAGCAGTTGCGGCGCGGCGGCCGGCACGCCGGCGAGCTGGTTGACGATCGGCAGGTTCGGCGCGCCGGGGATCGCCGGGGCCGGGGCCACCGGCTCGGCGTTCGCTGCGGCACTGAGGGCCAACGCGACCGGGACCGCGCCGGCGGCCGCGATCATGCTGGTGGAAAGTGCTTTCCAGGTGAAGATCATGGTTCTCCCAATCAGTTGCTTGAACGTCTGAAGGCGAACCTACGGAGTTACTGGTGGTACTCAAGTGACACGTGTGGCGGTTATTCAACCGTTACTGCACCTGGCGAATTCGTTATCGCGCAGTGCCTTGGGCGTGATGCGCCGGCCGCGCCCAGCCGGCGTGACGCACCAGGCGGGTCGCTAAAGTCGTGTCCGTTAACACCGAACCGGCCACCCACGTCTCAGCAACCGCGCGGCTCTACCGTCTGGCGCCTGTGTTGCTGATCCTCAGCATTGCGGCGCGCCTGGCCTGGACCTACCTCGTCCCCAACGGTGCCAACTTCGTCGACCTGCACGTCTATGTCGGCGGCGCCGCCACCCTGGACGGGCACGCGGGCGCGCTCTATGACTACGTCTACCCGGACCAGACACCGGATTTCCCACTGCCTTTCACCTATCCGCCGTTCGCCGCGGTGGTGTTCTATCCGTTGCATCTGCTGCCCTTCGGGCTGGTCGCGTTCTGCTGGCAGATCGGCATCATCGCCGCGCTGTACGGCGTCGTACGGGTCAGCCAACTGTTGCTCGGCGGCCCGGCGCCGCGGCGAGTCGCGATGTTGTGGACCGCCGTGGGCATCTGGACCGAGCCGCTGCGCAGCACGTTCGACTACGGGCAGGTCAACGTCGTCCTGGTGCTGGCCGTGCTGTACGCCGTCTACAGCAATCGCTGGTGGCTGTCGGGGTTGTTGGTGGGCCTGGCCGCCGGGGTGAAACTCACGCCGGCGGTGTCGGGGCTGTACTTCGTCGGCGCGCGCCGGTGGGCCACGGCGGTGTTCGCGGCCGTCGTGTTCTTCGGGACGGTCGCGCTCTCGGTGCTGGTGATCGGTGATGAGGGGCGCCGCTACTTCACCGAACTACTCGGGGACGCCGACCGGATCGGGCCGATCGGCACGTCGTTCAACCAATCCTGGCGCGGTGCGATCTCCCGGATCCTCGGCCATGACGCCGGATACGGCCCGGCCGTGCTGGTCGGTATCGCCGTCACCGCGGTCCTCGCCCTGCTCGCGTGGCGGGCCATCGGCGGCAGTGCCGACCGGCTGGGCGCGATCGTGATCGTCAGCTTGTTCGGGTTGCTGCTTTCACCGATTTCGTGGACGCACCACTGGGTCTGGCTGATCCCGCTGATGATCTGGTTGCTGCACGGACCGTTGGCGGATCGCCTCGGGGCGCGAGTCCTGGGCTGGGGCTGGCTGGCGCTGACACTGATCGGGGTGCCGTGGCTGCTCAGTTTCGCCCAGCCGACGATCTGGGAGATCAGCCGTCCCTGGTACCTGGCCTGGGCCGGGCTCGTCTACGTCGTCGCGACGCTGGCGACGCTGGCCTGGATCGCGACGACCGCCGAGCGCACCGAGGGCGGCTAACCTGGCTGGTCGGCCAGGATCCGGTTGATCTCCTTGGCCATCTGGATGTCCTTCTCCGTGATCCCGCCGGCGGAATGGGTCACGAGTGCGAATGTGACTGTGCGCCAGCGGATGTCGATGTCAGGATGATGGTCTTTTTCCTCGGCGAACTCGGCCACGCGGCACACCGCGTCGATGCCGTCGAGGAACGTCGGGAATTTGGTGGATCTGCGCAGGGCGCCCGCCGCGCGTTCCCAACCCGGCAGATCGGGCAGTGCGGCGTCGACCTGATCGTTCGATAACACGGCCATATGCCCGACGGTATACCGTCGGGCGCGATGGATGAGCAGATCGTCGTGGCTGGTGCACTGTTCTCGGAGGCCGGGCTGCTGGTTGCCCAACGGCAACGGCCGCCAGAGCTCGCGGGGCTGTGGGAACTGCCCGGAGGCAAGGTGGCCGCCGGTGAGAGTGATGCCGAGGCGTTGGCACGCGAACTGCGCGAGGAGTTGGGCGTCGAGGTGAGTGTCGGTGCCCGCCTGGGTGCGGATGTCGCGCTGAAGGCGGGGATGACGCTGCGCGCCTATCGGGCGACATTGACGTCGGGTAGCCCGCACCCACACGATCACCGGGCGCTGCGCTGGGTGACGGTCGACGAACTCGACGACCTGCCATGGGTACCCGCCGATCGGGCCTGGCTCGCGGAACTGGCCGATGCGCTGCGATCGGGTGCCCCGCTGGATTAGCCGAAAGCGACTTTCCCGCAACGGGTCAATTGTCATTCCGCAATAGGGTTGTTTTCGGCATATTGATGTTGCGGATTACATTTCCATGAAACCGCCTGCAACGTTTCCGGGAAAGTGACGCGACCGCAGGAACATGATGTTTTGCTACATGCGCGACATCAACCTCGGGCGTGAGACCCAGCCGCACATTCCGGCCGCCGTCGGTATGACCGAGGAACACATGTACGAGATGTACCGGCTGCTGGGGTTGGCGAAATACGAGGAGCGCTACGTCATTCCGACCGCGTACAGCTCGGAATCGATACCCGGGGCCGAGGAACCCGGCTGCTCACTGTCCTTCGAAGGGGGATCCGGAATGTCCGAGTCGGGTCCGTTCGGCGAGGCCAGCGGCGGTCCCGTACCGGTGGCGGTGGAGAACTTCCACGCGCTGCAACACCGGCAGACCAGCGGCGGCATGGCCGCCAACGCCGAACGGCCGTCGCGGGTCAACCTGCTCAACTGGGACGGCAGGGGCGTTCCGTCGGGCATGTTCCCGGGTGGAGGTCAGTGATGAAGCGTCGCAACCGAAACCGAGACAACACGATGCAGGACCGCCTGGTGTGGCAGGCGGCGTCGCTGATGCTGGCCTACCCGGACGACGGCCATGCCGACCGGCTACAGACCGCGGCACGCCTGCTGGACCACGTCACCGGCGAGGCCCGGGCGCTGCTCGGCGAAACCGTCGTCGGGCTGAGCCTTCGACCTACCATGGAGCTGGCGCAGGAGTATGTCGAGACCTTCGACCTGCACAAGCGGTGCACCATGCTCCTGACCTACTGGACGTCCGGGGATACCCGAAACCGCGGCGCGGACATGGTCGAATTCACCCAGACCTACCGTGCCGCCGGCGTTGAGATCCCGAAAGGCGAAGCACCCGATCATCTTCCGGTCGTACTCGAGTTCGCGGCCACCGTCGACCCGGCCGCGGGGCGGCGGCTGCTCGCCAAGTACCGGGTGCCGATCGGTGTGGTGGCCCGCGCGTTGGCCGAGCAGAGGTCGCCGTATGCGCCCGTCGTGGCAGCGGTGGACGCGACCCTGCCGTCCCTGGCCTCCGTCGACGACGTGTCGCGACTGATGGTGTCCGGGCCGCCCGCGGAATCCGTGGGACTACAGCCGTTTCAGCTGACCGTTCCGCCCCGCCGTGGGCAGGAGGTTCTCTGATGTCGGGCTGGGAGATCTTCTGGGACGTGGTGCCGTACGTGACGCTGGCGGTGGTTGCCGTCGGCACCTGGTGGCGGTACCGCTACGACAAGTTCGGCTGGACCACGCGCTCGTCGCAGCTCTACGAGTCGCGGCTGCTGCGGATCGCCAGCCCGATGTTCCACTTCGGCATGCTCGTGGTGTTCATCGGACATGTCATCGGCCTGTTCATCCCCGAATAGTGGATGGACCTGGTGATGAGCGACCACGTGTACCACCTGCAGGCGGTGATTCTTGGCGGTATCGCCGGTATCGGGTCACGACCGCAGCGTCGGGGCTGGTGAGCACTGGTATTCAGCGGAACTAGGGACCTTTGACCCTGCCCGGGGATGGACAGCAGGCGGAGGATTGCAGGTATGGAGCAGTTGACCGCACTTGACGCGGGGTTCCTCGAAGCCGAGGACTCCGATCGCCACGCCAGCCTGGCGATCGGAGCGATCGCCGTGCTGGACGGGCCGATGCCCAGCCCGGAGGCCGTCACGGCCGCGTTGTCCGAGCGTGTGCTGACCGCGCCCCGCCTCCACCAGCTGCTGCACACGCAGCCGCTAGACCTCGGTGCGCCGCAATGGGTGGAAGACACCAACTTCGATGCCGCGCACCACATTCGCCACGCCGCGCTGCCCCAGCCCGGTGACGATGCGGCGCTGCACCGGTGGGCCGCCGACGTCATGGAACGCCGCCTCGACCGGGACCGGCCGTTGTGGGAGTGCTGGATCGTCGACGGCCTGGAGAACGGAAGGTGGGCCATCCTGCTGAAGGTCCACCATTGCATCGCCGACGGGATCGCCGCGACTCGACTGTTGAGCCGGCTGTGCGACGACGGTGGCGTGACCGGCGATGGTGGAGAACGTCAAGCCGCCAGCGGGACAGCTGCTTTCAGCCCTGTCGACTGGGTCGGCAAAGCATGGCGGATCTCGAGTGGACTGCCCGGCGCCGCGCTGCAGGCCGTCCACGGGGCCTTCGGCATCGTCACCGGCCTACTGCGTCCGGCGGCGCGGACCTCGTTGACGGGCCCGGTGACCAGCATGCGGCGCTACGCCACCGGAGAAGTGTCGTTGGATGACGTCGACTCGGTGTGCCGGGAATTCGGCGTGACGGTCAATGATGTTGCGCTCGCGGCGATCACCGACAGTTTCCGCAACACACTCATTCGCCGCGGAGAGAAGCCGAGGCGTGACGCGCTGCGCACCCTGGTGCCGGTGTCGGTGCGGTCCGGGGATGCCCACGACCGGACCGACAATCGAGTCTCGGTGATGTTGCCGTACCTTCCGGTCGACAAGGCCGATCCCGTGCAGCAGCTGCGCACCGTGCATGCGCGGCTGTCCAGGGCCAAGGCCAGTGGACAGCGCGAGGCGGGCAACATCCTGGTGTCGGCGGCGAACGCGATCCCGTTCCCGCTCACCGCCTGGACGGTGCGGGCGCTGACCCGGCTGCCGCAACGTGGCGTCGTCACCGTCGCCACGAACGTGCCCGGACCGCGAAACCGGTTGCGCGTCATGGGCCGCGAGATCGTGCGACTTCTTCCGATCCCGCCGCTCGCGCTGCAGCTGCGCACCGGTATCGCCATCATGAGCTACGCCGACCGCCTCGTCTTCGGCGTCATCGGCGATTACGACACGACCCCCGATGTCGACGAACTCGCCCACGGCATCGAACGTGCCGTTGCCCGGCTGGTCGACATCAGCGTCGGCCACTGGCGCTCCACCCCGGTGGGAACTCTGCAACTCGTACAGGGAGGTTGACCATGAAGGGACAAGAGCTCGGCGTTCTCACCCGCAGGCAGTGCCTGGATCTGTTGGAGCGGGTACGCGTCGGACGATTGGTGTTCACCGAGGATGCGTTGCCGGCCGTACAGCCGGTCAACTTCCGGGTGTGGCACGACGACGTGGTGATCCGGGTGGCCGGTGGGCCCAAGCTGACCGCCGCCATCGACCATCAGGTGGTGGCGTTCCAGGCCGACGAGCTCGACGCCGATCTACGGACGGGTTGGAGCGTGACCATCGTCGGGCACGCCGAGCCGATCACCGACGTGGACGAGCAGGTGGAGGTCGCGGGGACGTTCGTGCAGCCGTGGGCGGAGGGGCGGCGCGACCACTTCGTGCGGATACGGGCCGAGAAGGTCACCGGGCGCGAGCTCCGGGACCACGCGATGCCGCACTACACGGGTAGCGGCGAGGGCTAGTACCGCAGCCGGTCGTCGACGACCCGCACGGCGTGGCCCGGGTGCTGGGTCGCGTACAGCGGGTGCAGCAGCATCGGGTGGCGGCAATGCGCGCAGGAGGCCTGCGGCTGGTTCGCCGACGCGAAGGTGAGGTGGTGGCATTCGCTGCAGCGGACCATGTAGCAGGCGCCGATCCAGTTGGCCATGCCCACGTAGATCGCGACTGTGGTTCCCAGCGCGAGCACCATGATCAAAGCGACTGTGAGCGCTTCATAAACCGTCATCCCGGCACCTCCAAGCACGCCCATCGCAACGTGACGGATACCTAAAACGGTACTCGCGAACCTTAGGTTTTCCTGGCCCGTTTGAAGACCTTGTCCAGTTCTTTACCGCGTAATCCGTTGAGTTCGGCCTTGCGGACCTTGTGCAGCACCAGGGGGCATCGTTTGCACCTAGGCTTGCTCTTGCAGCACTTTTTCTTGGGCTTCAGGCCGGCGATCTTTGCGGACTTCAACGTGACGGGGCTCTCTCGTTTTCGTGATCGACCGGCGTGCCTGCGAGAATGTCGGTGTGGATTCACGCCCGAGCTTTCGCAATGTCGCCATCGTCGCCCACGTCGACCACGGCAAGACGACCCTAGTCGACGCGATGCTGCGGCAGTCCGGTGCCTTGACGCACCGCGGCGACGACGCGGTCGAGCGCTTGATGGACTCCGGTGACCTTGAGAAGGAAAAGGGCATCACCATCCTGGCCAAGAACACCGCGGTGCACCGGCACCACGCCGACGGCACCATGACGGTGATCAACGTCATCGACACCCCTGGTCACGCCGATTTCGGTGGCGAGGTGGAGCGTGGCCTGTCCATGGTCGACGGCGTCGTTCTGCTGGTGGACGCTTCGGAAGGCCCGCTGCCGCAGACCCGGTTCGTGCTGCGCAAGGCCCTGGCCGCGCACCTTCCCGTGATCCTGGTCGTCAACAAGACCGACCGGCCCGACGCACGTATCGCCGAAGTGGTCGAGGAAAGCCACGACCTGCTGCTCGACGTCGCCTCCGATCTGGACGACGAGGCGCAGGCTGCTGCCGAGAAGGCGCTGGACCTGCCGACGCTGTACGCGTCGGGACGTGCCGGTATCGCCTCCACCACGCAGCCCCCCAACGGCGAGAACCCTGACGGCGAGAACCTGGATCCGCTGTTCGACGTGCTGATGGAGCACATCCCGGCACCCTCGGGTGACCCGGAGGCGCCGCTGCAGGCGCTCGTCACCAACCTGGACGCGTCGGCCTTCCTGGGCCGCCTCGCGCTGATCCGCATCTACAACGGCCGGCTCAAGAAGGGCCAGCAGGTCGCCTGGATGCGTGAGGTCGACGGGGCTCCGGTGATCACCAACGCCAAGATCACCGAGCTGCTGGCCACCGAGGGCGTCGACCGCACCCCCACCGAGGAGGCCGTCGCAGGCGACATCGTCGCTGTCGCGGGCATCCCCGAGATCATGATCGGCGATACCCTGGCCGACCCCGAGCACGCGCACGCCCTCCCGCGCATCACGGTCGACGAGCCCGCCATCTCGGTCACCATCGGCACCAACACCTCACCGCTGGCCGGTCGGGTGTCCGGGCACAAGCTGACCGCCCGGATGGTCAAGAACCGGCTCGACTCGGAGTTGATCGGCAACGTGTCGATCCGGGTGGTCGACATCGGCCGCCCCGACGCCTGGGAGGTGCAGGGCCGCGGTGAGCTGGCGCTGGCCATCCTGGTCGAGCAGATGCGCCGCGAGGGCTTCGAACTGACCGTCGGCAAGCCGCAGGTGGTCACCAAGAACATCGACGGCAAGCTGCACGAGCCGTTCGAAGAGCTGACAATCGACTGCCCTGAGGAGTTCGTCGGGTCCATCACCCAGCTGATGGCCAACCGCAAGGGCCGGATGGAACAGATGACCAACCATGCCGCCGGGTGGGTGCGGATGGACTTCGTGGTGCCCAGCCGCGGGCTGATCGGCTTCCGCACCGACTTTCTCACCGAGACCCGCGGCACCGGCATCGCCAATGCGGTGTTCGAGGGCTACCGGCCGTGGGCCGGCGAGATCCGGGCCCGCCACACCGGCTCGCTGGTTTCGGACCGGTCCGGCTCCATCACCCCGTTCGCGATGATCCAGCTGTCCGACCGCGGCCAATTCTTCGTCGAGCCGGGCGAGGACACCTACGAGGGCCAGGTCGTGGGCATCAACCCGCGTGCCGAGGATCTCGACATCAACATCACCCGCGAGAAGAAGCTGACGAACATGCGGTCCTCGACCGCCGACGTCATGGAGACGCTCGCGCGGCCGCTGGACCTGGGTCTCGAGCAGGCCATGGAGTTCTGTGCCGAGGATGAGTGCGTCGAGGTGACCCCCGAGGTCGTCCGCGTGCGCAAGGTGGAGCTGACGGCCTCGCTGCGCGCACGGGCGAAGGCGCGGGCCAAGGCGCGCGGCTAGTTTCGCGTTCTTGCTCGTCGCCTCGGTGCCCATGCCGCAGAGTGGATGCGGAGTTATCCGCTCTCGCCCGACGCGTGCTTGTCAGGTTTGGCGAGGGCCTTCTTGACGTCTGCACCGATCTTGTCGAGTGTGGCCGTAATCCGGTTGCTGATCGACTTCGCCAGTTTGGGTGCCTCACTGCCGCGCTTGCCGGCAGGTCCAATCCGTCCCGTTACAGCCTTCGCGCTGTTGTGGACGAGTGTGGGCTTCGCCTCCGGCTTTGCCCCGATTTCGGCGTTGCGGCCTGATCGGTATCGGCGGGTGTTGCCGTGTCCGTTGCGATTTCGGCTGTGATGCCGGAGATCCGGCTCGTCGTCGGCGCCTTGGCCGTCGGGGGAACTGGAACACCCGCAACACGAATACGGGAATCAGCAAGATCGAGATGACACCGGACAAGAACAGGTCCGGTGCGTTGGTGCCGCGTCTGTGGGTCACTCGCCACGGCGCACCGTTGCCGTACATCCGACATGAGTTCTCGATGCGGGCTTCTGAACTCGTGGTCACCGAGGACGTGATCGCGGGTGCACGAGAATCAATGGACAAGAAGCGAAAGCACCGCGGAAGCTGTTGGAGGCGAATGAGAATCACGTGCGCGACTTGGACAGGGTGAGCAGGGCACGCGCGTGGCCGAAGTCGAACGGCGTCAGCTTCACTGACTCCAAGATGAACGAGGTCATCTTCGATTTCTTGAACCCGGTCGAGCTGTGACATGAAGGCTTCAACTGATGCGGCCAGCGATGCGATGGGGGACACCGCATCACCTCCGCATCACCCGCGCTGTATGCGCCTGTGCGCATCCACACGCATCGCCCCCGCGTGGATGTGTCACGCGCGTATGCGTAGACGCCGCACGTGTCGCTAAGCAGGGAGTGTCCTACCTCCGTGATTCACTGACGATTGTGTCAACGCCGCCGCCTGCACCTGTCCCGCCTGAAGGCGACAGGGACGATTCCACGCGACATTGGAAAGTCATCGTGTTAGGCATTGTCGCCGCCATCGTCCTGATCTTCTGGCTGGGCGTCGGATTCGGGCAGCGTTGGGGCGCTCAGCAATGGGGTCCGTTCGCCGACTGGCTTGTTGGTGCCCTCACCCTCGGTGCCGTAGTCGTCGCACTTCGCGAGTCGCTTCGAGGGCAACATGCGAGAGCTGTTGACCACGAGGTCGCCAGGCGACGGGAATGCCTGAAGGCCGTCGGCGACGTGTGGACAGGTCTAGCTCAAATGGTCTTTCCCTTTTTGTCGTTCACCGATTACCTAGAGAACCTGCCGGTGAGGTTTGATGGGAACCTGCCCAGGCAAGACAACGTGCCACCTGATCACCCTGGCGAGGCGATTGCGTACGACATCGGCGAACGAGCCATGAGCTTCTTCACCAAGTGGGGAGAGCTTGTTGAGCCACCGCTTTTCGTGGCGCTCGCCTTGGTGAAGAACACACCGATGGACGAGCCAATGAAAGAAATCAATGCGGGTATCCGCGATCTGATGGAGAACGAGCTGAAAAAAGTTATGAACGTGGAGATGATGGGACGACGGCCTGACGTCTCCACATTCAGTGCGAAATGGAATGCCATTTTACGCAACCGCGAGGAGCATTTGAACCTCGCGCGCAAGCACTTCGCTGTTGACCTCAAGACAGTAGAAGCGGAGATGGGCAATAGGTGAGCTATGGCTAGAACAGTGACGGGGTTCTACCTCGACCCGCCTTTGTTTATCCACGAAGTTCCATTTGACGAAGCTCGACGCCTTGCTTTATTCGACCGTTTCGCCCTCGTAGCGTTTCGTTCACAGGTAGCGCAGGGCATAGAGATGAACGCCACGATCGACGGACAGTTTGGATTCGACTTTTCTGAAGTTGTCAAATCTAGCCTTGGCGCCGAACCCGCGGATCATGACGACTTTGATGCATTGGCGGAAAGCGTTGTAGCGCGAACTAATGTGATGAATGCCTTCTTGGCCTTCTTCTACACACGCCTAATTACTGTGGAACAACGAGGCGTCGAACGCATGGTGGTCACTCCCGACATGACCATAGCAATGGACAATCTTGACGGAACATCGGGCGCCGGGTTCGGCAATCCCCGCGTCAGCCACCTCGTGATGTCGAGGTACCCCGGTACCTACATGATTGGCCCTCCTGCAGACTTTGACAGTAGGCTCAGTCACAGGGTTCAGAGCCCTGCAGTGGCACTAGATTGCCTACAGGCTGCAGTCGACGATTTGTCGCGGTTAATCGAGAACGATGACGACGAAGGCGTCGTGATTGTGGACCTTTTCCTCCGGGCCGCCAAAGCATATCAAGATCACAATCATAGCTTGAGTCTTATTAGTTACTGGACGATTATCGAACGTCTTATTAACCGGTTATGGCAGCGGATGCAAAGCGAGAATAGAACTCGCGATAGTGTCGAATTCATCGACGGTAAGCGGAGCAAGAGACTGAATGATGGGCGTACGTTCACCGCAGCAGTGATGTCAGAAATGCTGTCATTTCAGGGATATTTGGATCTAGAAACGTACAACGAAATTGCGACTATCCGCAGAGCGCGGAACAATTGGATGCACAGCCTAAAAATGGTAGGTTCTGATGATTCTCAGACCGCCAACTCGGTTTGTGAACGACTTTTGAAACAAGTGATGGATGTAACAGTCATCGGGGCTTCTGGCCGGACGCTGCATGGATAGCCCACCGGCAAGCCTCACGCCCGAAGGCGTGAGGCGGACGGACCGGTGTGGTCAGTTTTCAACGACGGTGAGCTTGGCCTTCTCGTCGGCCTTCGCGTTCTTTGCGGCTTCGCGCTCGGCTTGCCACTTGTTGAACCGGGTCTTGAGCGTGGGTACGTCCTTGGCGGTGAACGAGTAGCGCGAACCTGAGCCAACAGCTTCGTAGTCGTCGGAGGCGCGCAGGAATATGCGCAGCGTCTTCGGGTCAGTGCCGACCTTGTCGGCGACATCCTTGGTGCTCAGGGCGGGTGCGGGTGTGGTCATCGGAGCGGTCTTTTCATTAGTCCAGCTAGTGAAAAAGATCGTAAGACTTCGCGCGAGCGAGTCCAAAGTAGGATCTTTTGCGCTACAGCGTGTTTGGCTCGATCAGGAGTCGGCGTCGTCGGGTGGGAGTGCGTTGTACGCGGCTGTCGCGTCAGGGTCCGACAGTGCGTTCACGATGTGCCGCACCGGGCCGAACAGCTGGTCGGCGTCGAGGTCCATAGCCAGGTTGTCATCGAGTCGGAACTCATCGACCGTTGTCCTGCTGCCCTCGGTGTGGGATTTCCACACGACGCGAAAGTTAATTTGTCGGAGCCAGACGTTGCGGGCCTCGGTGTCCTGCGCCTCCCACCAGTCGGCGAATATCTCGCCGGTGGGCTCGTACCGCCATCCTGCGGGCTCGCTGGGCGTCGATGATAATTCGGCCTGACGCTCGCTCAGTGCGGCTGTCCTGTGATCGAGCTTCGCGCGCTGCGGGGTGCCGCGCTTGAACATTCCCGTACCTAGTTGGTCGGTGAGGTCAGCGAGTAGTTCGTTCACTTCGGCCAGCTCGTCGGTGTGGTCCTTTCCGGAGAACCGCACACGTTGCCGGCGTTCGAGCGGACCCATGTTCGCGAGGATGCGACGCTCAACTTCGGACTCTGCCCATTCGAGCGAGATTGTCCGATTCGAGCACTGGTCCTTGTATTGGGCGGAGGAGTATTGGGCGGAGGAATAGCGATCCCGAGGTTTACGTCCTGCGCCTCCCTTGGGTCGATAACCGGGCCGGTCGCACACGCTGCAGTAGATGACGCGCAGGAGTAGGTCACTGCTTCGTTTGGTCGGTTCCTTGCGATTCTCGCGGCCTGACAGCTCGACGCCGACGCGGTCGAATACGTCGCATGTACAGCGGGGTGATGGCGATGACGCCGGCTCCTGCGATCGCGATTCCGCCGTTACGTAGGGCCGCAATGCTTGTGACAACGCGGTCCCCTTCCCGATGTGTGATGCCGGTCACTCCGGCTGACGGCAGACGGTATCTGAGAATCAACTGAGATAGATGCAAAAACGCGAACAACGCTCAGTTCGCTGTCGGCGGCCCAGTGGGCAGCCGTCATATGCGCAGTTCAAAACTGAAATAACTGGTTGACGCCTGTTTGTTGCGCCTTGAAATACTTGGATCGATCCAAGCGGCTGGAGTAGCTCCATGGCCGTGCGTCTCGCAGTTCCGGTGCGCGGCGGTGGCGGCGCGGGAGGCTCGATACTCTGAGTAGCGTGCCGACACCCCTCCGCCGCGCCCGTCTGACGATCGGGGCGCTCGTTTCGGTGCCGGCGCTACTGTTCAGCGGCTGTACGGTGAGTCCGCCGCCTGCCCCGCAGAGCACCGAGACCACCGAGACGACGCCGCCGCCCCCGATGAAGGCGACGCAGATCATCATGGCCATCGACTCGATCGGCCCGGGGTTCAACCCGCATCTGCTGTCGGACCAGTCCCCGGTGAACGCGGCGGTCGCGTCGATGGTGCTGCCCAGTTCGTTCCGGCCGGTGCCCGACCCGAAGTCGCCGACCGGATCGCGTTGGGAACTCGATCCGACCCTGCTCGAATCGGCCGAGGTGACCAGTGAGAACCCCTTCACGGTCACCTACAAGATCCGTCCGGAGGCGCAGTGGACCGACAACGCGCCGATCGCTGCCGACGACTACTGGTACCTGTGGCGCCAAATGGTCAGCCAGCCAGGCGTTGTCGACCCTGCTGGCTATGACCTGATCACGGGTGTGCAATCCGTCGAGGGGGGCAAGCAGGCTGTGGTGACCTTCTCCCAGCCTTATCCGGCGTGGCGGGAGCTGTTCAACGACATCCTCCCGGCCCACATCGTCAAGGACATTCCCGGTGGCTTCGGCGCCGGTCTGGCCCGCGCGATGCCGGTCACCGGAGGTCAGTTCCGGGTGGAAAGCATTGACCCGCAACGTGACGAGATCCTGCTGGCCCGCAACGACCGGTACTGGAGCGTGCCGGCCAAGCCCGATCTGGTGCTGTTCCGGCGGGGTGGCGCACCGGCCGCGCTCGCTGACTCCATCCGCAACGGCGACACCCAGGTCGCCCAGGTACACGGTGGCGCGGCCACTTTCGCGCAGCTGAGCGCGATCCCGGATGTCCGCACTGCCAGAATCGTGACCCCGCGAGTGATGCAGTTGACCCTGCGCGGTGGGCAGCCGACCTTGGAGCAAGCCCAGGTGCGCAAGGCGATCCTTGGCTTGATCGACGTCGACCTGCTGGCGTCGGTGGGTGCGGGTGACGACAACACCGTGACGCTGGCGCAGGCACAGGTGCGCTCTCCATCGGATCCCGGTTACGTACCGACAGCGCCTCCGGCGATGTCGCGGGAGGCCGCGCTGGATCTGTTGCGCGGCGCGGGCTACCAGATCGAGCCTGTGGCCGAGCCGCCCGCGCCCGGCGAGCCGCCGGCGCCCGACAACGGTAGGCAGCACATCACCAAGGACGGCGCTCCGTTGTCGTTGGTGCTGGGTGTGGCGTCCAACGATCCGACCTCGGTCGCCGTGGCCAATACCGCCGCCGATCAACTCCGCAACGTCGGCATCGATGCCTCGGTGCTGGCACTGGATCCTGTTGCGCTCTACGGTGATGCGTTGACCAACAACCGGGTCGACGCCGTCGTCGGCTGGCATCAGGCCGGGGGAGACCTGGCAACCAGCCTCGCCTCACGCTATGGCTGCCGCGCATTGGAAGCCACGGCCGTCTCGACGGCTGTTCCCGGCGTCGCTCCGACGCCGTCGACGAAGCCGACCACCAGCGCCTCGCCGGCTCCGGCCACGACACCGACGTCGACACAGCCGATCCCAGCTCCTGACTCGGGTGCCCTGGTGCAGGCGCCAAGCAATATCACCGGTATCTGTGACCACAGCATCCAACCGAAAATCGATGGGGCGCTGGATGGTTCGCAGAACATCGCCGAGGTGATCCAGGCCGTCGAGCCTCGGCTGTGGAGCATGTCGACGGTTCTTCCGATCCTGCAGGACACGACGATCGTGGCAGCCGGACCGAGCGTCGAGAACGTCAGCCTGACCGGCGCCGTGCCGGTCGGCATCGTCGGCGACGCGGGCAGCTGGACGAAGGGGCGCTAGAAAGCGCCCAGTGGGCCTCTCGCGCGAGAAGGCCCACTGGGTGGTGGTGAATCAGTCCGCGTCGCTCGATCCTGCGCTCGAACCTGACGATGCTGACGCACCGCCGGACTTGCCGGCGGCGTGCTTGCCTGCCTTCGCGCTCTTGCCGCTGAGCCCCTCGGCGGCCTTCTTCAGTCCGTCGGTCACGTTCTTGACCGATCCCTGAATGCCGTCGCGGACCTGTTTGGCGGCAGGGGAGCGCTTGGTGGACAGGGCTTTTCCGGGCTCGGCCTTGAGGCTGTCCTTCACCACCGGGGTGGTGACGGCGGCCGATGTGTCCGCGGCAGCTGAAGCATCTGCAGCAGAAGTGGATTCGGCAGCCGATGCCGGCGCAACCGAAACGGCGGCCGGTGCCGGCGAGACAGCGGCGGCCTTCGGGCTGACATCCACCGTCACGACCTTCGCCGCAGACGCCAGGGTCGCGTCCGCAGCCGAGCGTGCGGTCTCCACGGGCGGGGGAGTGATGGCGGCAGCGATCATGTCGCGGGCCTGCCGAAGGGTCGACAGCAGGCCGAGACTGGGACCGAACACGCCGCCGCCGAGCTCGTCGCCGTTGAGGAACGCATCGGCGATGACGGCTGGACTGCTGAGCATCGCGTTGACGACACCGAGCGGATCGCCCGCCCTGGCAGAATCAACGATCTCCTGGCCGACGGTTCCCGCCACGGTGATCGTCCGGTAGGCGACGTTGATCAGGCCGAGGGCGGGCAATGCCACGATCGCCGGGTTGCTCAGCACGTTGGCCAGGTTCTGCACCGGCTGCCTGATGGCGTTGATGGCAGGCTCGAGCAGCGGAAGGGCGGCGCCGGCGACGGGGGTGAGGAATGCGCTCCAGAGGTTGGCCACCGCACTGTTGATGTTGCCCGCGAGGAGATCGGTGAGAGAGGCCTGCAGCAAGGACGGGATGCTCCACGGATTCGACGGGTCCAGCGCATTGCCCAGCGCGGTGGCGGAGCCCTCCAAGGCGATGAAGAGCGAACCCGCGGTGCTGAGCTGATTCGTGATCACCTGCAGCAGGACAGGCGCGGGATCGGTCACTTCGTTGCCGATCAGGGTCGACACGTTGGCGATGGTGTTCGCGAACAGGTCCGCGTAGGCCTGAATCGGATCGGTTGCTGCCGACAGGCTCACCTCGGCCGATGACACCGCCGGAATCGTGATGTCCGGCATCGGCGGAGCGACCGGACTTATCGCGATGGCACTGGCTCCGACGAGCGCGACGCCAGCGGCGAGATACGGATGGGCTGCGGCTTGCATTGCTTCTCCTCTAGATCGATCCGATCCCCGACGAGGCTGAAGCTACCTGAGAGTAACTTTACAAATTTGCATTTTTGAAAAGTTGCATTCAATGCCGCGCGAGTGGCTAATCAGGTCATGAGCAAGGTGAACTAGCTGGTGACGTGCGGTAGTTAGGTGTGCTTCAAGATCATTCGGTGGTCGGATGCGACGGAGGGAGTCGCCGATCGAATGGGACTGGCTCCGAACACCGACTGTTCGCTCGATATGCGCTTCCGGGTGGAAACACGCGTCAATCGCGGTGACGCGGTGGCGTCGGGATTTTGCGTCGACAGCATCCGCGGATGCTGCGCGTCGGCGCCGTTTGGCCGGTTGAACGGTTGTGGGCCAGACCCGGCGGCCCTCGTTGGGGGCGGGCTGACCGGAAGTTGCTGTGTCGGTGTAATGGCAATCAAGTGTCGGAGGTCGCCACCTTGCGTCACCGGAGTGGTTCACGTAGTTGCCGGGGCGGGGGCCTGAGTGGAGGCTGAGAACTTCCATAGAAGCCGGAGGCCCCCTCCATGGTGTTGATGGAGGGGGCCTGCCGGTGGTGCTGTGGGTTACTTGTCGGAGCCCTTGGTGGAGTCGCTGGATGACTCGGCCTTCTTCTCGGCGCTCTTCTTGGGGGCGGTCTTGTCCTTCTTCAGGCCGTCGGTCAGCTTCTTGACGGCGGACTTGACCTGGGAGCGGACCGCCTTGACGGAGCCGGCCTTTTCCGATCCCTTTGCAGCCTTGGGTGATTCCTTGGCCGACAGCTCGGTGGTCGCCTTGGTGGCGTCGTCGCTGTCGGTCGCGGTTGCACCGGTATCGGCCTTGGCGTCGGTCTCCGTGGCGCCGGTGGTCGGTGCGGCCGAAGTATCTGTCCCGGCGCCAGAAGCGTTGTCCGCCTCGGTGGCCGGAGCAGACTCGGTCTTCTCAACCGGCGTGGCCGCCGGCTCGAGCGCTGTAGTGACTGCCGTGGTGGCCGCGATGGCGTGGGCCGGTGCGGCCAGAGCCTTGGGGAGCTCGATATCCGGGAAGGGGACCGGCTTGGGGGTGATCTGCTTGAGGGCGTTGGTGAACGAATCCGCGATGTAGTTGCCCATGCTGATCGTCTGATCGACCTGGTACGCGACATCGGCTACGAAGTCGGCAACGCTGTGCTGCACGGCATTCACGAAGGTGCCCGGATCGCCGGAAGCGGCAGCGGCCAGCACGCTCTGGGTGCCGGCGATGACCTGCTTCACCAGGGGCAGGGGGTAACCGGGGAGGTCGAATCCGATACCCACCGTTGCCGAGGCCACGGCGATCAAGACGCCCAGGGTGGACTCCGTCGCAGCGTCGATAATCGGCTGAGGAACGCCGAGCACGTGACCGACAGCGTTGATCTGGGGGTTCACGGTTTCGAGCATGATGTTGATGATCGGCTGCACACCCGGGCCCATGATCGCGTTGATGGCACCGTTGGGATCGCCGGCGGCAATCAGGGCACCCGCGGCCTGCAGCGCATCCGGCAGTCCGGCGGCGAGTACACCGAGGTTCTCGACGAGCGCGTTCATCGCGGAGGAGGTGCTCTCCCCGAGCGCGGCCAGGTTGGGCCCGATCTCCTGGGCGGTGATGACTCCGTGCGTCAGTGCCAGCGCTACAACCAGGACGGGATCTGTGTTTGCGAACACCTGGACGCCCGTGGCCACATTGGTGGCGAGCTGCCGCAGGACCGGCAGCGGATTGGTGGTCTGGCGTTCGATGAAGTTGCTGAACAACGTCTGCGTTGCGGCGATCGCCGGCTCGAAGACGGTCACTGGGTTCTCGATGGCAGCCGTCAGAGCTACGGGCATGTGCGCTTCTGGGACGGGCGGAGCCATCGGGCTGACTGCGATGGCACTGGCACCGACGAGTGCCACCCCCGCGGCCATGTACGACCGAGCAGCGAGTTGCATTGAATCTCCTTACGGGAGCGTAACTAAGGTCGGCGCAGAAGTTACCCCAAAGTAAGTTGCGTTGTCTGCAAATTTTCTAAGCAATTTTTCAGGCCGACTGACCCTTCTGGCGGCTCCGCAAATGAACTTCGGGTATCTGGGATATTGCTGGTAGTACGGATTTACCGTGGTCGTGGTACGTGGTTGCGATACCGAAAGTAGCGATATTTGGGCCGGTGCTAAGCCTGACGTAGCAAACATATGGCAGGGCTGGTCATTCAATTGCCAGCGAAGCCCTCGGCGATAAGTGCGGTTAGGTTACCCAGCGGTAATGTCGGCGTGGCGCCGGCCGGAGAGTTAGCGCGCACACAGTGGACATCACGGTGTGATCTGTAAAACAAGCACCCCTCGAATGCGGCACCCGACACTAGTGAGACCGTCAGTCTCGGTATCCGTCCCAGTCTTTGCGTTGGCAACGAAGTGGCAGGCTCGGTCAGTTTCAAAAACGACGGATTTCGTTGCCGGGTTTGCCCGCCGTCGGGTCACTCGTCCGGCGCTTCGGTGCGCCGCTCGCGCAGCGCGTGCAGTCCGTACGCGGCCAGCGCAGCGGCCAGGAAGGGCAGCAACACCCACAGCGGAGGCCGCGCCAACTCCCACACGAACAGCGCCGCCCAGATCGGCGCACGCTGTGTCACCGCAAGCACGCCGGCAGCACAGGTCAAGGACACGGCAGCGACGCTGACGGGGTGAAGACCCAGCGTGTTGATCGCCAGCGCCACGAGTGAACCGAGCGCGGCGCCGGTCGCCAACGCGGGCGTCAGCATGCCGCCCACCGCGCCGGCGCGCAGAAAGACCGCGGTGAGCAAGGGCTTCAGGAGCAGGATCACCGCCGCGGATCCCAGCGTCATCCCGCTGTCGAGGCTGACGGTCAGAATGCTCTTCCCATTGCCCGGAAGCTCCGGCCACCACACCGAACCGAGACCGACGAGCAGGCCCGCCGCGGCAATGCCCGGGATGATCAGCCACGACGTGACCGGTGCCGCCGGCCGGGCCAGCGCCATGATCCGGTCGAAGGCCATGCCAACCACCAGGGCCAGTGGCGCCAGGACCAAAGCGAAACCGGTCAACAGGTAAGACAGGCTCGGGTCCGGCCAATCCAGCGGAGCCCGAACATGTGTCACCGGCGAGGCGACCGCCACCGCGAGGGCTGAGGTGATCAACGCGGCGCCGACGGCCCGCGGATGCCACGTGTGCAGCATGATCCGGATCGCGAACAAGGCGCCGCCGATCGGCACGCTGTAGACCGCTCCGAGCCCGGCCCCCGCGGCGCAGGCGAGCAGGATCTCGCGGTCATTGGGTGTCAGCGCCCACCGTGACGTTCCGGCATCGCCGAGTACCGCGGCCACCTGGCGGGGTGCACCCTCGCGGCCAAGAGATGCGCCGGAACCCACCACGAGGACCTGCAGCGCCGCGTCGAGCGTCAGTGAAACCCGCGGGATGGGCCGGTGTTCGGCGATGGTCGAGGCAAGCCCGGGAACGGCGTAGTGCCGACGCAGAATCCACCAGCCGAACCCGGCCAGCGCCCCGCCGATCATCGGCCCGACCGCGCGGCGCACCGGGCTGCTGCCGGTGACACCTTCGAGCAACGAGCCGAACGAATAGGCGTAGGTGAGGTGTTCTACGAAGTGCAGGAGAACCGTCGTCGCCATACCCGCCAGGCCCGCCAGCAACCCGACGACGATGATGCTGCAGCCGAACTCGAGCTCGCGCCGGGTCACTCCGTGAATGTATGCGGGATACGCGGTTTCGTCAGCGTTGTGGAAAACGCTGGTGGAGCGGGTCTTGCGGCGGGGCCGTCGATGCAGGGCTATCGTCGCTCACGATGCCCAGCGAAACGCCCCGTCTGCTGTTCGTCCACGCCCATCCGGACGACGAAACCCTCACCACCGGCGCCACGATCGCGCATTACGCCGCGCTCGGTGCCGACGTGCATGTGGTGACGTGCACCCTCGGCGAGGAGGGTGAGGTCATCGGCGACCGCTACGCGCGGTTGGCCGTCGACCACGCCGATCAACTCGGCGGTTACCGGATCAGCGAGCTGACCAAGGCGCTGAGCGCACTCGGCATCGGCGCACCGCAGTTCCTCGGCGGCCCCGGTCGGTGGCGCGACTCGGGCATGGAGGGTTCACCGGCGCGCAAGCAGCAGCGCTTCATTGACGCCGACTTCGACGAGGCGGTCGGCGAACTGGTGCAGATCATCGAGAACCTGCGACCGCATGTCGTCGTCACCTACGACCCCGACGGCGGGTACGGGCACCCCGATCACAAGCAGGCGCACCGCGTCACCACCGCGGCTGTCGCGGCAGCCGGCTGGGACGTCCCCAAGTTCTATTGGACGGTCATGGCGAGCACCGCGATGCGGGCCGGCCTCAAGGGTCTGCAGGACGTACCCGAGGACTGGATCCGGATCGACGTCGGGGATGTTCCGTTCGGGTACACCGACGATCAGATCGATGCCGTCGTCGACGCCACCGCACAGCTTCCGGCCAAGGTCGCCGCGATGCGGGCCCACGCCACCCAGGTCACCGTCGCTGCCGACGGAAGCGCATTCGCACTGTCCAACAACCTTGCCCTGCCGCTGCTCGGTGAGGAGCACTACGTGCTGGTGTCGGGCAACGCGGGGGAGCGGGACGCGCGTGGGTGGGAAACCGACCTGCTGCACGGACTGAATCTGCAATAGCCAAAACTGGACGCGGTAAGCTCCGGTGAATCAGAGGCGTCGAAGGGACATTCATGGACCCCGATCTGGATCCGAACCTGCAGCACTGGCAGGACCGCGCGGACAACTTCCAGTGGGTGGTGGGTTCGCTTGTCGGTCTGCTCGACAGCATCCCGACCTGACCCCGCCCTCGGACCTTGTGCTGGGTCGTGTTGTCCTGGCACTGCTCGCGGTTGACGGCGTCATCTCGGCCGTCGTAGGCGCATTACTGCTGCCGTCATATGTTGGGTCGATCCCGTTTCCGGTGAGCGCGCTGGCGGCCGGAGCGGTCAACACCGCTCTCGTGTGGGCGGCCATGTACTGGACAGATTCCATGCGGATGGCGGCGCTGCCGTTGTGGACCTGGCTGGCCACTGTCGTGGCGATGACGTTCGGTGGTCCGGGCGGAGACATCATTTTCGCCGGCCGAGGCTTGATGGCCTACGGCTCGCTGATATTCATCGCCGCCGGTGCGTTACCACCGGCGGCGATGCTGCGACTGCGTTACCGCCGCTGACCTACTTCTTGTCGCTGTCCGACTTACCGTTGTCCTTGGACTGCTGGGAATCCTTGGCCGACACGGTCTTTTCCTTCTTGACCTTGGGCTTCGGTGCCACGTTCTTGACGGCGTTCTTGACCGCTTCACGGGTGTCGTCCGCGGCTTTCTTCACACCCGCCGCCGACTTGTCGACGGCAGCGCGGATGTCCTGTTTGCCTGAGACGACGGTTCGGCCTGGTGCCTTGTCGGCCGCTTCTGTCTTGTCTACCGCGGTTGCGTCCTGAGCATTCCGCAGCGACTGGCGCACCGACTTCGGGACGACGCTGATGTCGTCTTTCTGTGCCGTCGTGATCTCCTGCGGTTCGGCGTCGTTCGAGACGGCCTTGACGGTCTCGTTCAGGCCGTTGGCGAGGTTCTCCGATGCTTCCTTGGTGGTCTCGACGGTGCCTTCGAGGGCCTTTTCGACCGTGCTTCCGACGAGCTCGGTGACCGGATTCTCTCCGTCCGCCGCCGCCTGCGCCTTGAGCCGGTCGGTGAGGGCCGCGAGGCCGGTTCCCTCGGCCAGTTTCTCGAACGTCGTCGCGAAGTTCTCGCCAGCCTTGGAGAGCGCGGCGGCCACACTACTCAGCGGGCGCTGGGTAGTTCCCTCAGCGATCGCCGCGGGCGCAGCAAGGTTGGTCATGAAATCCGTCGACGGCCGCACGAGATCGCCCACCAGCTCACGCAGGCTGGAGGCCAACGGTGTGGCCAGTGATTCGGTCGCCGCCACGGATGCAACCGTCGGAAATGGTGGCGGCAGCGGCGGGATGATCCAGCCGAAGAACTGGTTGAACTCAGCGACACCAAAGTTGACCGCGGCCTGCACCGACTGGATGATCGCCGCACCCGCCGAGTTGACCCACACCCCGAGATTCAGCGGATCATTGATCACCGGGACCAGGAAGGTGAGAGCAACGGCGTTCGCGATCGGTCTGATCAGTTGCCAGTAGAAGATGTCGACCTGGGTAGTGATGGGGCTGACGAACGGAACCCATTGCCCAACCCAGTAGGCAAGGTCGGTGCCGTAATCGACAGCCCAGTCGACCCAGGCCTGGATGCCCAGGTAAGCGGACTCCACGAAATTGCCCGCCGCGTTTTGGACGCCGATCTCTCCGGTCGTGACGGCCCCCGACGGCGCGACCCCCAGTGCTGGGGCGGGACCCGTCTGGTCGGGCAGCTTCGGGGCTACCGCAGCTGTCATCCGGCTGGCCGCGGCGAGCAGATCGACCATGGCCTGCGTCAGTTGCGGTTGGGTGGAGGTCGGGTGTGCGGGGACGGCGATATCAGCAGGAGCTGCCTGTACCGGGGTGAGGGCGATGGCTGTGGCTGTGGCCGCGGCGGCTCCCGCGACCAGATACGAACGAACACTTGTAGACATCACGACTCCTCCGGTATCCCCTTCCCGACGGAAATAACTTACGTGGTCGGTAGGCCGATAGTCGCTTCTTTAAATTGTGTGTCCACTAAGGGCCTCACACTGTCCTGACATGCTGGGGCTATCGTGGCCGGTATGCCGGGCGCATTGGTTTCAGAATGTGAGACGCGTGGATGATTGTGCACAACGACGGGGTTACACGGGAGTGGCTCTGAACCCCCAGCGCGGCGCCGATCTGCCCATCCCGGCCGTCCCATCGAAATCAACGGTGCCCAGCGCGCCGACGACTTCGGCTGCCCTACGGCGAGTATTGCGCCGGGCTCGCGACGGCGTGACCCTCAACGTCGACGAGGCCGCCATCGCGATGACGGCCCGCGGCGAAGATCTGGCCGATCTGTGTGCCAGCGCCGCCCGGGTGCGTGACGCCGGGCTGGAATCGGCAGGCCGGCGTGGAGCGAATGGCCGGCTGCCGGTCAGTTACTCGCGCAAGGTGTTCATCCCGGTGACGCACCTGTGCCGCGACACCTGCCATTACTGCACCTTTGTCACCGTGCCCGGCAAGCTGCGTGCGCAGGGCATGGGTATGTACATGGAGCCCGACGAGATTCTCGACGTCGCGCGCCGCGGTGCCGAGCTGGGTTGCAAGGAAGCGCTGTTCACCCTCGGCGACCGCCCCGAGGACCGCTGGGACGAGGCCAAGCAGTGGCTCGACGAGCGCGGCTACGACTCGACGCTGGACTATGTGCGGGCCATGGCCATCCGGGTGCTCGAGGAGACCGGTCTGCTGCCGCATCTGAATCCGGGCGTGATGAGCTGGTCGGAGTTGTCGCGGCTGAAGCCCGTCGCACCGTCGATGGGCATGATGCTGGAGACCACGTCGCGTCGCTTGTTCGAGGTCAAGGGCGAGGCCCACTACGGCAGCCCGGACAAAGATCCCGCGGTGCGGTTGCGCACGCTGGACGATGCCGGCCGGTTGTCGGTCCCGTTCACGACCGGGCTGCTGGTCGGGATCGGTGAGACGCTGACTGAGCGTGCCGAGACCATGCACGCGATCCGCAAGTCCCACAAGGAATTCGGTCACGTTCAAGAAGTGATCGTGCAGAACTTCCGGGCCAAGGACCACACCGCGATGGCGTCGACGCCCGATGCCGGGATCGACGACTTCCTGGCGACGATCGCGGTGACGCGTCTGGTGTTGGGGCCCAAGATGCGCATCCAGGCCCCGCCGAATCTGGTGTCGCGTGACGAATGCCTGGCGCTCATCGGCGCCGGCGTCGACGACTGGGGTGGCGTCTCACCGCTGACCCCCGATCACGTCAACCCCGAGCGGCCCTGGCCGGCGCTGGACGACCTGGCCGATGTGACCGCCGAGGCCGGCTACGACCTGGTCCAGCGGCTGACCGCGCAACCGCAGTACGTGCAGGCGGGTGCGGCCTGGATCGATCCGCGGGTGCGCGGGCATGTCGACGCGCTGGCCGATCCCGACACCGGGTTCGCGCTGGACGTCAACCCGGTCGGACGGCCGTGGCAGGAGCCTGACGAGGCGTCCGAATCGCTGGGCCGCATCGATCTGCACTCCGCGATCGACTCCGAGGGCCGGCTGACCGAGACCCGCAGCGATTTGGACAGTGCATTCGGCGACTGGGAGTCGATCCGCGCCAAGGTGCACGAGCTAGCTGCCCGTGCACCCGAACGTATCGACACCGATGTGCTGGCCGCGTTGCGCTCCGCCGAACGCGATCCGGGCGGCTGCAGCGACGACGAGTATCTCGCGCTGGCCACCGCAGACGGGCCGGCGCTGGAAGCCGTTACCGCACTGGCGGATTCGTTGCGCCGCGATGTCGTCGGGGATGACGTGACGTTCGTCGTCAACCGCAACATCAACTTCACCAACATCTGCTACACCGGCTGCCGGTTCTGCGCGTTCGCGCAGCGCAAGGGCGACGCCGACGCGTACTCGCTGTCCACCGACGAGGTGGCCGACCGCGCCTGGGAGGCCCACGTCGCCGGTGCCACCGAGGTCTGCATGCAGGGTGGCATCGACCCCGAGCTTCCGGTCACCGGTTATGCCGATCTGGTGCGTGCCGTCAAGGCGCGGGTGCCGTCGATGCACGTGCACGCGTTCAGCCCGATGGAGATCGCGAACGGCGTGACCCGCAGCGGGCTGTCCGTCCGTGAATGGCTGACCAGCCTGCGCGAGGCCGGTCTGGACACCATCCCGGGCACGGCCGCCGAGATCCTCGACGACGAGGTGCGCTGGGTGCTCACCAAGGGCAAGCTGCCGACGTCGGAGTGGATCAATGTGGTGACCACCGCGCACGAGGTGGGCCTGCGCTCGTCGTCGACGATGATGTACGGCCACGTGGACACGCCCAAGCACTGGGTGGGGCACCTCAACGTGCTCCGCGGCATCCAGGACAAGACCGGCGGATTCACCGAATTCGTGCCGCTGCCTTTCGTGCACCAGTCCTCGCCGCTGTACCTGGCCGGGGGCGCGCGTCCCGGGCCGACGCACCGCGACAACCGGGCCGTGCACGCATTGGCCCGGATCATGTTGCACGGCCGGATCCCGTCGATTCAGACCAGCTGGGTCAAGCTCGGTATCGAGCGCACGCAGGTGATGCTGCGCGGTGGCGCCAACGATCTGGGCGGCACGTTGATGGAGGAGACCATCTCCCGGATGGCCGGCTCGGAGAACGGCTCGGCCAAGACCGTGGCCGAACTCGTCGCGATCGCCGAGGGCATCGGCCGCCCGGCCCGTCAGCGCACCACTGATTACTCGCCCCTGGCGGCATAACTCGCGGCATAAGTAGCGCCTCTGCACCGCGAGCGACCGTGTCTGTACGCCGACACGCCGCATTTTGCGTACCTGGCCGGTCGCTCGCGGAGCCATGACAGGGCGTGATGCGCCCTGCTTTCACGATCGGCAGAAAAATTCTGAAATTCGGGAATTGAATCGGACCACAGTCCGGTTAGTGCTTGGTGAAGGTGCCGGACCGACCGGCTCTCGAACCAAGGAGACACCATGACCGTCGCAGTAGCCACCGACCTGACCGCAGGCACCTGGGCCATCGACCCGGTCCATTCGTCGATCAACTTTTCGGTCCGCCACCTGATGGTGAGCAAGGTCCGCGGCAGCTTCGAGACGTTCAGCGGCGCTGTCACGATTGCCGAGGACGGCACTCCGTCGGTCAGCGCCACCATCGACGTCAACTCGATCAACACCCGCAACGAGCAGCGCGACGCCCACGTGCGGTCCGCAGACTTCTTCGACGCCGAGCACTACCCGACCGCCACCTTCGTTTCGACCGCGGTGCGCCCCGATGGCGACGACTACGTGGTCGACGGCGACTTCACCCTCAAGGGTGTGACCAAGCCGGTTTCGCTCAAGCTCGAGTTCAACGGCGTGAACCCTGGCATGGGTCAGGGCGCTGTCGCCGGTTTCGAGGCCTCGGTGGTGTTGAACCGCAAGGACTTCGGCATCGACATCGACATGCCGCTGGAGACCGGTGGCACCGTCGTCGGCGACAAGATCACCGTCACCCTGGAGATCGAAGCCCTCAAGCAGGCCTGATGCCGGCACCGTGAGCGACCGCAAAATGCCAAGAAATACGGCGTGTCTCCGTACAGACGCGGTCGCTCGCGGTGCAGGGTGGCCTACAGGCGAGCGGCCAACTCGGTGCCCTGACGGATCGCCCGCTTGGCATCGAGTTCGGCTGCGACAGCGGCGCCTCCGATGATGTGCGGCTCGATGCCGGCACCGCGCAACGCATCCTCGAGATCGCGGACCGACTCCTGCCCGGCGCAGATCACCACGTTGTCGACGGGGAGCACCTGTCGATCGCGGTGTTCGGAGCCGAAGCTGATGTGCAGCCCCTCGTCATCGATGAGCTCGTAGTTCACCCCGGAAAGCTGATGTACCCCTTTGGCTTTCAGCGAGGCCCGGTGCACCCAGCCGCTGGTCTTACCGAGGTTGCGGCCCTGTGCGCCCTTGGTGCGCTGCAGCAGGTACACCTCGCGGACGGCCGGGGCGGGCAGGGGAGTGGTGAGCGCTCCGCGGGTTTCCTGAGGATCGGCCGCGCCCCACTCCGCCTTCCATTCCTTGAGGTTGAGCGTCGGTGACTCGTCGGTGGTCAGGAATTCGCTGACATCGAAACCGATCCCGCCCGCGCCGATCACCGCCACCGACTTGCCGACGGGCGCGCCGGTGATGGCCTGGGCGTAGGTGAGGACCTTCGGATGGTCGATGCCGGGGATGGCGGGCAGCCGCGGCGTGACCCCGCTGGCCAGCACCACGTCGTCGAAACCGGCCAGATCGTCGACTCCGGCCCGGATCCCCAGCCGCACGTCGACCCCGAGCTTGTCCAGCATCGTGGTGTAGTACCGGATGGTCTGGTTGAACTCTTCCTTGCCGGGAATCCTTCTGGCCAAGTCGAATTGGCCGCCGATCGCCGACCCCGCCTCGAACAGTGTCACCCGGTGACCGCGCTGTGCGGCGCTGACCGCGGCGGACAGCCCGGCCGGCCCGGCGCCGACGACGGCAACGGACCGGGCCCGGCGCGTCGGGCTGAGCACCAGCGATGTCTCCCGCCCGGCCCGCGGGTTGAGCAGGCACGAGACCTTCTTGTGCACGAAGGCGTGGTCGAGGCAGGCCTGATTGCAGGCGATGCAGGTGTTGATCTCGTCGACGCGCTCCTCGGCGGCCTTGAGTACCCAGTCCGGATCGCTGAGGAAGGGCCGGGCCATCGAGATCAACTGGACGTGCGTATCGGCCAGCGTCTGTTCGGCGGTCTGCGGCATGTTGATCCGGTTGGAGGCCACCACCGGGATCGAGATGTGCTCGGCCAGCGCGCTGCTGATGTCAACGAACGCGCTGTTGGGTACCGAGGTGACGATCGTGGGCACGCGTGCCTCGTGCCAGCCGAATCCCGAGTTGACGATCGTCGCTCCAGCTGCTTCGACTTCGGTTGCCAGCGCGACGATTTCGTCCCAGCTCTGGCCGTCCTCGACGTAATCCGCCATCGACATCCGGTAGCAGATGATGAAATCGGAGCCCACCGCCTCGCGCACCCGGCGCACGATCTCGACCGGGAAGCGGCGACGTTTCTCCGGGGTGCCGCCCCAAGCGTCGTTGCGCTTGTTCGTGCGCGGTGCCAGGAACTGGTTGAGCAGATAGCCTTCGCTGCCCATGATCTCGACACCGTCGTAACCCGCCTCGCGGGCCAGCAGCGCGCAGCGGACGAAGTCGTCGATGGTGCCTTGGATATCACGGAGTCGTCGCGGCTTAAATGGGTTGATGGGGGCCTTGATCGCGGACGCGCTCACCGAAAGTGGATGGTAGGCATAGCGTCCGGCGTGCAGGATCTGCAGCAGGATCTTGCCGTCGGCCTCGTGTACGGCGCCCGTGATCCGGCGATGCCGCCGCGCCTCTGACGAGGACACGAGCTGAGAGGCGAAGGGCAGCAGCCAGCCGGTCTTGTTCGGTGCATAGCCGCCGGTGATGATCAGCCCGACGCCGCCGCGAGCCCGCTCGGCGAAGTACTCGGCCAGTTTCGCGGTGTCACCGGCACGGTCCTCCAGGCCGGTGTGCATCGAGCCCATCACCACCCGGTTGCGCAGCGTGGTGAACCCGAGGTCCAACGGTGACAAAAGGTTCGGATAGGCCAACCCCATGTCGGCAGAGTAGGTGGGACCGGCGGTCCTATGCAACTAGTTGTATGGCGTTGCCGAGAGTCAAGTAATAGGCCGTGGCGACTAGGCGAGGTGTATCTGCGACGTTTAGTATCAGTTACTACGCGCCACCCTTAAATGGGTGGTGCGTGAAGTTAGGGCACACTGAGACGAGCGTCCAAGTATGGGCAACGCATACTGTGACGTCGAACTCATCAGAGTCCCGACCACCGAGCCCAGCAGCCCACTGGACAGGAGAGACATCAGTGACGTACGTCATTGCCGAACCCTGCGTCGACGTCAAAGACAAGGCATGTATCGAGGAATGCCCGGTCGATTGCATCTACGAGGGTGCACGCATGCTGTACATCCACCCCGACGAGTGTGTGGACTGCGGCGCGTGCGAACCGGTCTGCCCGGTCGAGGCCATCTACTACGAAGATGACGTGCCCGACCAGTGGAGCAGCTACGCGCAGGCCAACGCGGACTTCTTCTCCGAACTGGGCTCACCCGGCGGCGCTTCCAAGGTCGGCGAGACCGACAACGATCCGCAGGTGATCAAGGATCTGCCGGCCAAGGCCGAGGACTGAGCACAGTCGAGACCGGCTTCGAGACTGACGTGGTGCGACAGCGTCGTTCGGCGGTACTGCCAGAGTTCCCGTGGGACACCCTGGCCGACGTCACGGCCCTGGCCCGGTCGCACCCCGACGGAATCGTCGACCTTTCGGTAGGTACTCCGGTTGATCCGGTGGCGCCGGTGATCCGGGATGCGCTGGCCGCCGCCAGCTCCGCTCCGGGCTACCCGACGACCGCCGGTACCCCGGCCCTTCGTGCCTCCGCCCTGGCCGCGCTGCAACGCCGCTACGGCATCACCGACCTGGCACCGGACGCGGTGCTGCCGGTGATCGGCACCAAGGAGCTGATCGCCTGGCTGCCGACACTGCTGGCGATCGGCCCCGGCGATACCGTCGTCGTTCCCGAACTGGCCTACCCCACCTACGAGGTGGGCGCCCTGCTGGCCGGGGCGCAGGTGCTGCGTGCCGATTCGCTGACCCAGCTGGGGCCGCAACGTCCCGCGCTGATCTACCTGAACTCGCCCAGCAACCCCACCGGCCGCGTGCTCGGGGTGGACCACCTGCGCAAGGTGGTGGCCTGGGCCCGGGATCGTGGCGTACTGATCGCGTCTGACGAGTGCTATCTGGGCCTGAGCTGGGAAGCCGAGCCGTTCAGCGTGCTGCACCCGTCTGTCTGCGACGGCGACCACACCGGCCTGCTGGCCGTGCACTCCCTGTCCAAGACCTCTTCGTTGGCCGGCTACCGCGCCGGGTTCGTCGCCGGGGATCCTGCCGTGGTGGCCGAGCTGCTCGCGGTGCGCAAGCACGCCGGGATGATGGTGCCGACGCCGGTGCAGGCCGCGATGACCGCCGCCCTCGACGACGACGAGCACGAAGCGATCCAACGCGAGCGGTACCTGAAGCGCCGTGCGGTCCTGCTGCCCGCCCTGCAGGCGGCCGGGTTCACCGTCGAGCACTCCGAGGCGGGCCTGTACCTGTGGGCCACCCGTGGCGAGCCGTGCCGCGACACCGTCAGGTGGCTGGCCGAGCGCGGGATCCTGGTGGCGCCGGGCGAGTTCTACGGTCCGGCAGGAGCGCAGTACGTGCGGGTCGCGCTGACTGCGACAGACGAGCGGATCGCCACCGCCGTGCAGCGGCTGGCCTGATCCGGCTCAGTCGAGCAACCCGAGCGACATCGCGGTGGTGACCGCTGCCGTCCGGTCGGACACCCCGAGCTTGTTGAACGCCCGCAGCAGATGCGTCTTCACCGTGGCCTCGCTGATGTGCAGGGCGCGGCCGATATCGGAGTTGGTGGCCCCGGTGCCCACCAGGGCCAGCACCTGCGCTTCGCGCGTCGACAGTGTCACCGACGGCGCCCGGACCGCGTTCACCAGCCGGTCGGCCACGCCCGGGGCGAGGACCGTCTTGCCGCGCGCGGCGTCGCGCACGGCGCGGGCCAACTCGGCGCGGGACGCGTCCTTGAGCAGATAGCCCGTCGCCCCCGCCTCGACGGCGCGAAGGATGTCGGTGTCGCTCTCGTAGGTCGTGACCACGACGATGTGGGTCGACGGATTGTCGGCCAGGATCTGTGCGGTGGCGGTGACACCGTCGATCCCGGGCATCCGCAGGTCCATCAGGATGACGTCGGGTCGAAGTGTGTGGGCCAGCCCGATCGCCTCGGCCCCGGAGCCGGCCTCACCGACCACGGTCAGGTCGTCCTCGGCGTCGATCATGCCGCGCAGCCCCTCGCGGACCACCGGGTGATCGTCGACCAGCAAGACGGTCGTCATGTCGGCACCGCCACGACCACCTGCACCCCGCCACCTTCCGGTGTGGACAGCGTCAGCGTGCCTCCGACCTGGTCCAGCCGGGCCCGCATCCCGCGCAGGCCGAACCCGTCGACGTGATCGGGTCGCAGGCCGATACCGTTGTCGGACAAAGAAAGCCGCACCCCGTCCGCGTCCGGTTGCAGCCGCACGTGCAGCACGCTGGCGTGGGCATGCCTGCGCACGTTCGCCATCGCCTCCTGCGCACTGCGCAACAGCACCACATCGGCGGCCATGCCGAGCTGCGGTAGATCGTCGTCGATGCGGACGTCGACGGAGATCCCGGTCTCGGCGGCCAGGCCCTCGGCCTGGCGGCGCAGGGCGGCGGACAGCGAGCCCTCCTCCAACGCGGCGGGCGTCAGCCCGGTCACCATCGTGCGGGCCTCGGCCAGGTTGTCCCGCGCGGTGCTGCGGATCAGTTCGACATGGCGGGCGGCGGCGGCCGGATCGCTCTCGCTCTCGGCCTGCACGGCCTGGGCGAGCGCCACGATGCTGGTGAACCCCTGCGCCAGGGTGTCGTGGATTTCCCGGGCCAGCCGCTCCCGCTCGGTGGCCGCCCCGGCTTCCCGCGAGAGCCGGGAGGTCTCGGCCCGGGTGGCCGCCAGTTCGGCGACTGTCTCTTCCAACTGCCTGCGCTGGCGCATGATGGTCATGATCGAGGTGCCGATGATCGGGGCCGCCACCGCCCCCGCCAGCGTTATCGCCGCCACTGCGGGCAGGCTCGACCACCCCAGCCCATGAACGGCCGCGGCCAGTGCCAGTGGAAGCAGGGTGACCAGGAAGGTGAGCGTCAGGGCGGCGGTGAGCGGGAGTGCGGCGAAGATCAGTGGGTACAGCGCCGGGATCGCCGTGACCGCCGCGTCCGCTGCCAGCATGGCGACGAGCCACAGTCCGATCATCACCGCGACGAACGCCGCGGCGCGAGCGCTCACCGGACCGGCGGACGGATCCACATCACGAATAACATTGCGGCCGAACGTCAGAACGATCACCACCATGGCGGCGAGCGCGCCACAGGCCACCGGTACGTTCCCTCCGAGGGTCCGCTGCAGCACTACCACCGCCACCATCGCCGCGATGCAGAGGCCACAGACGTAGGCCTCCCACATCCAGTGCCAGCTCGACGGCTCACGCAGGCCAGGACCGTTCTCGGTCATCAGCCGATGCTAACGGTCCGACGCCACCCAATTGCCGTGGAAGCCGTGCGGAACCCTGACCGGAATATGCACGGTGCCAACAGGTGCCAGGGTCTGGCCGTCGAGCAGCACCAGATCACTGCGGTTCTCGGCGCGGTCATAGACGAATCCCATCAGCACGCCCTCGTCCTCGTCGGCGTCCGGACCGGCCGGCACGAAGACGAACTCGCCGGGCTCGCGTCCCGGCCCGAACTCGACGCGCTCGGTGCCGCCATCCCGAAGGTCGTGGCGCAGTATTGAGGTCGGCGCTCCGTCCGGCCCGACATTGATACCGACGGTGTAGCCGTACCGGTGGGGCAGGCCGACAAGCCGCTCGTCGACGCGGGGGAACTCCTGTGACTCGTCGTGAAGCCGCTGCTCGCGCACCCGGCCGGTTTCCAGGTCGATGGTCCAGCGGTCCAACGTGACAGAGTCGGTGAACAACTGATCCCCGGTGGTGAACACCGCGGGATGCCGCACCACATCGAGGACGATCTGCTCGCCGTCGGCCCCGGCGCGGTCATAACCGTTGAGGGCGTGGAACACATAGCAGGTCGGCACCTCGAACCACCGGATGTCGGCAGCCGAACCCTCCCGCGGCATCACCCCGACGCGGGCGCCGCGCTCGGGTGCCCACCGGTAGGGCATCCCCGAAAACGGCAGGCCCCGGTGTTCGGAACCGCGCATCGTGGCACGCAGCAGGAAGTCCGGCGCCGCGTGCGTGGCGGCGAGCCTGGTCAGCAGCCGCGCTGCGGTGCGGGCCGGGGCGCTCTTGACCACAGCGGACAGGTCCAGCACCACCGGCAGGTCGTAGAGCACCACGTGGTGTTCGGTCAGGGTGAAGTCGTGCATCATCGTCTGGGTGGGCAGGGGAACGTCGACGGTACGCCGGACCTTTCCGTCCACCCCGGTGACGGTGTAGGTGACCAGGTTGCCGCGCATCGGGTTGTATGAGACCGCATGCAGCTCACCGGTTTTCGGGTCGTGCTTAGGGTGTGCGGTAAAGCCGCCGAACAGGGTGCCGCAGAAGTCGGACGGGCCCACGGTGTCGAGTTCCTCGGTGAGTTCGTAGGGCCGCACGCCGGCCTCGGTGAGGACGAAGGTCTTGCCGGCGTGGCCGATGATGTTGGTGTTGGCGGCGAAATCGAATCCCGCGGCGTGTGCGCCGCCCGCCCATTTCTCGCCGAGCTCGCGGGCCACCGACGACGACCGCACCCACCGGTTGCGGTACCAGGTTGCCGCGCCGTCGCGCAGCCGGATCCCGTGCGCCATGCCGTCGCCGAAGAACCAGTGGTAGCGCTGCGGATCGGGAGCCTTCAGCGGGTTGGGTCCGGTGCGCAGATACCGCCCGTCGAGGTAGTCCGGAATGGTCCCGGTAACGGTGAGGTCGGTGACGGTGACCTCGTCATGCACCGGTGCGAAGTTCCCGCTGAGATACGGATGCTCGGATTCCTGCTGAACCGCTTCGGTTGTCATACCCCCACGGTGCTCCTCCGGTTGCCTCCGCGCGACGACTTCACGGCTGATTCGTCTGTCAACCGAACGATGGACAGCGGCCCGGCCTCAACCGGTCGCGCGCAGGCTCAGCGAGAGCAGCAGTCGCACGTCGGCATCGTTGAGTGAGGTGGCCAGCAACTGCTCGACCCGGCGGATCCGGTAGCGCACGGTGTTGGGGTGGACATGCAGATGCTGTGCCGCCGCAGCGACATCGCCGAAGCAGTCCAGGTACACGCCCAGGGTTTCGGCGAGCACCGGCTCGTCGGCGCGCAGTGCCCGCACGCGCGGATCGATCAGCCGCTCATCCGAGGCGATCGCGGTGACGATCTCGTCGAGCAGCACCGTGGTGCGCGCTTCGGCAAGTGAGGTGACCGCGGCCAGCGTTCCGGGATGGCGCTCGGCAGTGTCGAGCACGCGGTCCACATCGGTGCGGGCACCCGCAGCGCCGGCCAGGCCGGCCACCGGGCTGGCGATCACCGCGTGCAACTGCAGTCCCAATTCGGCCCGCAGCGCAGACACTGTGCCGCGCACCCACGAGGTCACCGCCTTGCCGGTGCTGGGGAACAACACGTAGACGCGGGACCCCGCCGACGCCATCTGCGCGTCGTGACGAAAAGCGCTGGCGCTCAACGCCAGCACATCGGCCAGCCGGGTGCCTCCGGCGGGGCTGTCGAAGCCGATCACCGCGGCCCGACCGTCGACGGCCACACCCAACTCTCTGGCGATCAACTCGACTTCGACCGGAGCGCCGGCCTCGCCCAACCCCAGCAGTTCCTGCACCCGCACGGCGTGCGTCGACGGGGCGGATGCCAGCCGGGCGATGATGCGCGCGGCCAGCACCGCGGCGCCGCGCAGGACGTCTTCGGCATCCTCGGCCAGCGGACGGCTGCCCTGCTGAACCCAGATCGTGCCGACGAAGGCAGGGGCCCGACGCTCGTCGACGGTGGGTGCGAAAATGCCGATGGCCAACCGGGGGCGCAGCCCCAGTTCGGGACGCTCGGCCACCCGCACCGCTTCCGGTCGGGAGCGCAACGCGTCGAAGATGCCCCATTGTGCGATCCAGGCCAGATGCTCCGGCGGGCCCGCCCGGCCGAGAATCGACAACCGCCGCAACTCGTCCGCCTCGTCGCTGGAGGCCGAATAGGCAAGCACGTGTGACTGGGCATCCTCGATGCTGACCATGCCGTGGGTGCGTTCGGCAACGGACTGGGCCAGGCCGAACAGATCGGTGTCCGAAGCGTGCAGCGCGCCGTCGCCGTGATGCTCGAAGACGTGGTTGACCAACCGGTAGAGCCGTTCCCAACGGGCCCTGGGATCGACTGCCACCACCGCGGTGCCCGCCGCCACCGCGTGGCTGACCACCGCCGCCGACGGTTCCTTGATGAAGATCGCCGCGGGCGCCCGCCGCACAGTCTGTTGCTCGACCCAACGCAGAGCATCGTTCTCGGAGACCCCGAGCAGGAAGAACACGTCGGCGGCCCCCGCGGACGGCGCCAGGCCCAGGCGCACATCGTCGGAGTCGATCAGTGCGGCCGAGGCCACGGGCAGGTCCAGGCCGCGTGGCGCCTGGATCAGCCGTACCAGCGTGGCATCCAGCGCCAACAGCAGTTGGCCCAGGCTGACGCCCGTTGTCCGCATGTTGTCCGATTCTACTGACTGGCGACGTAATGCTTGTCTGATCGGACAAGTGTTGCGTGGGTCACGTCGGGGATTCTTGATTCATGGATGCCATCACCGACGTGCCCTCGCCGGCCAACGAGCCGGTCCATGACTACGCGCCGGGCTCGGGGGAACGCACCCGGCTCGCCACCGCGCTCGGCGAACTGGCCGGCGCCCCGATCGACCTGCCGCACGTCATCGGCGGCAAACACACGATGGGCAGCGGCGCACGCATCGACGTGGTGCAGCCGCACTGCCGCAGCGCGCGGCTGGGCACGCTGACCAACGCCGAACACACCGACGCCCGCGCGGCCATCGACGCCGCGCTGGCCGCCAAGCACGAGTGGGCGGCGATGCCGTTCGACGAACGCGCCGCGGTGTTCCTGCGTGCGGCCGACCTGCTGGCCGGCCCGTGGCGGGAAAAGATCGCCGCGGCCACCATGCTCGGCCAGTCCAAGACCGCCTATCAGGCCGAGATCGACGCGCCGTGCGAGCTGATCGACTTCTGGCGGTTCAACGTCGAGTTCGCCCGCCAGATCCTGGCCCAGCAGCCGATCAGCAGCCCCGGCGTGTGGAACCGCACCGACCACCGGCCGCTCGAAGGCTTCGTCTACGCCATCACCCCGTTCAACTTCACCGCGATCGCGGGCAACCTGCCCACCGCGCCCGCACTGATGGGCAACACAGTGGTGTGGAAACCCTCACCCACCCAGACCTTCGCGGCCTACCTGACCATGCAGCTGCTGGAAGCCGCCGGGCTGCCGCCAGGGGTGATCAACCTGGTGACCGGTGACGGGATCGCGGTTTCCGATGTGGCACTGGCTGATCCGCGACTGGCCGGCATCCACTTCACCGGGTCGACCGCCACCTTCCAGCACCTGTGGCGTGAGGTCGGCGCGAACATCGACCGGTACCACACGTATCCACGGTTGGTGGGCGAGACCGGCGGCAAGGACTTCGTCGTCGCGCACGCCTCGGCCCGCCCGGATGTGCTGCGCACCGCCCTGATTCGCGGGGCCTTCGACTATCAGGGGCAGAAATGCTCAGCGGCCTCGCGGGCCTTCGTCCCGCGTTCGGTGTGGCACCAGATGGGTGACGACTTCCTCTCGGCCACATCGGACCTCAAGTACGGCGATGTCACCGACCTGACCAATTACGGCGGCGCCGTGATCGACGAACGCGCCTTCGCCAAGAACGTCGCGGCGATCGAGCGGGCCAAGGGTGCCGCGGGCGTCACCATCGCGGCCGGCGGCGAATACGACGACAGCGAGGGCTATTTCGTGCGGCCCACCGTCCTGCTGTCCGACGACCCGACCGACGAGGCCTTCTCCACCGAGTACTTCGGGCCGATCCTGGCCGTGCACGTGTATCCGGACGCGGAGTACGAGCGGATCCTCGACGTCGTCGACACCGGCGCCCGCTACGCCCTGACCGGCGCGGTGATCGCCGACGATCGCGCGGCAGTGCTGACGGCCGCCGACCGGCTGCGGAACGCGGCAGGCAACTTCTACGTCAACGACAAGCCGACCGGTGCGGTCGTCGGCCAGCAGCCGTTCGGCGGATCACGGGCCTCGGGCACCAACGACAAGGCCGGCTCGGCGCTGAACCTGCTGCGCTGGACCTCGGCCCGCTCCATCAAGGAGACGTTCGTGCCGCCCACCAACCACACCTACCCGCACATGGAGGCCTGAGATGGGTGTGTTCCAGCGGGTTGCCCGCCCGGCGATCCTGGCCGCTTCGCACTCGCTGCGGCTGCGCCACACCGCTGAACGTCTCCCGATCACCCGCAAGGTGGTCGACCGCTTCGTCGCGGGGGAGACGGTGCCGGATGCGCTCGACACCGTTGGTGCGCTGCGCGATTCGGGTCGCTTCGCCACCGTCGACTACCTCGGTGAGGACACCACGAGCAACGAGGACGCCGAACGCACCGTGCAGGCCTACCTGACCCTGCTCGAGGGGTTGGCGCAGCGCGGTGACGCCGACGCGGCAGTGCGGCCGCTCGAAGTGTCGCTCAAGCTCTCGGCGCTCGGCCAGGCGCTGCCGCGCGACGGCGAGAAGATCGCCTACGAGAATGCGCACACCATCTGCGCCAAGGCCCGTGAGGTGGGAGCCTGGGTGACCGTGGATGCCGAGGACCACACCACCACCGACTCGACCCTGTCGATCGTGCGTGACCTGCGTACCGAATTCGATTGGCTGGGAACGGTACTGCAGGCCTACCTGCACCGCACCGAGGCAGATTGCCGTGAGTTCGCCGCAGCCGGAGCACGGATCCGGCTCTGCAAGGGCGCTTACGACGAACCTGCCTCGGTGGCCTACCGCGACGCCGAGGAGGTCACCGACTCCTACCTGCGGTGCCTGCGGGTGCTCATGGCCGGATCGGGCTACCCGATGGTTGCCTCACACGACCCGATGATCATCGACGCGGTACCGGAGCTGGCCGACGAGTTCGGCCGCGGGGTAGACGGTTTCGAGTACCAGATGCTCTACAACATCCGCGACGCCGAACAACGCAGGCTGGCCGAGGCGGGCAACCATGTGCGGGTGTACGTCCCGTTCGGCAACGAGTGGTACGGCTACTTCGTGCGGCGGCTGGCCGAGCGTCCGGCCAACCTGATGTTCTTCCTGCGTGCGCTGGCCGAGCGGCATTGAGCCACAACCTCAGCCGGGACTCAGGTCGTAGGCGACCTTGAACTTGTTGAGCAGGTACGGTCCTGACACCACCGGCTCATACCGCGCTGGGTTGTCCGCTGAGGCGCACGTGGGAATGCATTCGATCACCGCGTCGTAGTTCGGCTGGTGGAAGAACGGAAGGGTGAACCGCTCGGCGGTCGGTGCTCCGGTGCTCACCACGCGGTGCACCGTGCTGACCCACCGGTCGTTGGTCCACCGAGCCAGCAGGTCACCGATGTTGATGACGAACGCGCCCGGAACCACTGGAACATCGAGCCATTCACCGCGATCGTTGAGAACCTGTAGCCCGCTCTGGGATTCGTCCTGCAACAGGATCGTGAGGTTGCCCCAGTCGCTGTGCTGGCTCAGCCGGATGTGGCCTGCCGGCTGGTCGTCGGCCGGGTAGTGGTTGGCCATCAGGTTGGAGTTGTGCCGGTCGATCGAGGAGTCGAACCAATCTTCGCGCAGGCCCAAAGCCAAGGCGAAGAGCCGCGCCAATTCGGTGGCGAGGGAGGACATCTCGTCGTAGTAGCGTTGGTAGGCCGTTCGGAATCCGGGCACCTCGGGCCATCGTTCGGCGACGAACACGCGTTCGTCGGTCCATCCTGCTCCGCCGTATCCCTCCGGGTTGCCCAGCGGGAAGTGCACGAATTTCTCGACGTGGTCCGGAGACTCGTGCTCGGTGGCGCGGTCGGCACCGTCGTTGGTGGCCGCGAGGCTGCCTGCGCTGCTGAATCCACGGGCCAGCGGATCGGCGGGATCCGCTCCGATCTGTTCTTTCACGGCCTGCGGCAGCGAGAAGAACTCGCGCAGCGCGCGGTTGACGTCCTCGATCGCTGTTTCGGGCACCCCATGGCCGACGAGCAGCAGAAAGCCGCTGCTCTCGCAGCACCGGCCGATGGCATCGGCCACCGCCTGACGCTGGCGTGGATCGCCATTGCGGGCGCTGCTGATATCGATCAATGGGACGAAGCCGTCTCGAAGGACGACCTGGTCGACTATCACCTCTGGTTGGCTCACGGGCTCGACGCTAGAACCTCAACCTAAGTTGATGTCAACGCTGAATTCCGCTCTCGCGCAACAGCAGAAATGCCAACGCAGCCAGGCTCTGGGCATCGGTGATGTCACCGTCCCGGATCATGCGGTCCAGCTCGGCACGGGAGAACCACGCGCTGTGCATGTCCTGTTCCTCGTGCTCGCGTTCGTGTTCACCCTCGGTGAGGCCGGTCGCCAGGAACACCCACCCCCGCTGGCTGCTCATCCCGGCGGCCACGTCGAGCTGGCCCAGGCGTTCCATGCGCTCGGCGCGCAGCCCGGTTTCCTCCCGAAGCTCGCGGTGGGCCAATGCCGTCGCGTCCAGATGCTCCTGTTCGGGCGCGGTGCCCTGGGGAAACTCCCAGCGCCGCAGTCCGAGTGGGTAGCGGAACTGTTCGACGAGGTGGAACCGATCCTGAGCGGGGTCGTACGGGATCACCAGCGCGTAGGTCGGTTTGTCCACCACGGCGTAGACGCCGGTGCTGCCGTCGGGCCGGACGATGTCGTCCTCGCGCAGCGTCAACCAGTTGTTCCGGTACACCTCGCGCGTCGCAGTCCGCCGGATCGTGTCCACGCGCAGGCGGATGTGCAGGCGCTCTGCGTCGACGTCGCCCTCGTCGATCTCATCGGCGAGCGTGGCGGCGAACTCGACCAGGCGGGTCACGTCGATGCCATAGGGCGCCGGTAGGTCGACCAGCGACAGCCGCGCCGATGCTCGTCTCAGCAGGGCGCCGGCACCGGCCAGGTTGCCGCGCTGGACATGGGTGATGCCCACGGCCAGCTGTGCCAGCCCCTGCCAGAGCCCACGTTCATGTTCCGGGCCGTTCTTCCACGCCGCTTCGAGTACTTCGTGGGCGCTGAACGCTTGGCCGCGGTCGAGCAGATCCTGGGCGTAGGCGAGAGTTTCAGCCGGTGAGAGCTCCAGGTCGTCAGGAATCCGTGCGACGCCCTCACTGCCGTAGGGCAACGGCCGGCCGAGTGCGTCACGCGGGCGAGTGCTGCGGGGCCGGCCTGAGTCGTCGCGGTCACGCGTAGCTGTGCCCATGGGCACCAGCCTCTCGCCAACTCCGCGTCCTGTCGAGTGCGTGGGATCGCCGGACGGCACGCCGGTAGCCTCACAAGAGTGTTGCTGGCCTCTCTGAACCCCGCGGCCGTCGCCGCCGGCGCCGAACTCGCCGATGCCGTTTCCATCGACGGTGCCGTGCTGAGCCGCAGTGATCTCGTCGGCGCCGCCACCTCGGTGGCCGAGCGGGTGGCTGTCGCGCAACGTGTCGCCGTCCTGGCGACACCGACCCCGACGACTGTCCTCGCCATCATCGGCTGCCTGATCGCCGGTGTGCCGGTGGTCCCGGTACCCGCCGACGTCGGCGCGGCAGAGCGTCGGCACATCCTCGCCGACTCCGGCGCCCAGGCCTGGCTGGGGGAGCGGCCCGAGGAGACCGAGGGACTGCCACACATCCCGGTGCGGCTGCACGCCCGGTCCTGGCACCGCTATCCCGAGCCGGCGCCCAGTTCGACCGCGATCATCATGTACACCTCCGGGACTACCGGAGCGCCCAAGGGCGTGCCGATCAGCCGCCAGGCCATTGCCGACGACATCGACGCGCTGGCGGCGGCGTGGGAGTGGACCGCTGCTGACACCCTGGTGCACGGGCTGCCGCTGTTCCACGTGCACGGCCTGGTGCTGGGCCTGCTCGGTTCGCTGCGGATCGGAAATCGCTTCGTCCACACCGGGAAACCGACACCGGCCGCATACGCGCAGGCCCAGGGCACGCTGTACTTCGGGGTGCCCACGGTGTGGTCGCGGGTGGTCAAAGACCTCGACTCGGCGCTGGCCCTGGCCACGGCCCGGCTGCTGGTCTCCGGCAGCGCGCCGCTGCCGGTGCCGGTGTTCGACGAACTGGTGCGGCTCACCGGACATGCGCCCGTTGAGCGCTACGGCAGCACCGAATCGCTGATCACGCTGAGCACCCGGGTCGACGGTGAGCGCAGGCCGGGCTGGGTCGGGCTGCCCCTGGACGGGGTGCAGACCCGGCTCGTCGACGACGACGGCGCACCGGTGCCGCACGACGGTGAGACCGTCGGACGGCTGCAGATCAAGGGCCCCATGGTGTTCGGCGGCTACCTCAACCGGCCCGAGGCCACCGCCGACGCCTTCGATCCCGACGGCTGGTACCGCACTGGCGACGTGGCGGTCATCGATGCCGGCGGCATGCACCGCATCGTCGGGCGGGAGTCGGTGGACCTGATCAAATCGGGCGGTTACCGCATCGGCGCCGGTGAGATCGAGACGGTGCTGCTGGGCCATGACGGCGTCGACGAGGTGGCTGTGGTCGGTGTGCCCGACGACGATCTCGGGCAGCGCATCGTCGCGTTCGTCGTCGGCACCGCTGCACCCGAAACGCTGATCGATTTTGTCGCCCAACAACTTTCAGCGCACAAACGGCCTCGCGAAGTGCGGCTGGTGGACAGCCTGCCCCGGAACGCCATGGGCAAGGTGATGAAAAAGGAACTGGCGCAATGGGGTTGAGGTTCTCCGAGATCTGCATCGACGCACACAACCCCGAAGCGTTGGGGGCCTGGTGGTCAGAAGCGCTCGGCTGGCCCGTGCACACGGATGCCGACGGCGACGTGATACTCACGCCGCCACCGGGTGCCGGCCCGACCTGGTTGTTCACGGCCGTGCCGGAGGACAAGGTGGTCAAGAACCGCCTGCATCCGGACTTCACGCCGGAGGATCAGCAGGCCGAGGTGGACCGGTTGATCGGTCTCGGCGCCCACCACGTCGACGTCGGCCAAGGTGAGGAGACGTGGGTGGTGCTGGCCGACCCGGAGGGCAACGAGTTCTGCGTGCTCGCCGCCGAGTAGGGGTACGTTGGTTACTGACGGGGCGTTAATCGCACGTCAGCGCCCTGCCTCGGTTTGGAGGCATGTATGAATTTCAAGAAAGCCGCTGGAACGGCGATGATCGCCGGTGCGCTTGGCCTTGGCTCCCTCGGATTGGGTGCGGGGGCGGCACAGGCTGACCCCGGATGGGGTCCCAACATCCCGTGGATTCCCGGGCCCGGGTGGGTTGACTGGAATCCGGGGGTCAACATGGGCCCGCCCGGACAGATCAAGAAATGGTGCCCGTGGCAATCTCCACCAGGTCACTGGGTGGGTGGCCCGCACGGGATTCCTTGCACCTAGGTTGAGCGTCAAGGTGAGTTGCCAGGCAACGATGTCACCATGACCGCATGCGCGGACTCGGTCGGCTGGTGGCTTGCGTCGGTGTGCTGGCCGCGTGCAGTGCACCGGCCCCGCCGTCGCAGCCGCAGCTGCCGCCGCTGGGCTGGAACTCCTGGAACTCCGGCATCACGCTGACCGAGCAGAGCGTGCGCGAGACCATCGACGCGATGGTCTCGTCGGGCATGCGCGATGCCGGATACCGCTACGTCAACCTGGACGCCGGTTGGGCGGCGCCGATCCGCGGCGCTGACGGCTCGCTGCGGGCCGACCCGGACCGCTTCCCGCACGGCATCGCCGCGTTGGCCCGGTACGCGCACGACCGCGGCTTGCTGCTGGGGATCTACCACAGCCCGTTCAACCAGGGCTGCGGGCAGGATCCCCGGATCGGTGCTGCGGGGCACGAGCAAGCCGACGCCAAGACGTTCGCCGGGTGGGGCGTCGACTACCTCAAGTACGACTGGTGCCGGATGGAGGCCGGCCACGACGATCAGGTGCAGTACTTCACCGCGATGCGGGATGCCTTGCGTGCCAGTGGTCGTCACATCGTCTACAGCATCAACCCGAACAGCTCCGGCGACCCGGGAGCCGGCCTGGCCTACGACTGGTCGCATATCGCCGACATCACCCGCGACGCCGTCGACCTGGTTCCCGCGTGGGGCGATGCCGCGTTGTGGCGGGAGGGTCTGGCCGGGGTGAGTCAGGCGTTCGGTCAATCGGGTCCGCTTGCGCCGCAGAGCAAACCGAGTCACGTCAATGACCCCGACATGCTGGTGGTCGGGGTCGGCTGGTATCAGTTCGTCGTCGGGCATCCGACCATGGCGTTGGGTGCGCCGCGGCCTGATCTGACCGACACGGAGCAGCGCGCCCACTTCTCACTGTGGGCGATGCTGGCCGCACCTCTGTTGGCGGGCAACGATATTCGCGACATGACGGACGGGACGAGGGACATCTTGACCAACCGGGACGTGATCGCCGTGGATCAAGATCCGCTGATGGTGCAGGGGCAGCCGCTCAGCGGTGATCCGCGCGTGGTGGTCAAACGGTTGACCGACGGCGCGGTGGCGCTGGCCCTGTTCGATCAGTCCGACGGGCCGCAGACCATCCGCACCGACCTGGACGCGATCGGAGTGGCCGACGACAGCTGCGCCACGGTGCGCGACCTGTGGCAGCACACTGAAACCACCGCGACCGGAACCATCGAACGGCAGGTGCCCGGTCACGGCGTGGTGATGCTGCGGGTGACGCCGGACTGCGGCGCCAACTAGGAATCGGTTCTAGTTGGCGTGCAGCGCCTCGTTGAGCGTGATGCCGGTGCCGTCACGCTTGACCACCTCGACCGCACCGGAGAGCGAGTTGCGGCGGAACAGCAGGTTGTTGGCCCCGGACAGCTCGACGGCCTTGGTGGTCTGCCCGTCGGCGGTGGTCACCTTGGTGCCGCCGGTGACATACAGCCCGGCCTCGATCACGCAGTCGTCGCCGAGCGAGATGCCGAGGCCCGCGTTGGCGCCCAGCAGGCAGCGCTTGCCCACCGAGATCACCTCTTTGCCGCCACCGGACAGCGTGCCCATGATCGACGCACCGCCACCGATGTCGGAGCCGTCGTCCACGACGACACCGGCCGAGATCCGGCCTTCCACCATCGAGGTGCCCAGGGTGCCGGCATTGAAGTTCACGAAGCCTTCGTGCATGACCGTCGTACCGGCGGCCAGGTGTGCGCCCAGGCGGACGCGGTCGGCGTCGGCGATCCGCACGCCCGACGGCAGCACGTAGTCGACCATGCGCGGGAACTTGTCGACGCCGTAGACCGCAACGGCCCCACGGCGACGCAGCTTGGCGCGCACCGTCTCGAAGCCCTCGACCGCGCACGGCCCGAAGTTCGTCCACACCACGTTGGCCAGCGCTCCGAAGATGCCGTCCATGTTGGCGCCGTGCGGGGCCACGAGCCGGTGCGAGAGCAGGTGCAGCCGCAGGTAGGCGTCATGCGCGTCGGCGGGCTTGTCCGCGAGGTCGGTGATCGTGGTGCGCACCGCCACCACCTCGACACCGCGGTCGGCATCGGGGCCGGTCAGACCCGCGAACTCGGCGGGGATGTCATCACCGGTGAGCTTCACCGTGCCGGCTTCGCCGGAGGCGCTCAGCTCGGGGGCGGGAAACCAGGTGTCCAGGACGGTCCCGTCGGCGGTGATGGTGGCCAGGCCGACGCCAGATGCTGCAGTCACGTTGGCCAAGGTTACTGGACTAGCCTCGGAGACCATGGGGCTAGACCTGCGTGCTGATCCGATCGCCCTGACCGCCGCGCTGGTGGACATCCCCAGCGAGTCGCGTCACGAGCAGCGCATCGCCGACGAGATCGAGACCGCGCTCCGGACGCAGGCACCGTGGTTCGAGGTGGTCCGCAACGGCGACGCAGTCCTGGCCCGTACCGATCTGGGCCGCCCGTCGCGAGTACTGCTGGCCGGACACACCGACACCGTGCCCGCTGCCGACAACCTGCCCAGCCACATCAAGAACGGCGAGATGTGGGGCTGCGGCACCTCGGACATGAAGTCGGGCGACGCGGTGTTCCTGCACCTGGCGGCCACCATTGCCGAGCCGAGCCACGACATCACCCTGGTGATGTACGACTGCGAGGAGATCGAGTCCAGCGCCAATGGGCTGGGCCGCATCGAACGCGAGCTCCCGGACTGGCTCAAGGCCGACGTCGCGATCCTCGGCGAACCCTCCGGCGGATTCATCGAGGCCGGCTGCCAGGGCACCATCCGCGTCGTCGTCGCCGCCACCGGCACCCGCGCGCATTCCGCGCGTTCCTGGCTGGGCGACAACGCCATTCACAAACTCGGCGCGGTGCTCGACCGGCTCACGGCCTATCAGCCCCGCAGCGTCGACATCGACGGCTGCGTGTACCGGGAAGGGCTTTCGGCGGTACGCATCGACGGTGGCATCGCCGGCAACGTCATCCCCGACGCCGCATCGGTGACCGTCAACTTCCGGTTCGCTCCCGACCGCAGTGTCGAGGCGGCCGTCGCCCACGTGCACGAGGTGTTCGACGGTCTCGACGTCGACATCGAACTGACCGATGCCGCCGCCGGCGCACTGCCGGGGCTGGCCAAACCCGCGGCCGCCGCCCTGGTCGCCGCGGCCGGGGGACAGGTCCGCGCCAAGTACGGCTGGACGGATGTATCCCGGTTCGCCGCGCTGGGGATCCCCGCCGTCAACTACGGGCCGGGCGATCCCAACCTCGCCCACAAGGTCGACGAGCGGGTCGAGGTCGCCCAGATCACCGCGGTCACCGACATGTTGCGGCGCTATCTGACATGAGCACCGTCCGCGTCGACAGCTGGATCTGGGCCGTGCGCATCACCAAGACCCGGTCCGCGGCGGCGGCCGCCTGCCGGGGCGGACACGTCCAGGTCAACAACGTGCCCGCCAAACCGGCGCAGCACGTCAGCCCCGGCGACGAGGTGCGGATCCGGCTCGACGGCCGGGACCGGATCGTGGAGGTCATCCGGCCCATCGCCAAGAGAGTCGGTGCCGCCGTCGCATCGGAGTGCCTGATCGACCGCAGTCCGCCACCGCCGCCCAAGGAGATGGTGGCTTCCGTTCCGGTCCGCGATCGAGGAGCCGGCCGGCCCACGAAACGTGAACGGCGACAACTGGATCGGCTTCGCGGAACGTTCTGAGCCGAAAATCGGTTGCACGGGTGCGTACTATGGGTAACGCATCTGCTGTCAACCGAGGTGGGCTGAAAACATGCTGGGAGCCATGGACAACGAAGAGGTCATCTCCGGGTAATCCCGGCTCTTCAATCCGCGTTCCTGTTCCTCAATGCGGTGCCTGCTGCCCGCATCACCTTGGAGTACCAGCATGTCTGTTGTCTGTTCCCATTTGTCATTCTCCTGGCCCGATGATGTCGAGCTGTTCTCGGACCTGTCGTTTTCCGTCGGACCGGGACGCACCGGCCTCGTCGCACCCAACGGTGCCGGAAAGAGCACGCTGCTCAAGCTGATTGCCGGGGAGTACCGACCCTCGGCAGGCTCGGTGACGGTCGACGGCGCCGTCGGCTATCTGCCCCAAAGCCTGCCGTTCACCGCCGATCTCACCGTCGCCGCGGTACTGGGGGTGGCCCCGGTGCTCGACGCATTGGCGGCGCTGGCCGACGGTGACGCCGGCGAGGACGTGTTCGCCACCATCGGCGATGACTGGGACATCGAAGAACGGTCCCGCGCCCAGTTGGACCGGCTCGGGCTCGACGGCTTGGCCCTGGACCGCCGGTTGGGAACGCTGTCCGGCGGCGAGGTGGTGTCGCTGGGATTGGCGGCCCAACTGCTGAAGCGGCCCAGCGTGCTCCTGCTCGACGAGCCCACCAACAACCTGGACAGCGGGGCCAGGCACCGCCTGTACGACGCGATCGACAGCTACACCGGGTGCCTGCTGGTGGTCAGTCACGACCGGGTACTGCTGGACCGGATGGATCAGATCGCCGAGCTGTACCGGGGCGAAATCATCTTCTACGGAGGCAATTTCACTGCCTATCAGGAGACCGTGGAGGCTGCGCAGGTGGTGGCCGAGGGCAACATCCGCAACGCCGAGCAACAGCTCAAGCGGGAGAAGCGACAGATGCAGGAGGCGCGTGAGCGGGCCGCCCGACGCTCGTCGACCGCCGCGCGCAACGTCAAGGACGCGGGGCTGCCCAAGATCGTGGCGGGCAAGCTGAAACGCGATGCCCAGGAATCGGCGGCCCGTGCCGACGACGTACACGCCCGGCGGGTCGACGACGCGAGATCCCGGCTCGACGAAGCCGAACGGGCGTTGCGTGACGACAAGGTGATTGCGTTGGACCTGCCCGACACCGTGGTGCCTGCCGGGCGGACAGTGTTCACCGGGGAAGGCCTTCAGATCAGCCGCGGTGGCCGGAAACTGTTCGCCGACAACGGGATCGACTTCTCGATTCGAGGTCCCGAGCGTATTGCCCTGACCGGTCCCAACGGAGCAGGCAAGTCGACCCTGCTGCGGATCATCGACGGCTCGCTGGAACCCGACTCCGGGGCGGTGCAACGGGTAGACGGGCGCATCGCCTCGTTGTCTCAGCGCCTGGACCTGCTTGCCGAGGACCGCACGGTGGCTGAGAGTCTGGCCGCCGCCGCACCGAGTCTGTCGCACACCCGGCGCATGCATCTGTTGGCGCAGTTCCTGTTTCGCGGCGACCGGATCCACCTGCCGGTCGCGGCCTTGTCGGGCGGGGAGCGGCTCCGGGCGACGCTGGCATGCGTGCTCTATGCCGAACCCGCGCCCCAGCTGCTGCTGCTGGACGAGCCGACGAACAACCTCGATCTTGTCAGCGTGGGCCAACTGGAATCGGCGCTCAACGCCTACCGGGGGGCGTTCGTTGTGGTCAGCCACGACGACCGGTTCCTGGATGCCATCGGCATCGACCGGTGGCTGCGGTTGGACAGCGGCGCGCTGAGCGCTACTGCCGCCTCGGGTTGATGTTGTGCACCTGCGTCGGCACCGGGCCGACGCCGAAGCCGTCATCCGATGCCACACCGGCTGACGCGCGGTTGCCGAGTTGCTCGGTGTGTCGATCCGCACCGGCCCCGGCTTCGTCCTTCGGGTCGTCCCTGCCGTCGTGCTTGCCATCGGGCTGATCGGCCGGGTCGCCTCCGGCGCCATCGCCGGGGGCCTGGTGGTCGGCGGCCTTGACGGCCTCCTCGGCCCCCGTGCCACCGGCGTCGGCCGCCAGCGAGGCAGCATCGCCGCCGCCTCCGGCGGCCTGGGTCGCGCCTTCGACAATGCTCTGCACGCCCTGCATGACCTGCTGCGGCACCTGCGTCATGGCCTGGGTCAGGCCTTGGAGCGGCTGGGTGATCGATTGCGCCATCTGCCCGGCCATCTGGCTGAATTGGCCCATCATCTGGCCCGCACCGCCGGCTCCCGAGCTCGCGGCTTCGGCACCGCCGCCCGCGGACGCCGGGGAGCTTCCTCCACCGAGCGCATCGGCCTGGGCCTTGAGCCGCTCGGCGGCTTCCGTATCACCGCGTGCGTATGCCTGCGAGGCCTTGCCGAGCAATTCGGCCATCTTGCCCGCGGCGACCTGGGTCGCGCCCAGTGCGCCTTCACGGGCGGACGAGGCACCGTCGAACGCGTTCTGCATCGGAAAGCCGATGGCGCCGTGGCTGGACGCGAGATCAGACGGGCCGGCGAACGAATTCTTGAAGCTGCCGATGTCACCACTGACTCCGTCGACGATGCCCTGCAGGCCGGTGATGGCACCTGTGTTGGCGACGAGCTGGTTCATCGAGCCCCCTGGAGATCGTGCGGTCCAACTGCGCATTCTACTGTCGGCGCGGGTGCGTGCTGAGCGCCAAGTTGGTTATCCAGCGGCCTGACGGGCGGCGTCGTGGGCAGCGGCCGACATCCCGACGGCTTCGTACCGGGCCGACACGTCCCGCAACGCCGCGCCATCCCCGGCCGTCAGCGCGCGGGCGTGGTCCAACGTCAGCTGACCGAACACGCAATCCAGATCCACCCTCACCAGCGCATCGACGGCGCGGGTGTCGCCCAGCCGCACGCAATCGTGCAGTGCCCGCAGCATCACCGCGTATTGGTAACCGCGCTCAGCGGCCTTTGCGGCCTCGCGGGCCGCCGTCACCGCACCCACCGAATCCTTCCGGGCATGGCAGGTCCAGGCTCGCGCCAGCGCCAATTCCGGCGCGAACAGCATCGACTTGAGCCCGTGCCGGGATTCCGCACGGGACAGTGCCTTTCCGGCCTCGACCGGCATTCCGCGTTGACCGAGGGCCTGCGCCAACAACATCCAGCCCAGTGGTCCCCAGGAGTATCCGGTCGGCGCCAGTGCGGCGGTTGCCTTGCGCAACAACGCAATCGCCTCATCGTGTTGCCCGCGGACCAATAGCACGTCGGCCATCAACACCTCGCCGATGGCACGACCGGGCTGCAGCATTTGGGTGAAATCGGTGATGCTCCGGGCCATGTCCTGGGCCTGGTCGAGCCGGCCGGTCATCAACAACGCAGTGGTCTGGCCGAATCCGCTGGTGAACCGCAGCAGGCCGGGATGCCCCGCCGCCAGCGCGCGCCGTGCCATCGCGTCGACCTGATCGAAAAGCCCGGTCCGCGCACAACTCAGCGCCGCCGTCGACCCGGCCCAGCCGAGCGCCGTGTCATCGGCGGCGGGGGAGGCCAGCACCTCCTGCGCGAGGCTCAGCGCCCGTTGTGGCGCACCGGCATTCATTGCGAAGGTCGCCGCCAGCGCGTCGAGCGTGGTCTGCGCCGCCGGCGTCGACACCCGGCGGCGGGTGGCGCGCAGGAAGGCGGTGGCGCGCTCGGGTTCGGACAGCATCCAGAACTGGTTGGCCGCCTGAGGCAGTGCCCACGCCATCAACTGGTCCTCGGGCAGGCCGGCCGGGTCGATCTGCGCGAGGACGGCATCAGCCTCACGGCCGCGACCCTGCCAGGCCAGCGCATACGCCAGGGTGAGCAGCCCCTGGAATTCGCCACCCGACGCCGTCGCGGCCCGGGCCAGTCGCTCACTCAATTCCAGGTCACCCAGGCGAAGCGCCTCGCCGGCCGCGTCGACAAGCTCGTCCGCGGGCAGGGGGGCATCGCTGTCGAGTGCCAGCACCGCCACCCGCAGCCGGTCCACCACGCTGGGGCGGGGCGCCGCGGACAACCGTTCGACCAGAGTGCTGCGCAGCCGGCGCATGCCGGGCCCGCCGATCGTGGCTCGCATCGCGGTGAGAAACAGCGGATGCACACACCGCGCGACTGGTTCCTCGACGCGCACGACGCCGGAGCGTTGCGCCTCCTGCACGGCCTCGTTGCTGGTCAATGCCGTCAGATCGGCGAGTGACAGCGGGTCGTGGACCGCGAGTTGCCGCAGGACGGCGACGGCACCGTCGGGCAGGTCGGCGAGGAAAGTGGCCACCTGATCGGCCAGTCGGGCGTCATCGTGGCCCGGCGGTGACATCTCGACGCGACTCACCAGGCCGTCGCCCCACAACGCCGCGACGTCATCGGGTGCCTGTGCCGCGGCGGCGGTGACGATGAGTTTGGCCGCGCCGCTCACCGCGAGTTGGTACACCAGGGCGGCCGACAACCGGTCCAGCAGATGTGCGTCGTCGACGACCAGCAACAGCTCGGACCCGAGCGCCTCACGTGCGGCCCGTAGTACGTCGGCGGTTCTGCCCGCCGAGGGGATGTCGATCAGGTGCGCCACCGCTGCGAACGGAATCGCGGCGGCCGATTCGGTGCCGGTGATCCGTACGACCCGCCGGAAATCGCTCGCGAGATGTTCGGCCGCGGTGCGGGCCACAGACGTCTTCCCGACACCCGCTGGGCCGAGTAACGCTGCGCCGCAGCGTTCGTGCAGGCCGGCCTCCAGTCCGTCGAGTACGCGGTCACGCGGTGCGATCACCCAGTCGACAGCCATCCACCGAATCCTATGGGGGGCCGTGCCCGTTCAACGCCGAATCGAGGTCTGGATGGGCCGACACCGTGTCGTCCATGCCGCATTCGGTGATGATTCGCAGGATGCTCGGCTGACGGATGACCAGACGCACCGTGACCCCCTGCTGGCGACTGTCGACGCTCTGTTTGGCCAGCGCGACCAGTGCCCCACAGCTCATGAATTCAAGGGATCCGGCGTCGATGATGAGCAGCGAGGATTCATGAACGGCGGCTGCCGACTCGCTGAGCATGCGCTGCCAGACGGATTCGTTGTGCGCGTCGACTTGTCCGGAGACCTGAACGATGAGGCCTTCGGGTGCGGTACGAGCTGTCCAGTGCAGCTCGTGATTCTGCTGGGTCGATTCCACGATGAAACCGAGCATAACCGCCGAAGTTTACGTTGTAAACGTGATTGATCTTGGTTCTGGTCAGGGGCTGCCCAGCCAGGTTTCGATACGGTCGAGCAGGGCCTCCAACGCATCCTCGAACTCGTCGGTGCTGTGATCCTCGGCCAGCATCGATTGCAGTCGCCGCAGGTTCGGGTAATCGGCCAGCGAGGTATCGGGTCGAGGCTCGGTGTCGAGAACGGCCTCATCAGGGCTGAGCGCGACACCGAGCGCGGACACCTCCAGCAGCAACTGGCCCACCAGGAACGTGGTGTACGTGCGGTAGGCAGCCACGGCGGCCTTGTCGCTGAACCCATAGGAGATCAGGGTCTCCAGAAACGTCTCCATCCAACGCAGGCTGCGCAGCGGCGGCCGCACCCACGGGGCTTCCGGCGCCTCGGTCGCCACCAGCGGGAACACCTCGGGATGTTCGATGGCGATCTGGCGCACGCCGTGACCGAGCCGGAGCAGGAAGTCCTGCCAGCCGTCCTCCTGCCGGCGCGCGGCGAGCTGATCGGTGTAGAGGCGGTCCACGATGTGGTTGACGACGCCGCTCAGCAGGTCGCCCCGGCTGTGCACATAGCGGTAGAGCGCCATCGCCTCGACACCGCAGGCCGCACCCAGCCGTCGCATGGTCAGTCTCGTCAGACCGTCGCGATCGATCAGCCCGATCGCGGTGTCCAGAATGAACTCGCGGCTCAACCGTGCCGGTTGATCGACGTCGTCAGTCACCAGGTTCGCCCTTCCGCGTTCCGCTCAGTCTCCATGCGCGGCGGGGCTGAGTCCATCACCCAACCGACATCGCCCACCGGACATCGGCGGTTCACCAGCAACCTTTACCGTGTGTACGTGTCCGGTGAAACTGACCGCGAGTTTGCGGTGTGTGTCTATTGCGCTTCTGGCCCCACCCACCCCGAGCTGCTGGCATTGGCCAGTGAGGTCGGGGTGGCGATCGCCAAGCGCGGATGGACGTTGGTCTCCGGCGGCGGCAACGTCTCGGCGATGGGCGCGGTCGCGCGTGCGGCACGCTCGTGCAACGGCCGCACGGTCGGCGTGATCCCCAAGGCGCTCGTGCACCGCGAACTCGCCGACGTGGACGCCGCAGAACTGGTGGTCACCGACACCATGCGGGAACGCAAGAAGGAGATGGAAGACCGCTCCGACGCATTCATCGCGCTGCCCGGTGGCATCGGCACACTGGAAGAGTTCTTCGAGGCCTGGACGGCGGGCTATCTGGGGATGCACGAGAAGCCCGTGGTGCTGCTCGATCCGTTCGGCCACTACGACGGATTGTTGAACTGGTTGCGCGGACTCGTCGACTCTGGCTATGTGAGTAGCCAGGCCCTCGACCGGCTGATCGTCGTCGACGAGGTCGCCGCAGCGCTCGACGTGTGCGCGACGCTTACATAGAACCGGCGGTAACGGCGGTTACCAGCGCGGTTATGGTGTTGGCCACACGAGAGCCATCTCGAGACCCATAACAACGCGCAGGGGGAGACCGCATGACCGACCAGAAATCGGGCACCAGGAGCAGCGTCGGCCTACTCGACCTCGCCAGCCAGGTACCCGGTCTGCTGATGGATGCGCCGGTCATCGCACGGGGCGTGCTCACCGGAATGATGGCTCGGCCGACGGCCAAGACCTCGATCGGAAAGGTGTTCCAGGAGCGGGCCGCCCAGTACGCCGACCGGGTTTTCCTCAAGTTCGGCGACGAGCGCATCACCTATCGCGAGGCCAACGAGACGGTCAACCGCTACGCGGCCGTCCTCGCCGCCAAGGGCGTCGGCCACGGTGACGTCGTCGGGGTGATGCTGCGCAACTCGCCCGACGCCGTGCTGCTGATGCTCGCGATCGTCAAGTGCGGTGCCGTCGCAGGCATGCTCAACTACCACCAGCGCGGCAAGGTGCTGGCCCACAGCTTCGGTCTGCTCAAGGCCGTGGCGGTGGTGGCCGAGTCCGATCTGGTCGAGCACATCACCGAATGCGGGGCCGAGCCCAACGGCCTGATCACGGTCGAGGAGCTGCGCCGGCTGGCGGCCACCGCGCCGACCACCAACCCGGCCAGCACCTCGGCCGTCCTGGCCAAGGACAAGGCCTTCTACATCTTCACCTCGGGCACCACCGGCATGCCCAAGGCCAGCGTCATGACGCACTACCGCTGGCTGCGCGCCCTGGCCGGATTCGGCGGCCTGGGGCTGCGGCTACACAGCGACGACACCCTGTACTGCTGCCTGCCGCTGTATCACAACAACGCCCTCACCGTCTCTGTCGGATCGGCGCTGAACTCGGGCGCGGCCCTGGCGCTGGGCAAGTCCTTCTCGGCGTCGCGGTTCTGGGACGACGTCATCGCCTACGACGCCACCGCGTTCGTCTACATCGGCGAGATCTGCGGCTATCTGCTCAACCAGCCGCCCAAGCCCACCGACCGCGCACACAAGGTGCGGGTGATCGTCGGCAACGGACTGCGACCGGCCATCTGGGACGAATTCACCCAGCGGTTCGGCATCCCGCGCGTGTGCGAGTTCTACGCCGCCAGCGAGGGCAACACCGCCTTCGTCAACGTCTTCAACGTCTCGAAGTCCACCGGCATCTGCCCTAGCCCGGTTGCCTTCGTCGAATACGACGCCGACAGCGGCGAACCCGCCCGCGGCGCCGACGGCCGGCTGCGCAAGGTCAAGCGTGGCGAGCCGGGGCTGATGCTGTCGAAGATCAATGCGCTGCAGCCGTTCGACGGCTACACCGACAAGGCCGCCAGCGAGAAGAAGCTGGTGCGCAACGCGTTCAAGGAAGGCGACGTCTGGTTCAACACCGGCGACCTGATGCGCTCCCAGGGGCTGGGCCACGCCGCGTTCGCGGACCGGCTTGGCGACACCTTCCGGTGGAAGGGCGAGAACGTGGCCACCACCGAGGTGGAGGCCGCGCTCGCCAGCAATCCGCTGATCGAGGAGTGCACCGTGTTCGGCGTGGAGGTGCCCGGTGCGGGCGGCCGCGCCGGGATGGCCGCGGTGCAGCTCAAGGACGGCAAGGAATTCGATGGCAAGGAGCTGGCCGCCGCGTTCTACGGGCATCTGCCGTCCTACGCCGTGCCGCTGTTCGTCCGTGTCGTCACCGAACTGGCCCACACCTCGACGTTCAAGAGCCAGAAGGTCGACCTGCGCAAGCAGGGCTACGGATCAGACATCAAGGATCCGCTCTACGTACTGGCGAGCCGCGAGGACGGCTACGTGCCGTTCTACCCGGAGTACCCCGACGAAGTGACGGCCGGTAAACGGCCCAAGTAATCAGGAGTGCCGCGGCACCGACCCAGAGGTGGAAAAACGGGACGGATGCCGCACCAGGCACTATGGAGGCGTGTTGTCGACGTTCAACGGCCTGTTCTGCGGGCGCCCGGTTGCGGGCGACCGTGCGCTGATCATGGCCATCGTCAACAGGACGCCGGACTCGTTCTATGACCGCGGGGCCACCTTCAGCGACGATGCCGCCAAGGCCGCGGCGCAGCGCGTGATCGACGAGGGCGCCGACGTGATCGACGTCGGCGGGGTCAAGGCGGGCCCGGGCAGCATGGTCGACGCCGACGAGGAGATCGCCCGCGTCGTGCCGTTCATCGAATGGCTGCGCACCACCTATCCCGACCAGCTGATCAGCGTCGACACCTGGCGCGCGGCGGTGGCCAAGCAGGCCTGTGCGGCCGGGGCCGACCTGATCAACGACACCTGGGCGGGGGCGGATCCGGGACTGCCCGAGGTGGCCGCCGAATTCGGCGCAGGCCTGGTGTGCTCGCACACCGGCGGCGCGGTGCCGCGCACCCGGCCGTTCCGGGTGAACTACGGGATCACCGAACGCGGCGTCGTCGACGACGTCATCGCCGAGGTGACCGCCGCGGCCGAGCGGGCGGTAGCAACGGGAGTCCCGCGGGACCGGATCCTGATCGACCCAACCCATGATTTCGGTAAAAACACTCATCACGGTCTTAGTTTGTTGCGCCACGTAAAAGATCTTGTTAAGACCGGATGGCCAGTCCTGATGGCGCTGAGCAACAAGGATTTTGTCGGGGAGACTCTGGGTGTGGATCTGACCGAACGCCTGGAGGGCACCCTGGCAGCGACGGCACTGGCCGCCGCGGATGGTGCCGCGATGTTCCGGGTACACGAGGTCGGACCCACACGGCGCGTGCTGGAGATGGTCGCGTCGATCCAGGGAGTGCGGGCACCCGCACGAACAGTGAGGGGACTGGCATGACTGCACTGCCTGAACTGTCCGTTGCCGACGGCGTCGTTGGACACCGCTGGCTGACCGACCACAGCTGGAACCGGCCGAGCTGGACCATCGCCGAGCTGGAGGCCGCCAAGGCCGGCCGCACGGTCTCGGTGGTGCTGCCCGCCCTCAACGAGGAAGAAACCGTCGCCTCCGTCGTGGAGACCATCACCCCGCTGCTGGGCGGGCTGGTCGACGAGCTGATCGTGCTCGATTCGGGTTCCACCGACGACACCGAGATCCGTGCCGTCGCCGCCGGGGCCCGGGTGATCAGCCGCGAGGTCGCGCTGCCCGAGGTCGCGCCGCAGCCCGGTAAGGGCGAGGTGCTGTGGCGCTCGCTCGCCGCCACCACGGGCGACATCATCGCCTTCGTCGACTCCGACCTGATCGACCCCGACCCGATGTTCGTCCCCAAGCTTCTGGGCCCGTTGCTCACCGCCGACGGGGTGCACCTGGTCAAGGGGTTCTACCGGCGTCCGCTCAAGGTCAGCGGCGCCGAGGACGCCAACGGCGGTGGCCGGGTCACCGAGCTGGTGGCGCGTCCGCTGCTGGCCTCGCTGCGCCCCGAGCTGAACTGTGTGCTGCAGCCGCTGGGCGGCGAGTACGCGGGCACCCGCGAGCTGCTGACCTCGGTGCCGTTCGCGCCGGGCTACGGCGTGGAGATCGGCCTGCTGGTGGACACCTACGACCGACTCGGCCTGGATGCCATCGCGCAGGTCAACCTGGGCGTACGGGCGCACCGCAACCGTCCGCTGACCGAGCTCGCCTCGATGAGCCGGCAGGTCATCGCGACCCTGCTGTCGCGCTGTGGGATCACCGATTCGGGGGTGGGGCTGACGCAGTTCTACGCCGACGGTGACGACTTCACCCCGCGGGTGTCGTCGGTCTCCCTGGCCGACCGCCCGCCCATGGTCACCCTGCGCCCGCGCTAGGTGTCACATGCGTGAGGCAGTATCGAGGGCGTGACACTGATACTGCTGTACCTGGTGGTGCTGGTTCTGGTGGCCACGGTGCTGTTCGGTCTGGGCAGCGTCATCTTCGGCCGGGGTGAGACGCTGCCGCCGCTCCCACGCGGCACGACCGCCACGGTCCTGCCCGCCTCGGGCGTCACCGGGGCCGATGTGGACGCGCTCAAGTTCGCCCAGGTCGTCCGCGGTTACAAGACCAGCGAGGTGGACTGGGTTCTCGATCGGCTGGGCCGTGAACTCGACGCGGTCCGCGGGGAACTTGCCGCGGTACGCGCGGCCTATGGGGTGCCCGACGACTTCGACGAGGACGCCGACGACGACCTGATTGTCGGCACCGCCGACGACGAGGAGGTGTCGGCCACCGCAGGAGAGGTCCGCACCCCGGAGGAGTCATGACCGAGGACGGCCGCATCCGGTGCGGCTGGGCGGTGGGCGCCGCCGGGGATTCCACGCTCTACCGCGACTACCACGACACGGAGTGGGGCCGGCCGCTGCGGGATTCCGGTGCCCTGTTCGAGCGGATCAGCCTGGAGGCCTTTCAGAGCGGGCTGAGCTGGTTGATCATCCTGCGTAAGCGGGAGAATTTCCGCGCCGCGTTCGACGGGTTCGACGCCGACACGGTGGCGAAGTACACCGACGACGACGTCGAGCGGTTGATGGCCGACACCGGCATCGTGCGCAACCGGGCCAAGGTCCTCGCGACCATCGCCAACGCCAGGGCGGTCACCGAGCTCGATGTCGATTTGGCCGAGCTGCTGTGGTCGTTCGCCCCACCGGCCCGGCCGCGGCCCGCTGACCTGGCCCAAGTGCCTGCGGTGACCCCGGAATCGACCGCCATGGCCAAGGAACTCAAGCGCCGGGGCTTCAAGTTCGTCGGCCCGACCACGGCGTATGCGTTGATGCAGGCCACCGGGATGGTCGACGACCATATCGCGGCCTGCTGGGTGCCGGCACAGTAATTGTGACCGGTAAAACATGCCTTCGGTCGGTATCCGACGGGTCTTTGCACAACCACCGCTGCGGATAAGGAACAATAGGGGTTAGTTCAGTAGCAGTTCAATGCCGGGTGCCGCCAGCGAGTGGGCGGCTTCGGCCCCAACCTGGCCCGCTGACGCGGGTCGGCACTGTTGGAGGGAGCACTCGATGGCGGCGATGAAGCCCCGGACTGGTGACGGTCCACTGGAAGCAACCAAAGAGGGGCGAGGAATCGTTATGCGAGTACCGCTGGAAGGCGGTGGGCGCCTCGTTGTCGAACTGACTCCCGACGAGGCCGCTGCGCTGGGCGACGAACTCAAGTCCGTCACCAGCTGATCGACCTGCAAGGTGTCCGCTCAGGCGGACACCTTGCGGTATATCTCCAGGGTTTGTTCTGCGATGTGCGCCCAGGAGAACTCCGCGATGCACCGCTGGCGTCCGGCCTCGCCGTACTTGCGGGCGGTTTCCGGCTCGGCCACCAGTGAGTTGACCGCGTCGGCCAGGCGCATCTCGAAGAAGCGCGGGTCCGTGGCGTCGTAGTGCACGAGCAGCCCGGTCTGGTGGTCGGCGACGACCTCGGGGATACCGCCGACGTCGGAGGCGACCACCGCCGTCGAACACGCCATCGCTTCCAGGTTCACGATGCCCAACGGCTCGTACACCGACGGACATACGAAAACTGTTGCAGCGGAGAGTATTTCCCGAATCTTGTTGATCGGCAGCATTTCGCGAACCCAGAACACCCCGGAGCGGGCCCGCGCCAGCTCGGCCACCGCCGAGGACACCTCGGCGGCGATCTCGGGGGTGTCGGGGGCGCCCGCGCACAACACCAACTGCACCTCGGGGCTGAACCGGTGGGCCGCGGCCACCAGGTGAGCCACCCCCTTCTGGCGGGTGATGCGCCCGACGAATGCCACGATCGGGCGGCTCAGATCGACCCCGAGCTCGGCGAGCACCGAGTCGGTGTCGGCCGGCGGAGTCGGGTACCAGACGTCGGTGTCGATCCCGTTGCGCACCACGTGCACCCGGCCGGGGTCCAGCGCCGGATAGGTCCGCAGCACGTCGTCGCGCATACCGGAGCTCACCGCGATCACCGCGTCGGCGGCCTCGATCGCGGTGCGCTCCACCCATGACGACACCCGGTAGCCTCCGCCGAGTTGCTCGGCCTTCCACGGGCGCAGCGGCTCGAGTGAGTGCGCGGTCAGCACATGGGGGATGCCGTAGAGCAGCCCGGTCAGGTGCCCGGCCATCCCGGCATACCAGGTGTGCGAGTGCACCACCGTGGCCGCCGCCGCGGAGTTGACCATGTTGAGGTCCGCGGACAGCGTCGACAACGCCGCGTTGGCGCCGCGCAGCGCGGGATCGGGCTGCGCCACGTAGGCCCCGTCGCGCGGGGCCCCCATGCAGTGGACGTCGACATCGCACAGTTGACGCAACTGCGCGACGAGTTCGGTCACGTGCACTCCGGCACCGCCGTACACCTCGGGTGGATATTCCCGAGTCATCATGGCCACCCGCATATCCGAGACGGTAGTAGGTCGCGGTGGGTCCAGCTACACGCCGGACACTTCTGTTGCCATTGGCTGGCCGCGTTGCTGGTTGGCGGATAGGTTTGGACCCATGAGGGAGTTGCCACATGTGCTGGGCATAGTTCTGGCCGGGGGAGAGGGCAAACGGCTGTATCCGTTGACAGCCGATCGCGCCAAGCCGGCAGTTCCCTTCGGCGGTGCCTACCGGCTGATCGACTTCGTGTTGTCGAACCTGGTGAACGCCCGATACCTACGGATCTGCGTTCTGACGCAATACAAGTCGCATTCACTGGACCGTCACATCTCGCAGAACTGGCGGCTCTCGGGCCTGGCCGGTGAGTACATCACCCCCGTGCCGGCCCAGCAGCGGCTCGGCCCGCGCTGGTACACCGGATCGGCGGATGCGATCTACCAGTCGCTCAACCTGATCTACGACGAAGATCCGGACTACATCATCATCTTCGGAGCCGACCACGTGTACCGCATGGATCCCGAGCAGATGCTGCGGTTCCACATCGACAGCGGGGCCGGGGCCACTGTGGCCGGGATCCGGGTGCCGCGCGCCGAGGCCAGTGCCTTCGGCTGCATCGACGCCGACGATTCCGGGCGCATCAGGGAATTCGTCGAAAAGCCCGCGGATCCACCGGGTACGCCCGACGACCCCGAGCAGACCTTCGTGTCGATGGGCAACTACATCTTCACCACCAAGGTGCTGATCGACGCGATCCGTGCCGACGCCGACGACGACCATTCCGACCACGACATGGGCGGCGACATCATTCCCCGGCTGGTGTCCGACGGAATGGCGGCGGTCTACGACTTCAACAACAACGAGGTGCCCGGGGCCACCGAACGCGACCACGGCTACTGGCGCGACGTGGGAACCCTGGATGCGTTCTACGACGCGCACATGGATCTGGTGTCGGTGCACCCGGTGTTCAACCTTTACAACAAGCGCTGGCCGATACGCGGAGAGTCGGAGAACCTGGCGCCCGCCAAATTCGTCAACGGCGGTTCGGCGCAGGAGTCGGTGGTCGGTGCGGGCAGCATCATTTCAGCTGCCTCGGTGCGCAATTCGGTGTTGTCCTCCAACGTGGCGATCGACGACGGCGCGATCGTGGAGGGCAGCGTGCTGATGCCGGGTGTGCGGATCGGCCGGGGCGCGGTGGTACGCCACGCGATCCTGGACAAGAACGTGGTGGTCGGTCCGGGCGAGATGGTGGGCGTCGACCTCGACAAGGACCGGGAGAGGTTCGCGATCAGCGCGGGCGGCGTGGTCGCCGTCGGCAAGGGCGTTTGGATCTGACGCGTCGCGTCGTCAGTCCGGGTTCACTCCCAGGGGTCTACCGCGGCGGGCCGGGGGGCTGCATTCGTGCGTGCGTTGGCGCCGATCTTGGCCACTCCCCGTCGCTTGCGCCACCGCCATAGCCGGAAGGCGCCCCAGATCAGCGCGAGCAGCGCAACGAGCACCAGGATCGGCAGCAGGATCGCCACGAAGACCAGCCCGACGCTCGTGACGTCCTCGACAGTCGACAGCACGGGTGCCGCGACCCCGGCAGTGGCGACATTGGCGGCCGGTCTCACCGTCGACTTGGTCAACGAGACCACCAGCGCGGTGACCGCACCGATCGCCACCGGAATCCACTGACCGGACTGGGCGAAGGCGCCTGGGTCTGCCACCGCGGCGGTCTGCGAAGCGGTGCCCGACCCGAACACGATGCCGCCCGCGGTCGGGCGGACGAAGGTCTGGATGGTGTCGTTGATGGAGTCGAGGGCGGGGATCTTGTCGGCGACCACCTCGACGATCAGCAGGACCGCGACGATCGCCATGACCCAGCCGTTCTCCAGCCAGGACCACCCCGCCGGCAGTGACACCAGATGGGTGAAGCGTGACAGCAGGCCCAGGGCCAGCAACGGGATGTAGGCGTTGAGCCCCGCCGCAGTGGCCAGGCCAAAGCCGGTCAACAGTTCCATTACTGCAGTATGCGGCGAACTCCGCCCGGGTCCGGGCGGTTCGCCGTTATCCGCTCTGGGCCGCGTTGCGCCAGGCCAGTGGGTTCAGTTCGCGGTACGGGTCCTCGCGGCGGACGGTCAGCAGGTCGTCGAGGCTCTGTTCCAGCGAATCCTGGGTGCGGTGCTTGACGGTGTCGACCCATTTCGTATCCGAGACCCGCGCGGGTTTGGCGGTGCTGATCGGCTCGGCGAACTGTAGGTACATGCGCTGCGGACGCGGGATCAGGGTGGGGCCGATACCGCGGACCAGCGGCATGGCCATGTCGCGCTGACCGGTCAGCTTCTCGCTGATCGTCTGGCTGAGCCGGCCGAGCCAGTGGTCACGGGTCGTCACGCCCACGTAGACGTCGTCGCCGCCGACCAGCGCGACGGGGACGATGGGGTAGCCGTGTTCGATGGCGACGCGTGCGAATCCGGCGCGGCCCTCCCAGCGCAGCTTGTACTGCTCGCCCTTGAACTTGCCGATCTCGCGGCCGCCGCCGGGAAAGACCATGACGGGTTCGTCGTGCTCCATCAGCTCGCCGGCCCCCTCGGGAGACCCGACGACGGCCCCGCAGGCGGCCATGAGATCGGAGACGGGCCGGGGCATGTCACCGAAGCGGCGGTCGGTGAGCGGGCGTACCCGCATCCCGATCTCGCGGCGCACCACGTACGGGATCAGCATGGTCTCGGTGCCGAACTGGGTGTGGTTGCCCACCAACAGGAATCGGCCGTCGCGGGGCAGGTTCTCCAGGCCGTCCACATAGGGCCGGTAGAGATTGACCAGCGGGTCGACGCCGTCGGCGACGGCTTCCACCGCCCGGCGCAGGGTTTGGACGTGGCTGGGTTGGTTCATGATCTCGTCGATCTTGGTGACTGACATGGACTGTGCTCCTCGTGGCGCTGTTGACTCCGATCCTACCGAACGAACTAGTTCGTCTGTTAAAATGTTCCTGTGAGAAGCACGACGGAACTGCGTGATGAGATCCTGGCTGCAGCGCGGGCCGAGTTCGCCCAGTACGGCTTGGCCGGTGCCCGGGTCGACCGCATCGCCCGTGCGGCGCACGCCAGCAAGGAACGGCTGTACGCACACTTCGGGGACAAGGAAACCCTGTTCCGCGAGGTGTTCGCCGCCGACGCGGCCGAGTTCTTCCGGTCGGTCACCCTGCGACCGGACGCGGTCCCCGAATTCGTCGGCGAGATCTACGACCTGGCCTGCCGGCGGCCCGAACATCTGCGCATGATCACCTGGGCCCAACTCGAGGGGTTCAGCCTCGACGAACCCGAGACCGGCGGGCCGCCTGCGCATGCTCAAGCCGTCGCCGCGATCGAAGCGGCCCAGGCCGACGGTCACATCGACCCGGCCTGGGACCCGAGCGATCTGATCGCGATGTTGTTCGGGATCGGCCTGGCCTGGGCTCACCTACCGCATCCCGACGTGGCCACCGATGATCCGGCTGTCCTGGCTGCGCGCCGGGCGGCGGCCGTCGAAGCCGCCGCCCGCATCGTGGCTCACCAGACGTAGGGCACCAGCCGGTAGCGGACCTTCCTGGTGTATTCGTCGTAGCCGTCGAGTTCGGTGTGCAGCATCGTCTCCTCGTCGACGATGCGCACCGCCAGCAGCGCCAACCCCGGGATGATGAGCAGCAGCGCCCAGTACGAGCCGAGGGCCAGCGGTACGCCGACCATCATGATCACGTTGCCGGTGTACATCGGATGCCGGACGAGCCCGTACAGCCCGGTGGACACCACCGCCTGGCCGGCCTCCACCCTGACGTTGGCGGCCGCATAGCTGTTCTGGATGACGACGAGCATCGCGACGCCAAGCCCGGTCGCCACCAAGACATTTCCGAGCACCGACACGACCGCGGGTACGGCCGACCACCCAAACCGGTGGTCCAGTGCACTCGTCACGATGATGACCGCGAGCAACAGGAAGGCCATCGCGCTCGCGAACTTCTGCACCGGCCGGGTCTCGGCAGTCGGCCCGGCCTGCATCCGGCGCCGTAGTGCCGCCGGATCGTGCAGCGCGAGGTAGATGCTCGGCAACAACGAGAAGGCGGAGAACACGGCGATGAACGCCCAGCCCCGCCAGTAGCCGAACGTCCCGGCCGGCGCGAACACCAGGGCCACGAATACCGCGAGGCCGATGACGGAGGACACGACGGCTTGCGGACCGACCTTCATATCGCTGCTCTCACCACAGGTAGGGCAACAGCCGGTAGCGGACCTTCTGGGCGTACTCGTCGTAGCCGTCGAGTTCGGCGCGCAGCATCTTCTCCTCGTCGGTGATCCGTATCCCGAACACCGGTATCGAGACGATGGACACGAGCAGAGCCCAGTAGGACCCCAGCGCCAGCGGTGTGCCGAACATCATCAACACCGCGCCGAAGTACATCGGGTGACGCACCAGCCCGTAGAGACCCGTCGAGACGAGTTGCTGTTCGTCCTCTACCTGAATGCTGGCGCCGGCGAAGCTGTTCTGGAAGACCACCGTCTGCGCCAGGATGAGGCCGACCGCGACCAGGACGTTGCCGAGGACGACCACCGCGGTCGGCACGCTGGACCAGCCGAACCGGTGATCGAGGGCGCTGAGGACGAACGCCGCGACGGCCGAGCCCGTGACCGCCCAGATGACGATCTTCTGGACGATGCGCGTTTCCGCGGTCGGCCCACCGTGCAGGCGCCGTTGCAGGGCCGCGGGGTCCCTGACCGCCAGGTACATGCTCGGCACCACGGTGGTGGCCATGAACACGGCGATGAAAACCCAGGCCTGCCAGTAGTGGAACGTGCCTGCCGGCCAGAACAGCGTGGCGGCGAAGAACACCAGGCCGAGCACGCCCGATGCGATTGTCTGAAGTGCGAGTTTCATCGTCTGACTCCTGTTCGGGTTCACACCGCGTCGCGGTTGCGATAGATCCAGCCCGCAACGGCCGCCAAAGCCGTTGCGGCGATGAGCATCACCACCAGCGCCATGGCGGGGAACTGGCTCGGCACGGTGGTCTGGCCCACCGGGGACAGCTCGATCAGCCAGCGCGGCAGGCGCAGCAGCGCTCCGAGGTACAACGCGGTGATCACGAATGTGACTGCCAGCCAGGCGATCCACGGCGCACGCAGCGCCACGGCCAGCGCCGCGATCGCGGCCACCACGGCGAGCGCGGGCAGATAGGCGAGCGCGGCCAGGGTGAGGCGAGCGACCGTACCCGGCTCTCCCAACGTCAGTCCGGCGCCCAGTCCGTTGCCCAGCCCGGCGCAGAACATCAGGACCGCCGCTCCCGCCAGCGCGCAGGCGACCGCGCCCAACAGCCAGCGCCGGCGCGACACCGCCCCGGCCAGCACCGGCTCGCCCAGCCCGTTCTGCTCGTCGGTGTACACCCGCAGCACAGCCGATGCGACGTAGGCGGTGGCAGCTGCGGCGAGGAACTGGGTCATGGTCGTGTAGATGCCGTCGTTGCCGGTCGTGGAGAGCAGCCGGGCGATCAACTCGTTGGTCTTGGCCGCGTCCAGCAGCGCCTTCGTCATAGAGCCGAATACCAGCCCGGCCATGAACAATCCGACCGCCCAGCCGATCGTCTGGCCCCGTTGCAGCGTGAGGTGCAGCCGCAGCGGGCCGGTGATGGTGGGGGCGTCGGGCTTCTCGCCCGCGGATGCGATGGTGCCCGCGTCGTATTGGCGACGACGCTCCAGCACCGCGGCCACGGCCATCAACGCGACGGCCAGGACGACCAACAAACCGAACGGCCACCAGCGCAGGTCGGTGAACGGCCGCATCTGCTGTGCCCAGGCGATCGGGGAGAACCAGCTCAGGACGCTGCCCGAGTTGTCGATCACGTCACCGGCCCCGCGGACCAGTGCGGCCAGAGCCAGCGTCGCCATCGCCGCGCCCGACGCCGTGCGGGCCTGCCGCCAGAGCTGTGCGGTCACCGCGGCGACGGCACCGAAGACCATGGCCACCCCGGTGATGCCCAGGCACATCGCAGCGGTGTCGACGATTGCGAAGCCCGTGGAGGCCATGGCCAAGGTCATGGTGAGCGCGAGAACGGCGTTGAGACCGCCGACCAGGATCAGGGCCGCGGCGGTCCGGGCGTAGCGACCCACCACCGAGGAGAGCACCAGTTCGGCACTGCCGTTCTCCTCCTCGGCCCGGGTATGACGAATCACGGTGAGAATCGCCAGGATCGAGGTCGCGATGGTCAGCGTGAGCGTCAGCTCGTTGGCCATCATCACGCCGAGGTCGGTCTCATTGGCGCCGAACATGGGGCCGCCGAGCATCATCCCGGCCGGCGTCTTGAGCAGGTTGACCCTGGCCAGTCTCTGCTCCTCACCCGGGTAGGCCAACCGAATTGCGTTGGGGGCGTACACCATCATCAGCGTCAGTACGCCCAGCCACACGCTGAGGCGTACCCGGTCACGGCGCAGTGCCAGCCGCAACAGCGTCGCGGTACCGGTGAACGGTGAGGTGGCCGTGCGTGGCGGGGCCGACGGCCGGGCCGCAGCGGTTGCCGTCATCGGGTCGCCCCCTGGTACTCGCGCAGGAACATGTCCTCCAGGGAGGCCGGCGCGACCGTGAGATCCGCGATGCCCAGATCGGTGAGGTGCTCGAGGGCGAACTCGAGGTCGTTGCGGTCCACCGAGAAGCTCACCGCCCCGTCGTGACTGGTGAAGTCGTGAACGTAGGGCGTGTTCTGCAGTGCCCGGCCGTCGGAGCGGGTGCGTGCGATGACCTTGGTGCGCATCAGGTGCCGCAATTCGGCCAGGGTCCCGGACCGCACCGTGCGTCCGGATCGGATGATCGTCACGTTGTCGCAGAGCTTCTCGACTTCGGCCAGGATGTGGCTGGACAGCAGGACTGCGGCGCCGTGACCGGCTACCTCGGCGACGCATTGCTGAAATGCCTTTTCCATCAACGGATCGAGCCCCGAGGTGGGCTCGTCGAGAATATAGAGCTCGGAATGACAACTGAACGCCGCGACGATCGCGACCTTTTGCCGGTTGCCCTTGGAGTAGGTGCGGGCCTTCTTGTGCGGGTCCAGTTCGAACCGCTCGATCAGTTCGTCGCGGCGCCGGGTGTCGACGCCGTTGCCGCGCAGCCGGCACAGGAAGTCGATCGCCTGCATCCCGGTCAGGTTGGGCCACAACGTGACATCGCCTGGAACGTAGGCGATGCGGCGGTGCAGGGCGACCGCGTCGCGCCACGGGTCGCCGCCCAGGAGTCGCACGGTGCCCCCGTCGGCGCGCAGCAGGCCCAGCAGCACCCGGATCGTGGTGGACTTGCCCGCGCCGTTGGGTCCGAGAAAGCCGGTGACGTCGCCGGGGGAGACGGTCAGGTTCAACCCGTCGAGCGCCTTGGTGTGTCCGAAAGATTTTGACAGTCCGCGGATTTCGACGGAGTTCTTCACGCTGGCTCCTTGGTATCGGTCGTGGGATCGGAACTGAACGGAATGCCTTGTTCGCGTTGGTGCAGGAACGCGTCGTACATCGTCGAGTCGGTCATGAGGCCCTCGGTGTAGAGCTCAAGGGCGGGCAGCATCAGGTCCTCGCCGTAGTCGCGCAGAACCCGGCGCAGATCCGTTGGGTCGTCATGCATCTGCAGGTACAGCAGGAACCCGCCGCCGCTGCATATCGCCATGAACCGCGCCCGGGCCCGCGGGTCGCGGCTGGGTTTGAGTACCCCGGTGCGAACACCCTCTTCCAGGTATTCCTCGGCGTTGTCGACCATGGTGCGCCAGAACGTCTTCGCCAGATCACTGCCGGACTGCATGCTGCGGACCAGGTAGGCCATCAGCGGCGCATAGGACTCGATCTCGGACATCTGGGCCAGCCAGGTCGCCGGGTCACTGCTCCGCAGGGACTCCGTCTTGGCCTCGCGCACCACCTCGGCCACATGGGCATCGCAGGCCTTGCGCAGGCCTTCCTTGGAACCGAAGTGGTGGATCACGAGGGCGGCACTGACGCCGGCGGCCTCGGCGATGGTGCGCAGCCCCACGCTGAATCCGTATTGCCCGTACTGCTCGATCGCGGCGTCGCGGATCCGGGCCATCGCTGTTCGATCATCGACTGAACGCATGTTCAATACGCTAAACATGCGTTCAGTCCGCGGTCAAGGGGTGGCGCGTCAGGAATCCGTAAAGAAGAGAAATTCGGCCTCACCCCGCAGTCGAGGGGTGAGGCCGGAAGGGGCGGGGAAAGTCAGTCGCGAGCGGCGGCCAGCAGGCCATCGCCCAACGGGATCAGCACCGGGGTGAGACGCTCGTCCTCGGCGATGAGCCGGGCCGCTTCACGCACGGCGCTGACCTCGGCGTCGTTGGCCGAGGCGTCGCCGGCCCGGCCGCCCAGCGCGGCCCGGTGCAGCACGATCGCACCGCCGGAACGCAGCAGGCGCACCCCTTCGGCCACGAACTGCGGCTGGTCGATCGGTTCGGCGTCGATGAACACCAGGTCGTAGGACGCGTCGGCCAGGCGGGTCAGTACCTCCTGGGCGCGCCCGCTGATCAGCCGGGTCCGTCCGGGGCCGACGCCGGCCTCGGTGAAACCCTGCTTGGCGATGCGCTGATGCTCGGGTTCGACGTCGATCGTGGTCAGTACGCCGTCGTCGCTCATGCCGGACAACAGCCACAACCCGCTCACACCGGCCCCGGTGCCGACCTCGACCACCGCCCGGCCCCCGGTGAGCCGCGCGAGGACGCTCAGCAGCGCTCCCACGGCCGGAGTGACCGCACCTGCGCCGAGTTCTTCGGCCCGCTCACGCGCAGCCGCGACGATCTCGTCCTCGGAGATCGACCGTTCGGCATGCGTGACGATCGCCTCGGCGCGACCGGGGTTGGAGCTGACCATGCCCGCAGCGTAGGCCAGACCCCGTGGGCGCTGTCGCGACACGCCCGTGGGTGGCGGTTATCACCACCGGAAATTCGCTGGTTCGGGCAGGTAACCGGACGTATCGTCGGCATTCTCAGGGAAAGTTCAGATTGCTCATACCTCTGCCTCACCGGGATCAGGAACGGTATCCGCATGGAACACGGCGCCCGCTGGCGCACTGCCCAGCACAACCAGGACAGCAATCGGAATAACGAAGTGATCAGTCGTGTTGGGATGAGTGAAATCTGTGATCAGGAGGATCCGACGAGCGCGAACGCTGTTACCTCGAACCCGGCCGCCCAGGCCGCCCCGGTGACCATGGCACATCTGGAGCAGTTCACCACCGGTGAATGGGTCGAGCCGTCCGATGAACTGACCGGTACGGCGGTATTCGACGCCACCGGCGACCAGGCCGCGATGCCGTCATGGGACGAACTGGTGCGCCAACACGCGGACCGCGTCTACCGTCTGGCCTATCGCCTCTCGGGTAACCAGCACGATGCCGAGGACCTGACGCAGGAGACCTTCATCCGGGTGTTCCGCTCGGTGCAGAACTACCAGCCGGGAACCTTCGAGGGGTGGTTGCACCGCATCACCACCAACCTGTTCCTGGACATGGTCCGCCGCCGTGGCCGCATCCGCATGGAAGCGCTGCCCGAGGACTACGACCGGGTGCCGGCCGATGACCCGAACCCCGAGCAGATCTACCACGACTCGCGGCTGGGAGCCGATCTCCAGGCCGCCCTGGACTCGCTGGCCCCGGAATTCCGCGCCGCGGTGGTCCTGTGTGACATCGAGGGTCTGTCCTACGAAGAAATCGGCGCCACGTTGGGCGTGAAGCTCGGCACCGTGCGCAGCCGCATTCACCGCGGTCGGCAGGCGTTGCGCGAGTACCTGGCGAAGAACTCGCCGGAAACCGCCAAATCCGCCTAGCGGTGGTTGGTGTTCAGCGCGCCCGGTCGCGCTACATTCGGGTCAGGACATTTGGTCGTGGCGAGAGGAGCTGGGCGATGGTCGACCCGGGACATGTGTTCCGTCGGGCATTCTCCTGGTTGCCTGCGCAGTTCGCCTCGCAGAGCGATGCGCCCGTCGGCGCGCCTCGCCAGTTCCGCTCCACCGAACATCTCTCGACGGAAGCCATCGCGGCCTTCGTCGACGGTGAGCTGCGGATGAGCGCTCATCTGCGCGCCGCGCATCACCTGTCGCTGTGCCCGGATTGCGCGGCCGAGGTCGACGCCCAGGGCCAGGCCCGGGCCGCATTGCGGGACTCCTGTCCGATAGCCATTCCGAATTCCCTGTTGGGCCTGTTGTCGCAGATACCGCACCACAGTCCACAGCCTTCGGCCGAGGTCGGTGAACAGCCTCAGTTAGCTGATGACCCGACGCGGAGCCGGCGCAAGCGCCGGTAGGCTTGACCACAAGGCGATCAGTGACCGGCGTCGGCCTATCTGGCTGGGGCGGGCGCTCTGACAGAGAGTGATACACCGGTGACCAACCAGGACCAGTCCGACGAGAGCGGCCGTCTGGAACCGCGCCCTGTCGATCGGCCACCTGTCGACCAATTGTCGCAGCGCACATTCGGCCGGCCCGCCGGTGTCGACGGCTCGTTCCTGGGTGCTGATAAGTACCAGGACCAGGGCGAATACGCCCCGAAAGACCAACCGCCCGATCCCGTCCTCGCCGAGGCCTTCGGCCGTCCCGGGGGCGCGGGCGACTCACTGCAGCGCCACCCCACCGACGCCGGCGCGCTGGAGGACGAGAAGAGCTCCGGTGACGACGATTTCGACGATCCCTGGCGCGATCCGGGCGCCATCCCTGCGCTGGGCACGCCCGCGCAGGCACCGGCCGCACCGGTGATCGTGGCGGCCCCGATCGGCAAGCTGGGCGCCCGCGAGGTGCTCTTCGGCGGCCGGGTGTCGTGGCCGTCGCTGGCCATCCTGTTCATCGTCGCCGGATTGATCGCTTTCATCGGCGGCTGGGTCGGGCAGAAGACAGCAGGCACCGTGCAGGCGTTCACCACCTCCAAGGTGACGCTGGAGACCGGAGACCTCCCGTCGCCGGACGCCGGGCGGTTCGCCACGGTCGCCTCGGCGGTCGAGGACTCGGTGGTGACCATCGAGGCCAAGAGCAAGACCGAGGGCTCGCAGGGCTCCGGCGTCGTCGTCGACGGCAAGGGCTACATCGTCACCAACAACCACGTGATCTCCGACGCCGCGAGCAAGCCGGCGGACTACCAGATCACCGTCGTGTTCAACGACGGCAAGGAAGTACCGGCCAACCTGGTCGGCCGTGACCCCAAGACCGACCTGGCCGTGCTCAAGGTCGACAACGTCGACAACCTCGTCGTGGCGCGGATGGGTGATTCCGAGAAGGTGCGTGTCGGCGAGGAAGTCATCGCGGCCGGCGCCCCGCTGGGGCTGCGCAGCACGGTCACCCACGGCATCATCAGCGCGCTGCACCGGCCGGTGCCGCTCTCGGGTGAAGGTTCCGACACCGACACCGTGATCGACGGGCTCCAGACAGATGCCTCGATCAACCACGGCAACTCCGGCGGCCCACTGATCAACATGTCCTCCGAGGTGATCGGGATCAACACGGCCGGAAAGTCCTTGTCGGACAGCGCCAGTGGCCTCGGTTTCGCCATCCCCGTCAACGAGGTCAAGCAGGTCGTCGAGAACCTGATCAAGGACGGCAAGGTCGCGCATCCGACGTTGTTGCTCAGCGCCGTCACAGTGAGCAACAGCGTGGCCTCGGGCGCACAGGTCCGCAACGTCAACGCCGGTGGCCCGGCCGACAAGGCAGGCATCCTGGAGAACGACGTCGTGGTCAAGGTCGGGGACCGCAAGGTCGCCGACGCCGATGAGATGGTGGTCGCGGTGCGTCAGCTCAAGATCGGGCAGGAAGCCCCGATCGAGGTGCTCCGCGACGGTCGGCCCATGACATTCATGGTCACGCCGATCGGCGACGATCAAAAAGCGCAGTAACGATGTTCGCGAACATCGGGTGGGGAGAGATGCTGGTCCTGGTGATCGCCGGTCTGGTGATCCTGGGGCCCGAGCGCCTGCCCGGTGCCATCCGCTGGACATCGGGTGCCCTGCGTCAGGCACGTGACTACGTCAGCGGTGCCACCAGCCAGTTGCGCGAGGACCTCGGCCCGGAGTTCGACGACCTTCGGCAGCCCCTCGCCGATCTGCAGAAGCTCCGGGGCATGACTCCGCGGGCCGCGATCACCAAGCATCTGCTCGATGGTGACGACTCGTTCCTGACCGGTGCCTTCGACGATCGCAAGAATGACCAGCCGTCGGTGCCGGGCGACCGCCCGGCGGATGCCGTCAACGGGCAGCCCGCGCCAGATCCGCTCACCAAACCGGCCGCCAAGCCGGCTGAAACGACGTTCGACCCCGACGCCACCTAGCGGCGAGCGGTATCCAGACCCAGCGACATCCCGGCCAGGCCGCGCTTGCGGGCCGACAATCCCTCTGCGATCTTGCGCAGCTCGGCGCCTGCAGCCGACTCGGGTGCCGACAACACCAGCGGAACACCGGAGTCACCGGCCGCAACCAGCGCCGGGTCCAGCGGGACCTGGCCCAGCAGCGGCACCTCGGCGCCCACGGAGCGGGTCAGCGAGTCGGCCACCTGACGGCCACCGCCCTCGCCGAACAGCTGCATGACCGTGCCGTCGGGCATCTGCAGGCCTGACATGTTCTCGACCACGCCCGCGATGCGCTGACGGGTCTGCAACGCGATCGCGCCGGCCCGCTCGGCCACCTCGGCCGCAGCCATCTGCGGAGTGGTCACCACCAGGATCTCGGCACCCGGGATCAGCTGGGCCACCGAGATGGCGATATCGCCGGTGCCAGGCGGCAGGTCGAGCAGCAGCACGTCCAGATCGCCCCAGTACACGTCGGCAAGAAACTGCTGAAGGGCCCGGTGCAACATCGGCCCGCGCCACACCACAGGCGTGTTGCCCTGGGTGAACATGGCGATCGAGATGACCTTCACGTCATGGGCGATCGGCGGCAGGATCATCGAGTCGACCTGGGTGGGCCGGTCGGCGGTGCCCATCATGCGCGGCACCGAATGGCCGTAGATGTCGGCGTCCAGCAAGCCGACCGACAGGCCGCGGGCGGCCATCGCGGCGGCCAGGTTGACCGTCACGCTGGACTTGCCGACGCCACCCTTGCCGGAGGCCACTGCGTAGACCCGGGTCAGGGAGTTGGGCTGGGCGAACGGGATCACCGGTTCGCGGGAATCGCCACGCAGCAGCTTGCGCAACTCGGCGCGCTGCTCGTCGTCCATCACGTCCAGGCTCACCTTGACAGCGCCGGTGCCGGGAACGTCGGTGGCGGCAGCCTTCACCAGGTCGGCGATCTCGTTCTTCTTCGGACAGGCCGCGGTGGTCAGGTAGATCTCGACGTGGACGCCGTGGTCGGCCTCGATCGAGATGTTCTTGACCATGCCGAGTTCGGTGATCGGTCTCCGCAATTCGGGGTCGATCACCTTGGCCAGCGCGGCGCGAACCGCGGATTGCAGCTCAGTGGCAGATTCGGACATCACTGCCGAGTCTACGGCGGCGGCACACGTCCCCGGATCCAGGACCGGGTTCAGGCCTGCGTCAGGCCGGGCCCGGGGCAGGCCCGGGGGCAGGGCCAGGTACCGGTCCCAATACCGGAGCCGGAGGCGCGGCCTCGATCGGCGGGCCGATCGGGGCGGGTGCAGGCCCCGGGGGCGGAGCCTGCTGCGGTGCCGGAATGGGCCCGGGGCCGGGTCCGGGCGGCGGCAGCTGCTGCGGTCCAGGAGCGGGCGGGGGAAGCTGCTGCGGTCCAGGAGCGGGCGGCGGAGGAGCCTGCTCACCCAGGCAGAAGACCACGCATGCGGGCTGACGCGGCTGCTCCCACGGCGGGACCCATGGGGGCGGGGCGGCCGGGGTCTCCGACGGGATGGCCTGCGCCGGGCCCGGCAACGGGCCGAGCACCTGCCCCGGCGCAAAACCGGGAACGTTCTGCGTGCCGGTCTCATTGCGGTTGAGCAGCGGAATCAGGGCCAGCGGATCACCCGCGGGCAACCCGGTGGCATCGGCGGGCAGGCCCGGGCCGAGACCCTCTGGATTGTCCAGATGGGAATCGCCGATCGGGGGGATGGACCCGGTGATCTCGGGCAGGTCGACCGGCACCACGCCCGTGGCATACGCCGCGGCCCAGCCCAACACGTTGCGGGCGTAGGCCACGGAGTTGTTGTACCGGAGGATGGCCGTCATGACCTGGGACTGTTCGCGCAGGTTGAGCCCGCCGCTGCACAGGTAGCGGGCGGCGGCCAGCGCCGAGTCGAACACGTTCTGCACATCGGCCTTGCCGTCACCGTCGCCGTCGGAGGCGTACCGGGCCCAGGTTCCGGGCAGGAACTGCATCGGCCCCATGGCCCGTACGTACGAGATCCGTCCGGCCTGCGCGCTCTGGATGATGATCTCGTTGCCGGGCAAGGTGCCGTCGAGGGCGGGGCCGTAGATGGGGCGGACGGCGGTGCCGCGGGCATCGGTGGCGCCGCCGTTGGCGTGCCCCGACTCGATCCGTCCGATACCGGCCAGCAGGTTCCAGCTGATGCCGCAGCCGGGGTAGGCCGCGGCCATCATCCTCTCGGCATTGCGGTACGCCTTCAGCGATGTTCCTGGAATCCCAAGGGCGCCAGGGCTATTGACGACGAACGCGGGCGGGGGAGCCGATATCGTCGTCATCGACTTGATGCGGAAGTTCGTCGGGGGCCTGGTCGCTGCCACCACCGCGGGACCGGAGCGGTCGATCCGGGGCGCGACGGCGGCCAGCGGGGTGACCGCGGCGTTGGACACCTCGGGGCCCGGGGCGGCCGATCCGGCACCGGCGACCAGAACGATGGGGGCCAGGACGGCGACGCCGAGTGCGGGCGAGCGCACGAGCTGGCTCATACGGCGCCGAGCGGTTGCGATAGCCGCTCCTCCCCCTACGCGCACTTACCCGTCCTTAAATCAGCTTTGGCCATGTTGTGAACCAAGTCACCATACATAGTCCCGGTTTCCGTTGTTACGACAATGGTCGACAGCGTTATCAACCACCGCGTTTGGACCGGCGCTCGCTGACATCGGCTTTGCTCGGATTGGCTCGGTCGGTATCGGCGGGTGGGACCAGTTCGGCGAGCAGGTCGCGCAGTTCCTCCAACTCGCGGCGCAGGTAATCGCGCGTCACTACCTCGCCCACCGCCAGTCGCAGCGATGCAAGCTCACGGGCCAGGTACTCGGTATCGGCCTTGGTCCGTTCGGCCCGGCGCCGGTCCTCTTCGAGTGAGACCCGGTCCCGGTTCTCCTGGCGGTTCTGGGCCAGCAGGATCAGCGGGGCGGCATAGGCGGCCTGGGTCGAAAAGGCCAGGTTGAGCAGGATGAAGGGGTACGGATCCCACTGGAACGCGAAGACGCCGATGTTCAGTGCGATCCAGACCACCACGATGATCGTCTGGATCGCCAGGTACCGGCCGGTGCCGAGGAACCGGGCGACGGACTCCCCGACCTGACCGACCGCCTCGACGTCGACGTGCAGGCCGAAACCGCGCGTGCCACGGGGGGTGTCCAACCGCTGACGCGCTGTCGATTCGCTCATGCGGCCCCCTCGCAGGCTCGGTTACCGCATTCCGCGTCGAGCATTCGCTCGAAAGTTCGGCTCATGAGCCGGCCACCGGGAGCTCGGGCTCGTCGCGCTCGCGCCAGTCGTCGGGCAGCATGTGGTCGAGCACGTCGTCCACCGATACCGCCCCCAGCAGGTGGTTCTCTTCGTCGACCACCGGCCCGCACACCAGGTTGTACGCGGCGAAATAGCGCGTCACCGCGGCCAGCGAGTCGGCCGGACTCAGGCTGGGCAGGTCGGTGTCGATGATGCCGCTCACCAGGGCCGCGGGCGGCTCGCGCAGCAGCCGCTGCAGGTGGACGCAGCCCAGATACTGACCGGTCGGGGTGGCGCTGGGGGGCCGGGTGACGAAGGCCATCGAAGCCAGCGCGGGGGTCAGGTCCGGGTCGCGCACCTGCGCCAGCGCCTCGGCGACGGTGGTGTCAGGCGCGAGGACCACCGGTTCGCTGGTCATCAAGCCGCCCGCGGTGTCGGGCGAGTGGGACAGCAGCCGTCGCACGTCCTCGGAATCCTCGGGGTCCATCTTCCGCAGCAGTGTCTCGGCGTCGGCCGGCGTCATGGAGCCCAGCACGTCGGCGGCGTCGTCGGGGTCCATCGCCTCCAGCACGTCGGCGGCGCGCTCGGTGTTCAGCTGGCGCAGCACCGCGGCCTGCTCGTCCTCGGGTAACTCCTGCAGCACGTCGGCGAGCCGCTCATCATCGAAGGCCCGGAACAACTCGTAGCGCCGTTTCACCGGTAGCTCGCGCAGGGCCTCGGCCACCTCGACCGGGCGCTGGCCCTCGAACTGCTCGAGCAGCGAGGCCACGCCCTGGTCGGGCATCGCGAGGCCCGACGGGGTCAGCCCGTGCACGTTCTGCCACTCGACGACGTGGATGTTGCTGCGCCGCCCCAGACGTCGCTGTGGACGCACCGCCACCCGGGTCACCACCCAGTCCCGGGTGCGGGTCTGTTCGATGCCCAGATCGACTACCACGACGTCGATTCCGGCAAGCTGTTCCAGATCCGGATCGTCGACCCGCACGCGGGTCTCCAGCACCTGGCCCAGCACCAGGACCTCGCCGGGGCGTTGGGCGAAGCGGCGGAGCGACACACTGCCGGTGGCCAGGGTCACCGAACCGGGCTCGATCGCGGTCACCCTCAGGATCGGAACGAAAATTCTTCGACGGGTGAGCAATTCGACCACCAGGCCGAGAACCCGCGGCTGCTGGCGGACGATGCTGATGCTGATCACCACATCGCGGACACGGCCGATGGACTCCCCGTCGGGGCCCAGCACCACCATCCCCGCTAGCCGGGCCGCGTAGACCCTGTTCACCGCCGCCATGAATTAAAGGGTAGAGACTGTGGTCGTGGAGAACACGTATCGACCCCGTAGAACGTGCCTCTCGGTTCCGGGAAGCAGCCTGAAGATGATCGAGAAGGCCAGAAGCCTGCCCGCTGACGAGGTGTTCCTCGACCTGGAGGACGCGGTTGCGCCCGAGGCCAAGGAATCGGCTCGTGCGCAGGTGACGGAGGCGCTGGCCGACGACGGCTGGGCCGGACAGCTGCGCGGGGTGCGGGTCAACGACTGGACCACACCGTGGACCTACGCCGACGTGATCGAGGTGGTCACCGGGGTTGCGGCCGCCGGCACCAACTTGGACCTGATCGTGCTGCCCAAGGTGACCGAGGTGGCGCACGTCCAGGCGCTCGATCTGCTGCTCAGTCAGCTGGAGGCCACGCACGGCCTGGAGCCCGGCCGGATCGGCATCGAGGCACAGATCGAGAACGCCCAGGGGTTGACCAACATCGACGCGATCGCGGCAGCCCCACGCGTGCAGGCGCTGGTTCTCGGCCCCGGGGACATGGCGGCCAGCCTCAACATGCGCACCCTTGAGGTCGGCGGGCAGCCCGACGGCTACGACATCGGCGACGCCCACCACCACGTGCTGATGCGCATCCTGATCGCGGCGCGCAACCGCGGTATCAACGCGATCGACGGGCCGTATGTGAAGGTGCGCGACGTCGACGGGTTCCGCCGGGTGGCCGGCCGTTCAGCCGCGCTGGGCTACGACGGCAAATGGGTCCTGCATCCGGACCAGATCGAGGCGGGCAACGAGATCTTCAGCCCACGCCAGGCCGACTACGACCACGCCGAACTGATCCTGGACGCCTACGAATGGCACACCTCGCAGGCCGGTGGGGCCAGGGGAGCGGTGATGCTGGGCGACGAGATGATCGACGAGGCCAGCCGCAAGATGGCGCTGGTGATCGCGGGCAAGGGCCGTGCGGCGGGGATGAGTCGGCTGGCTGAACCCTTCCGGCCGCCGAGCTGACCCGGGTCGTGCAGTGCCGCACCGTAATTCGGTGCGGTCCGCTATGCGGAGAGCACACCGATCACGAAGAGCAGGATCCATCCTCCGTTGAGGAGGGTGCCCAGTGCGCCGATGATGATGCCCGCGATCGCCAGGCCCCGGCCCGATTGTCCGGTCTTCTTGATCTGGTTGAGGGCGGTGATCCCGAGCCCGATTCCGACCAGCGCGGCGAGCAGACCGATCGCGCACATCGCGAACAGGGGCAGCGACATGATCGAGGCCACGAGCGCCCCGATGGCCACCGTGTTGGTGGTGTTGTACGGCGACATGCCATAGCCACCGGGGTATCCGGGGACACCGGGATATCCCGGCGCACCGTAACCCGGCGGGGGATAGGGCGGCGGATAGCCCGAGCCGTACGGGAACGGCGGCGGGTAACCGGCCGGCGGCGGGTAGTCGGGCGGGATGTCCGCGGGATAGTCGATCGCGGGCGGATACGGCGGGTTGACCTCGTAGCCGGGCGGCCCGAACTCGTATGACGGTTGCGCCTGGGCGGAATGCGGCAGATCCTGGGAATGCTCGATGGAAGGTGCTTCGTAGCCGCTGGACAACGGTTCGGACGGCTGCGAGCCGGGGTCGGATGGCGGCGTTTCGCCCGCGTTGCCGTCCGCGTTTGTCATGCTGATCAACCTAGCGCACGGACACCGACGCCCCGGGCGCGTGACGCCGGCACCAAATCCGGTGTGAGGGCGTTGCTGTAACGAGAGCAGCCGCCGAGGGGGCGGTGCGGAGGAGAGTGAAGTTCGACATGACGAGCCCATTTCAGTCCGGTCAGACACCGGGTGCCGCGCCCGCGGCACGCGGTGCGTTGCCGACGCCGCCCAAAGGCTGGCCGATCGGTTCCTATCCGACGTACGCGGAGGCCCAGCGTGCCGTCGACTACCTGTCCGACCAACAGTTCCCGGTGCAGCAGGTGACCATCGTCGGGGTGGACCTGATGCAGGTTGAGCGGGTCACGGGGCGGCTGAGCTGGCCCAAGGTGCTCGGCGGCGGTGTGTTGTCGGGAGCCTGGCTCGGCCTGTTCATCGGCCTGATCCTCGGCTTTTTCAGCCCCAACCCGTGGAGCGCGCTGCTCACCGGCCTGATCGCCGGTGTCTTCTTCGGCTTGATCACCTCGGCCATCCCGTATGCGATGGCTCGCGGCACAAGAGATTTCAGTTCGACGATGCAGCTGGTCGCGGGCCGCTACGACGTCTTGTGCGATCCTCAGAGTGCCGAACAGGGCCGGGACCTGCTGGCGCGCTTGACGATCTGACCCGCGGCCCGGCGGCGGGCCGGACGCGGTGGCAAAGGTGCGCAGGTCACGATTGTGACGCGGCACGCCCAAACTGTTGCACATACGCGGGCAGAGCTCTACGGTTTGCGCGCGGGAGCCGCTCCGGCGGCGACAGATTACTCGGACGGAGGCACAGCGGTGCGCGCTCGGCGGCTATGTGCTGCGGCAGTGGCCGCGTTGGCGACGGCCTCGGTGGTGTCGGCTTGTGGTAAGGGCGACGACGGGATCGTCATCAACTACTACACCCCGGCCAACGAGATGGCGACTTTCACCGCCGTGGCCGAGCGCTGCAACACCGAACTCGGCGACCGTTTCACCATCAAACAGGTGAGTTTGCCGAAAGGCGCTGACGACCAACGGTTGCAGCTGGCCCGGCGCCTCACCGGTAACGACAAGACCCTCGACATCATGGCGCTCGACGTGGTCTGGACCGCCGAGTTCGCCGAGGCCGGCTGGGCCGTCCCGCTGTCGGAGGATCCGGCGGGTGAGGCCGAGTCCGATGCGGAGTCGAACACCCTGCCCGGACCGTTGGAGACGGCGCGCTGGCAAGGCAAGCTGTACGCATCGCCGATCACCACCAACACCCAATTGCTTTGGTATCGAGCCGATTTGATGGATGAGCCGCCGGCCACCTGGGACGGCATGGTCTCCGAGGCGAACCGTCTGCACGCGGCGGGCAAGCCCAGTTGGATTGCGGTACAGGCCAAGCAGTACGAGGGCCTGGTGGTGTGGTTCAACACGCTGCTGGCCAGCGCGGGCGGCCAGGTGCTCTCCGATGACGGCAAGACGGTCACCCTGACCGATACCCCGGAGCATCGCGCGGCGACGGTCAAGGCGCTGCAGATCATCAAGTCGGTTGCCACCGCGCCCGGCGCGGACCCGTCGGTGACCCAGACCGACGAGGGGACCGCCCGACTCGCGCTCGAGCAGGGCAAGGCCGCACTCGAGGTCAACTGGCCATTCGTGCTGCCCTCGCTGCTGGAGAACGCTGTCAAGGGCGGGGTGAACTTCCTGCCGCTGAACGAACGTGCCGATCTCGCCGGGGCCATCAACGATCTCGGCACCTTCTCGCCGACCGACGAGCAGTTCCAGTCGGCGTACGAGGCGAGCAAAGACGTGTTCGGGTTCGCAAACTATCCGGGCGTGCGTGACGGGGAGCCGGCCAAGGTGACCCTCGGCGGGTTGAACCTCGCGGTGGCCAAGACCAGCAGGCACAAGGCCGAGGCGTTCGAAGCCATCCGCTGCCTGCGCAACGTCGAGAACCAGCGCTACACCTCGGTCGAGGGCGGGTTGCCCGCGGTGCGCGAGTCGCTCTACGACGATCCGGCATTCCAGACCAAGTATCCGCAGTACGCGATCATCCGCGAGCAGCTGACCAATGCCGCGGTACGGCCCGCGACGCCGGTGTATCAGGCTGTGTCCACCCGCATTTCGGCCGCCCTGGCCCCGATCACCGACATCGATCCGGAGCACACCGCCGATGAGCTGACCGAACAGGTGCAGAAGGCCATCGACGGCAAAGGGTTGATCCCGTGAGCACCACGAAAAGCGGCAACCGCACCTCCGAACGCAAGTTGGCGTTCGGACTGATCGCACCCGCGGTGATTCTGATGATCGCGGTGACCGCCTACCCGATCGGCTACGCGGTGTGGCTGAGCCTGCAGCGCTACAACCTGGCCGCCCCGGACGACACGGCCTTCGTCGGGTTCGCCAACTACCAGACCATCCTCACCGACCGCTACTGGTGGACGGCATTCGTGGTGACGCTGGCGATCACCGTCGTCTCGGTGACGATCGAGTTCGTGCTCGGCATGGCTCTGGCACTGGTCATGCACCGCACCATCTTCGGTAAGGGCGTGGTCCGCACCGCGGTGCTGATTCCCTATGGGATCGTGACGGTGGCCGCCTCCTACAGCTGGTACTACGCCTGGACACCGGGCACCGGTTACCTGGCCAACCTGCTGCCCGACGGCAGCGCCCCGCTGACCGAACAGTTGCCGTCATTGGCCATCATCGTGCTCGCCGAGGTCTGGAAGACCACGCCGTTCATGGCGCTGCTGCTGCTGGCGGGCCTGGCGCTGGTGCCGCAGGATCTGCTCAACGCGGCCGAGGTCGACGGGGCCGGAGCCTGGACGCGGCTGGTGAGAGTCATTCTGCCGCTGATCAAACCGGCCATCCTGGTCGCGCTGCTGTTCCGCACCCTCGACGCGTTCCGGATCTTCGACAACATCTATGTGCTGACCGGGGGCGCCAACAACACCGGATCGGTGTCGATCCTCGGCTATGACAACCTGTTCAAGGCCTTCAATCTCGGATTGGGTTCGGCCATCAGCGTGTTGATCTTCCTGTCGGTGGCGATCATCGCGTTCGTCTTCATCAAGATCTTCGGTGCGTCGGCGCCCGGTGCGGACGCGGAGGGGCACCGATGAGCGCTTGCGCGAAGAGCGGAGGACGATGACCGAGCGAGTGGGTGCGCGGCGCGCGACCGGGTGGACGGTCGTGAACATCCTGGTGGTGCTCTACGCGCTGATCCCGGTGTTGTGGATCCTGTCGCTGTCGTTGAAGCCGACGTCAAGTGTCAAGGACGGCAAGCTGATTCCGTCGCAGATCACGTTCGACAACTACAAGGGCATCTTCACCGGGAACATCTTCACCTCGGCGCTGATCAACTCGATCGGTATCGGCCTGATCACCACGGTCATCGCCGTGGTGATCGGCGGCATGGCCGCCTACGCCGTCGCACGGCTGGAGTTCCCCGGCAAGAAGCTGTTGGTGGGTGTCGCCCTTTTGATCGCGATGTTCCCCCAGATCTCGCTGGTGACACCGATCTTCAACCTGTGGCGGAGCATCGGGTTGTTCGACACCTGGCCCGGCCTGATCATTCCCTACATCACCTTCGCGCTGCCGCTGGCGATCTACACGCTCTCGGCGTTCTTCCGCGAGATCCCATGGGATCTGGAGAAGGCCGCCAAGATGGACGGCGCCACCCCGGCGCAGGCCTTCCGCAAGGTGATCGCACCGCTGGCCGCTCCGGGCATCGTCACCGCGGCCATCCTGGTCTTCATCTTCGCGTGGAACGACCTGCTGCTGGCGCTGTCGCTGACCGCGACGCAGCGGGCGATCACCGCGCCCGTGGCGATCGCGAATTTCACCGGCAGTTCGCAGTTCGAGGAGCCGACCGGGTCGATCGCGGCGGGCGCGATGGTCATCACCATCCCGATCATCATCTTTGTTCTCATTTTCCAGCGGCGCATCGTCGCTGGCCTGACATCCGGTGCGGTAAAGGGGTAATTGGATGGCCGAAATCGTGTTGGACCGGGTCACCAAGAGCTACCCGGACGGCGCAGGCGGCACCAGGGAAGCCGTCAAGCAGTTCTCGATGACCATCGCCGACGGCGAGTTCATCATCCTGGTGGGACCGTCGGGCTGCGGTAAGTCCACCACCCTGAACATGATTGCCGGGCTTGAAGACATCTCGTCGGGTGAGCTGCGCATCGGCGGGGAGCGGGTCAACGAGAAGGCGCCCAAGGACCGCGACATCGCGATGGTGTTCCAGTCCTACGCGCTCTACCCGCACATGACGGTGCGCCAGAACATCGCGTTCCCGCTGACCCTGGCCAAGCTCAAGAAGGACGAGATCGCGGCCAAGGTCGAGGAGACCGCCAAGATCCTCGACCTGACCGAACTGCTCGACCGCAAGCCGGCCCAGCTGTCCGGCGGGCAGCGCCAGCGGGTGGCGATGGGCCGGGCAATCGTGCGGCGCCCCAAGGCATTTCTGATGGACGAGCCGCTGAGCAACCTGGACGCCAAGCTGCGCGTGCAGATGCGCGCCGAGATCGCCCGCCTGCAGAGCCGGCTGGGCACCACGACCGTCTACGTGACACACGATCAGACCGAGGCGATGACCCTCGGTGATCGGGTTGTGGTGTTGCTGGCCGGTGAGATCCAGCAGATCGGCACGCCCGACGAGCTGTACAACAACCCGGCGAACCTGTTCGTGGCCGGCTTCATTGGATCTCCTGCGATGAACTTCTTCCCGGCCACGTTCACCGATGTCGGGGTGCGGCTGCCGTTCGGCGACGTCACCCTGACCCCGCAGGTGCACGATCTGCTGGCGCGTCAGCCCAAGCCCGACAACATCATCGTCGGAATCCGACCCGAGCACCTGGAGGACGCGTCGCTGCTCGACGGGTACGCGCGGATCCGGGCGCTGAGCTTCCCGGTGCATGCCGACATCGTCGAGTCGCTCGGTGCGGACAAGTACGTGCACTTCACCATCGACGGTGCCGGTGCCGAGGCGGCGCAGCTGGCCGAGCTGGCCGCCGATTCCGGGGGCGGCGTCAACGAGTTCGTGGCTCGGGTGTCGGCAGAATCGACGGTGGCCAACGGCCAGCAGATCCAGCTGGCGTTCGACACATCCAAGCTGGTGATCTTCGACGCCGAAACCGGGGCGAACCTGACCCGCACCGAACCGGTGGCGGCCGAGGAGCCCGAGGCCGACGAAGCCGAAGAAGCCGAGGAATCCGAGGAAGCCGAGGCCGCTGAGCCAGCCGAGGCCGCTGAGCCAGCCGAGTCGGCCGAAGCGGCCGGAGAACCGACAGAAGAGTGATCGACGTCCTGGCTGCGGTTCGCGCCCATGTGGTCGAGTACTTCGGCGCGGCGGGCATCACTGCCGAACCTGTCAGCGCCAGCGTCACCTTCCTGGGCACCGAGCGCATCGACGTGCTGCGGTTCGGGCCCGACCTGCGGGCCGGCGGTGCCGACGGTTCCGGGCTGGATCTGTATCACTATGTGACTCTGGGGTGTTCGCGTCACCCGATGTTCGATCCGACCGAACTGGTCTCCGACCCGATCCATGGTCCGCGGGCCGAGGTGGTGCTGTCGCTGCGGGGCCCGACCCCGGGCGGGCTGGCCCGGTCGCTGGCCGTCCTGGCTGCCGTGCCCGCCGTGGAGGGCCTGGTGCTGGAGGCCGACGCACTCATCGACCTGGAGACGCAGTTGTTCGACTCCGCACCGTTCAGTGCATTCCTGCTGGGCCCCAGCGATATCGGCGAGGTAGTCCTGACCGACCCGCTGTCTCCGGTGACGGTGCTCTCGGCCACGCCGATCACCGCCACCGAGGCGGCCTGGGTGCGGCTCAAGGGTGCGGATGCGATGCGCGAGGCATGGCAGACCGACGGGGTCGACGTGCTCGACCCGACCCGAAGGGCCGCCAGCCCAAGCTGATTCCGGCTAGAGCCAGTCGTTGTGGCGGAACGTGCGGTACAGCACGAAGCAGATGGTGGCCATCGTCAGCAGCACGGCGGGATAGCCCCACGTCCACTGCAACTCCGGCATGTGCTCGAAGTTCATCCCGTAAATCCCGGCCATTGCGGTCGGTACCGCGGCGATCGCCACCCACGCCGAGATCTTGCGCATGTCCACGTTCTGCTGCATGGCGACCTTGCCGAGCGCGGCCTGCACCAGTGAGCTGAGCATCTCGTCGTAGCTCGTGACGCGATCGGAGGCCTGCACATTGTGGTCGTGCACGTCGCGCATGTACCGGCGCACCTCGACCGAGATCAGGTCGTTGTGGTCGGTCAGCAACCGTGCCAGCGCGAGGGTCAACGGCGCCACCGCCCGGCGCATTTCGACGACCTCCCGCTTGAGCAGGTAAATACACTCGATGTTGGTGTGCGTGCCGGGGGAGAAGATGTCCTCCTCCATCGCGTCGATGTCGGTTTCCATCAGATCGGTCACGTCGAGGTAGCTGTCCACCACGTGGTCGGCGATCGCGTGCATGACCGCGAACGGTCCGAGTTTGAGGATGGCCGGCGAGGATTCGAGCCGCTTCCGCACGCCGGCCAGTCCGCCGTGCTCGCCGTGCCGGACGGTGACCACGAAGTCCGGTCCGACGAAGATCATGATCTCGCCGGTCTCGACGATCTCGCGGGCCAGTGCCACCGACTCGTGCTCGACATAGTTGATGGTTTTGAGCACCAGGAACAGTGTCTTGTCATAGCGCTCCAGCTTGGGGCGCTGATGTGCGTGTACCGCGTCCTCGACGGCCAGCTCGTGCAATCCGAAAACGTCCGCCACCGACTGCATCTGGAATTCGTCGGGCTCGTGCAGGCCGATCCAGACGAACGCCTTCTGCCCCGCTGCCTGTAGTTCGCGGACCTTGTTCAGCGCTGCGGCATGGGTGTATTTGCCGGGCAACCGGTCGCCACCGCTGTACACACCGCAATCCACCATGGCCCGTGCCACCGGGACGTGGATCGCCTTGGCATCGGGCTCCGCGGGCCGGGGCCTTGCGGTCGACCGCAAGGCCGGTGGCAAAGCGCGGAATGAGGGCATGGACTCCGACCTTCCTGCGCGGTGTGCAGCAACCTGATCAGCACAACGAATGCTACGCGTACCTACTGTTAAGTAACGCTCACCAGCGGGGAACCCTGCCCTGTGAGAAATGGCATTGAAGTACCCTTGCGCCGTGTCGGAAAGTACAGTCGCCTCCTCGCCCGAGCGCTCGCCTGCGGAGCGCACCCCGCAAGTTGTCATCGAAGACGCCGAGATCTTCGATCATCACGAAGGCGGAAAGCTCTCGGTCGAGTTGAAGGAGCCGCTGGACACTCAGCGTGCGCTGTCGATCGCGTACACACCCGGGGTCGCCCAGGTGAGCCGGGCGATCGCCACTGATCACACCCTCGCGGCCAAGTACACGTGGGCCAACCGCCTGGTGGCGGTGGTCAGCGACGGTACTGCGGTGCTGGGCCTCGGCGACATCGGCCCGGCGGCGTCGCTGCCGGTCATGGAGGGCAAGAGCGCGCTGTTCAAGTCCTTCGGCGGCCTGAACTCGATCCCGATCGTGCTCGACACCAAGGATCCCGACGAGATCGTCGAAACCCTGATCCGGCTGCGTCCGACGTTCGGCGCGGTGAACCTGGAGGACATCTCGGCCCCGCGGTGCTTCGAGATCGAGCGCCGGGTCATCGAGGCGCTGGACTGCCCGGTGATGCACGACGACCAGCACGGCACGGCGATCGTGGTGCTGGCCGCGCTGCTGGGCGCCACCAAGGTGCTCGAGCGGGACATCCATTCACTGCGCGTGGTCATCTCGGGCGCCGGTGCAGCGGGTGTGGCCTGCGCCAACATCCTGCTGAACAAGGGCATCACCGACGTCGTCGTGCTCGATTCGCAGGGCATCGTGCATTCCGGCCGTGACAACCTCAATGCCTTCAAGGCGGAGCTGGCCGGGCGCACCAACCCGCGCAAGCTCACCGGCGGTGTGGCCGAGGCGCTCGAGGGCGCCGACGTCTTCCTCGGGGTGTCGGCCGGCGTCGTGCCCGAGGAGTTCATCGCCACGATGGCTCCCAACGGCATCGTCTTCGCGCTGTCCAACCCGGATCCCGAGATCCACCCGGACGCCGCCCGCAAGTACGCGGCGGTCGTGGCGACCGGGCGCAGCGATTTCCCGAACCAGATCAACAACGTGCTGGCCTTCCCCGGGGTCTTCCGCGGTGCGCTGGACGCCGGTGCCCGTCGCATCACCGAGAAGATGAAGGTGGCGGCTGCCGAGGCGATCTTCTCGGTCGTCGGCGACGATCTGGCGGTCGACCACATCGTGCCCAGCGCGCTGGATCCGCGGGTCGGCCCTGCGGTTGCGGCCGCGGTCGCAGCGGCGGTTGACCCCGCAGAGTCCTGAGCTCACTGATGCGCCGCACCCTGGCGTCGGCGCTGTTGACAATGTTGACGCTGCTGGCACCGGTGCTGGGGGGATGCGCGGCCAATTCGGCCCCGGCCGTTCTCACGGTCGGGGCGGGGCAGGGGCCCGAGTCGGCGCTGCTCGGCCATCTGTACGCGGCGGCGCTGCGCTACTACGGCACGCCGGCCGCGGTCACCGAGACCGACGGTGTCCCCAGCGTGCTGGATTCCGGATCGGTGACGGTGCTGCCGGGGTTCACCGGCCGGTTCCTGACCGAGCTGAATCCGAACGCGACGGCCCGCGCGGACGAGCAGGTCTACCGGGACCTGGTATCGGCGCTACCCGAAGGTGTCGCGGCCGGTGACTACACCATGTCGGCGCAGGACAAGCCCGCTCTGGTGGTCACCGAGGCCACGGCCACGGCGTGGGGCGGAACCGATCTGAGCGCGCTGCGCCGCAACTGTGCACAGGCGCGGCCGGGTGCGGTGAAGGCGATGCGGGTGCCTGCGGTGGTGGGCTCGTGCACGCTGCCCAAGGCGCTCGTGTTCCCCGATGACAAGAGTCTGTTCGCGGCGCTGCGGGCCGGCAAGATCAACGCGGCGTGGTCGACGACGGCCGATCCGGCCATCCCGTCGGACCTGACCGTGCTGGCCGACAAGACGTCGCTGATCCGTGGTGACAATGTGGTGCCGCTGTATCGACGCAACACGCTCGACGAGCGCCAGATCCTGGCGCTCAACGAGATCGCCGGTGTCCTCGACACGGGGTCGCTGGCCGATATGCGCAGGCAGGTCGCCGAGGGCAAGGATCCCGGTGCGGTGGCCGATGCCTTCCTCCAGGCCAACCCGCTGGGCCACTAACCCCGCTCCGCGAGCGACCGTGTCTGTACGCAGACACGCCGCACATCGCGTACCTCAGCGGTCGCTCGCGGGGCAGAGGGATCAGCGCGGGATCATGCGACCCATCGCGGAGGCGAACAGCTTCTGGTATCCGGAGCCGGTGATCCGCACGATGACGTCGAGGATCTTGGCGTCGGGACCGACGAGCACGCGCGCCTTGTCCTTGCGCACCGCCTCGAGGATGATCTTGGCCGCGCGCTGCGGAGTGGTGTTGGCCAGCTTCCGGTCGAAGGTCTCCGCGAGCGCCTTCTGATCCAGTCCCTCGGCGACGGTGGCATTGCGCGCGATGGCGGTCTTGATCCCGCCCGGGTGTACACACGTCACCTTGACGGGATGCTTGGCCAGGGCCATCTCCTGGCGCAGTGCCTCGGTGAAGCCGCGCACCGCGAACTTGGCCGAGTTGTAGGCGGCCTGGCCGGGAACCGAGAAGATGCCGAACAGGCTGGAGACGTTGACGACGTGCCCGTCGCCGGAGGCGATCAGGTGCGGCAGGAAGGCCTTGGTGCCGTTGACGACGCCCCAGTAGTCGACGTCCATGACCCGTTCGATGTCCTTGAATTGGCTGACCTCGACGTCGCCGCTGAATGCGATGCCTGCGTTGTTGTAGATCTGGTTGACCTTGCCGAAATGCTCCTTGACCGCGTCGGCGTAGAGCAGGAAAGCCTCGCGCTCGGTGACGTCGAGCCGGTCGGTCTTGACCTCGGCGCCGATCGCCTTGAGGCGTTCCTCGGTGACCGCCAGGCCCTCGGTGTCGACGTCGCTGATCGCCAGTTTGGCGCCCGAACGTCCCAGCTCGATGGCCAGCGCCTGCCCGATGCCCGATCCGGCGCCGGTGACAACGGCGACCTTTCCGGCGAAGCCCTCCATAGAACACTCCCTCGCGTAGTCCGACACGTGTTGAGTTACGAGGCTACGCGGTACCGGCGGTCTCGCATATGGCGGCCTCCGCTGCGGCGGCTTCCTGCCACACATCGGCCAGGACCTGCAGCGGGACGTCCAGAGCGGTGCTCAGTCCGACGACCGTGCCGAACGCGGGGGAGGGCAACCGTCCCGTCTCGATCTTGCGCAGCGTCTCCGGGGAGATGCCGGCGTGCTGGGCCACCTCGTCGAGTGAGCGCGTGCCCCGGGCCGCCCGCAGGGTCTCGCCGAGCCGTCGGCCGGCCGCGATCTGTGCGGGTGTGAGCGGGGTGCGGACCACGGCACCACGGTAGCGCCGGTATTTGTATACCGCTAGTGTTGGTATTTAAATACCGAGGAGGATGTGGACATGATCGAGCTGAAGACCGGGGCCGAGATCGAGAAGATGCGGGTCACCGGGCGGTTCGTGGCCGAGGTGCTCGGCGAGCTGAGCGGGCTCGCCGCGATCGGAGTCAACCTGCTCGACCTCGAACACCACGCTCGCGACATGGTCAAACGGCGCGGCGCGGAGTCCTGCTATTGGGACTACGACCCGTCGTTCGGCCGAGGGCCGTTCCGCAACGTCATCTGCCTGTCGGTCAACGACGCTGTGCTGCACGGCCTTCCGCACGACTACCGGCTGCGTGACGGTGACGTGCTCAGCATGGACTTCGCGGTGTCGATCGACGGCTGGGTCGCCGACGCGGCCCGCACCGTGATCGTCGGGACCCCCGCAGCCGCCGACGTGCGCCTGGTCCGGGCCACCGAGGAGGCGCTGGCCGCCGGAACCGCCGCGGCCCGGCCCGGTAACCGGCTCGGCGACATCTCGGCCGCCATCGGCGCCGTCGCGGCCGATTACGGCTACCCGGTCAACCTCGAATTCGGTGGGCACGGTCTGGGCCGGACCATGCACGAGGACCCGCACGTGCCCAACCGGGGCAAGCCCGGCCGTGGCATGAAGTTGCGGGCCGGGATGACCCTGGCGCTCGAGCCGTGGCTCGCCGCGGGCACCAACCGCATCGTCTACGACCGCGACGGCTGGACCATCCGATCGGCCGACGGCTCCCGCACCGCCCACACCGAGAACACCGTGGCGATCACCGAATCGGGCCCGCTGGTATTGACGTGCTAAGCCCTGCTGACGACGCTAATGCTCGGGACGCAGCAACAGCGTGGCGATGACGCTGATGACCGCGGTGGCCACCAGGTAGCCGCACGCCAGCCACGGTGCGCCGCCACCCGCGGCGATCAGCGCCGTGAGGATCAGCGGCGTCAGGCCCGAGGCGTAGACACCGGAGAGCTGATACACCGTCGACAAGCCCGTGTAGCGGGTGCGGGTCGGGAACAGCGACGCGTAGAGCGTGCCCTGCGCGCCGTAGAACCAGGCGTGAATGACGCCGAACGCCAACAACATTCCCACCGCGTACGCCACGATGCTGCCGGTGCCGAACAATGCGAACGCCGGGAACACCACCACGGCGTACGCGGCGATGCCCGACGCGTAGACGGCCTTCGGGCTGAACCGGTCGGCCAGCAGACCCGAGACCGGCAGCAGTACCGCCATGAGCAGCGCCGCCGCGGTCACCACGACCAGTACGGGCACCTTGCCCAGGTGCAGGGTCGCGGTGGCGTACGAGATGGTGAACACGCCCCAGGTGTTGAACGCGGCGCCCTCGCCCCAGCGTGACAGCAGGCCCAGCACGGTCGAGCGCAGCGTCGGGGGACGGAAGATCTCCTTCACTGGGACCGCCGAGCGTTCGTCGTCATCGCGCAGCTTCTCGAACGCCGGGGTCTCGGCCACCCGGAACCGCACCACGACGCCGAAGATCACCAACACGACGCTGAACAGGAACGCGATCCGCCACCCGTAGGCCTGGAATGCCTCGGCCGACAGCCAGAGCTGCAACAGCACGAACACCCCGGTGCCCAGCGCCAGGCCCAGCGCCAGCCCGACCTGCGGGATGCTGCCGAACAATCCCCGGCGATGACGAGGGCTGTGCTCGACAGCCAGCAGCACCGCGCCGGCCCACTCACCGCCGAGGGCGAATCCCTGGACCACACGCAGCACCAGAAGCAGGACCGGTGCCAGCACGCCGATCTGCGCCGCGGTGGGCAGCACACCCATCAGCGCGGTCGCCACGCCCATCAACAGCATGGTCAGGGCGAGCGTCTTCTTGCGGCCGATCCGGTCGCCGATGTGACCGAAGACGAATCCGCCGATGGGGCGGACCAGGAACCCGACCGCGAAGGTGGCGAATGCCAGCATCGTGCCGACGAAGGAGCTCTGGTCCGGGAAGAAGGTGTGGTTGAACACCAGGCTCGCGGCCGTGGCGTACAGGAAGAAGTCGTACCACTCGATCGTCGTCCCGAGCACGCTGGCCAGGACCGCGGTACGCACCGTGTTGGGAGCGGTGGGTGCCGGCGCCTCGCCTACGAGCGGGTCAGCTTCGATAGTCACCCTAGATGAGTAGCCGCCGGCCCTGGTGCGGCCCAGGGTTGTACGCGCGGTGATTCGAATGCGCGCGCCCGGACCCCCGGAACAACGAAATGGTCGCTACCGGCGTGCGGCAGCGACCATTTCGTTGATTTCGGTGATCAGACCGAGCGGGTTACCCGAATGCCAGGTCGATGATCTCCTGCTGCTCGACGGCATGCACCTTCGAGGACCCCGAGGACGGAGCCGACATCGCGCGCCGGGAGATCCGCTTGATCGGGTTGAAGTAGTCCGGCAGCACCTCGGGCAGGGTCAGGCCCAGCGACGGCCATGCACCCTGGTTGGCCGGCTCCTCCTGTACCCAGAACTTCTCCGTGACGTTCGGGTAGCGGTCCAGTGTCTCGGCCAGCCGGCGCCGCGGCAGCGGGGCGAGCTGTTCGAGACGGACGATCGCGACGTCCTCACGGTTGTCCTTGGCCTTGCGCGCCGCCAGGTCGTAGTAGATCTTGCCGCTGCACAGCAGGACTCGGGTGACCTTGCCGCGGTCGCCCTCACCATCGGTGTAGGAGGACTCCTCCAGCACCGAGCGGAACTTGTTCTCGGTGAAGTCGCGGATGTCGCTGACGGCGGCCTTGTTGCGCAGCATCGACTTCGGGGTGAAGACGATCAGCGGACGCTGGATGCCGTCAAGGCCGTGCCGGCGCAACAGGTGGAAGTAGTTCGCCGGGGTCGACGGCACCGCGATGGTCATCGAACCCTCGGCCCACAGCTGCAGGAAGCGCTCGATGCGGCCCGAGGTGTGGTCGGGACCCTGTCCCTCGTGGCCGTGCGGCAGCAGCAGCACGACGTCGGAGAGCTGGCCCCACTTGGCCTCACCGGAGCTGATGAACTCGTCGATGATCGACTGCGCGCCGTTGACGAAGTCGCCGAACTGGGCCTCCCACAACACCATTGCGTCGGGGTTGCCCACCGAGTAGCCGTATTCGAAGCCCACTGCGGCGTACTCCGACAGCGCCGAGTTGTAGACCAGCAACTTGCCGCCGGTCGGGGTGCCGTCGGAGTTGGTGGCCAGCAGCTGCAGCGGCGTGAACTCCTCGCCGGTCTTGCGGTCGACGATCACGGCGTGACGCTGGGTGAACGTGCCGCGCTGGGTGTCCTGGCCGCTCAACCGGACCAGCTTGCCCTCCGAGATGAGCGACCCGAGCGCCAGCAGTTCGGCGAACGCCCAGTCGACCTTGCCTTCGTAGGCCATCTCGCGGCGCTTCTCCAGCACCGGCTTGACGCGCGGGTGCACGGTGAACCCGTCCGGCAGGGCCAGATGGGCATCGCCGATGCGGGCCAGCAACGACTTGTCCACTGCGGTCGCGAGCCGCTGCGGGATCTGCTGGTCGGATTCGACCGACTCGCTGGGCTCGGCCGCGTGCTTCTCCAGTTCGCGAACCTCGTTGAACACCCGCTCCAGCTGACCCTGGTAGTCGCGCAGGGCGTCCTCGGCCTCTTTCATCGAGATGTCGCCGCGGCCGATCAGGGCTTCGGTGTAGGCCTTGCGGGAGCCGCGCTTGGTGTCGATGACGTCGTACATGTACGGCTGGGTCATCGACGGGTCATCGCCTTCGTTGTGTCCGCGGCGGCGGTAGCACAGCATGTCGATGACGACGTCCTTCTTGAACGCCTGGCGGAAGTCCACTGCCAGCCGCGCCACCCAGGCGCAGGCCTCCGGGTCATCGCCGTTGACGTGGAAGATCGGCGCGCCGATCATCTTGGCGACGTCCGTGCAGTACTCGCTGGACCGCGAATCCGTTGGCGCCGTGGTGAACCCGATCTGGTTGTTGACCACGATGTGGACGGTGCCGCCGGTCGTGTAACCGTCGAGCAGGGCGAGGTTCAGCGTCTCGGCGACCACGCCCTGGCCGGCGAACGCCGCGTCGCCGTGCAGCATCAGCGGGACGACGGGGTACTCGCCGGAGACGTCGGCGTCCCTGCTGCCGTCCAGCAGATCCTGCTTGGCCCGCACCAGACCCTCGAGCACCGGGTCGACCGCCTCGAGATGTGACGGGTTGGCGGTGAGCGACACCTGAATATCGTTGTCGCCGAACATCTGGATGTAGTTGCCGGACGCGCCGAGGTGGTACTTCACGTCACCGGAGCCGTGCGCCTGCGACGGGTTCAGGTTGCCCTCGAACTCGGTGAAGATCTGGCTGTACGGCTTGCCGACGATGTTGGCCAGCACGTTGAGCCGGCCGCGGTGCGGCATACCGATGACCACCTCGTCGAGGCCATGCTCGGCGGCCTGGTCGATCGCGGCGTCCATCATCGGAATGACGGTCTCGGCGCCCTCCAGCGAGAAGCGCTTCTGCCCAACATATTTGGTCTGCAGGAAGGTTTCGAACGCCTCGGCCGCATTGAGCTTGGACAGGATGTACTTCTGCTCGGCGACGGTCGGCTTGTCGTGCTTGATCTCGATGCGCTCCTGCAGCCACTTCTGCTGCTCGGGCTCGAGGATGTGGGTGTACTCGACACCGATGTGGCGGCAGTACGCGTCGCGCAGCACCGACAGCACGTCGCGCAGCTTCATGTACTGCTTGCCGGCGAACCCGTCGACCTTGAATTCGCGGTCGAGGTCCCACAGCGTCAGGCCGTGGGTCAGCACGTCGAGGTCGGGGTGGCTGCGGAAGCGGGTCTTGTCCAGGCGCAGCGGATCGATGTCGGCCATCAGGTGACCGCGATTGCGGTAGGCCGCGATCAGCTCGATGATCCGGGCGTTCTTGTCCGTGATCGAGTCGGGGTTGTCGGTCCGCCAGCGCACCGGCTCGTACGGGATGCCGAGTTCGCGGAAGATCTCGTCGTAGAACTCGTCGTCGAGCAGCAGCTGGTGGATGGTGCGCAGGAAATCGCCCGATTCCGCACCCTGGATGATGCGGTGATCGTAGGTCGAGGTCAGGGTGATCAGCTTGCCGATGCCGACCTCGTTGATGCGCTCCTCGCTGGCGCCCTGGAACTCGGCCGGGTACTCCATGGCGCCCGCGCCGATGATGGCGCCCTGACCGGCCATGAGCCGCGGCACCGAGTGCACGGTGCCGATGGTGCCCGGGTTGGTCAGCGAGATGGTGACCCCGGAGAAGTCCTCGGCGGTCAGCTTGCCGTCGCGGGCCCGGCGCACGATGTCCTCGTAGGCGGCGATGAACTGGCCGAAGTGCATGGTCTCGCAGCGCTTGATCGCGGCCACGACCAGTGAGCGGTTGCCGTCCTTGCCGGGCAGGTCGATGGCCAGGCCCAGGTTCGTGTGGGCCGGCGTGACCGCGGCGGGCTTGCCGTTGGCCTCGGCGAAGTACCGGTTCATGTTCGGGAACTTCTTGACCGCCTGCACGATGGCGTAGCCGAGCAGGTGCGTGAAGCTGACCTTGCCGCCGCGGGTGCGCTTGAGGTGGTTGTTGATGACGACGCGGTTGTCGATCATCAGCTTGGCCGGGATGGCCCGCACGCTCGTCGCGGTGGGCACCTCCAGCGAGGCGTTCATGTTCTTGACGACGGCCGCGGCGGCGCCGCGCAGCACCTGCGTCTCGTCACCCTCGGCTGGGGTGGGTCCCGCCTTTGCAGGCTTGGCCGGGGCCGCCTTCGCCGGAGCGGCCGGAGCCGGAGCTGCCGGAGCCGGAGCCGGAGTTGCCGGCGCGGGAGTTGCCGGCGCGGCCGCCGCGGGAGCGGCGGGGGTTGCTGCCGGTGCTGCCGCAGGCGCCGGCGGCGCTGCCGGTGGTGTCGACTGTCCGTTGGCGACGGTGTTGTCGGTGGTGGGCTCAGGGGAGTAGTCGACCAGAAATTCGTGCCAACTCGGATCCACCGAAGAGGGATCCTCGCGGAACTTGCGATACATCTCCTCGACCAACCACTCGTTCTGCCCGAATGGTGAAGGTGAACTGCTCACGGCAGACACTCGCCTCGATTCTTGTGTCCGGCCAGCCGTCACATGCAGGCTCGCCGCTTGTGTTCTTCTGTGGGCGGTTGACCCCGTTCGACCGCCGCATAAAGGCTATCGCCTTTCGGCGCCACCCGAGGTCGGCATGGGGGTGGCGGACTTAGCGGACGGCAGCACATGCAACGTTGCAGGCCACCGCGGCGGGGGCGCACCGAACGCCTGGCGGGCGTTGGCGACGATCTTCTTACCCATCAGCCGGTTGCCGACGCCGCCGATGACAGCACCGATGCCCACCGGCAGCATCTTGCCGAAAGCCATCGCGCCGCGCTTGAGCGTATACCGCTTGACGAAGTACTTGACCAGCCGGGAGTTGAGCTGCGAAACCACGGGCAACGGCAGTGTCGCGGCACCGTCGGACAACCATGCGCCGCTGGTACGTCCGGTGCCGAGGAGGTCGGCGATGGCGTGCTTGCTGTCGTCGCCCACGAGCACCGAGAGCACCAGCGCACGGCGCCGTTCGCGGTGATCGGCGGGTACACCGTGCACCTCGGCGACGGCCAGCACGAACACCGACGTCGCCTCCAGGAAGACCACTGTCTCGCCGGCTACGGCCGACAGGGCCACCAAGGTCCCGATACCGGGGAACGCCGCCGCGGAGCCGACGGCCGCGCCGCTGGCCATCACCGCGGCCAGGTAGTGCTTCTCCAGCCGGGTCACGATCTCGGCCGGGGTGGCATCGGGCTGATGGCTGCGCAACCGGTCCACGTATGCCTTGACCGCGGGCGCCTGCACACGGGAGCTGCCCTCGATGATGGCCGAGAGCACCTTGGCGGCGGCGCTTGGGTCTTCGGTCTCCTCGACCTTCGCCGGCAGATTTGGCTTGGACCGCAGACGCACTTCGGGGCCTCCCAGGTGTGAACCCATCGTTGACTGCCAGGCTAACGCGTGACCTGACGCCGGGAGAACGAACGGCGACCGGGTGCTGGTGCCCGGGGGTGACGGCTGTCACTGGGAACAAAAAACCGAAGTGCGGGGCTATTCAGCTTCATGGCATCATCGCGCGACGTGGACCAGACGACATCGCCAGCCGCGCCGAGCCGGATCCGGATGATCCTGGTGCTGGGGGCCCTCGTCGCGTTGGGGCCGCTGACCATCGACATGTATCTGCCGGCGCTGCCGCGGATCGCCGATGAGCTCTCGGTTTCCTCCTCGATGTCCCAGTTGACGCTCACCGGAACCCTGGCCGGCCTGGCCCTGGGACAGCTGATCGTCGGCCCGCTGTCGGACTCGCTGGGACGCAGGCGCCCGTTGATGGCCGGCATCGTGCTGCACATGGTGGCCTCGGTGCTGTGCGTGCTCGCGCCCAACATCACGGTCCTCGGCCTGGCGCGAGGTCTGCAGGGCATGGGTGCGGCGGCCGCCTCGGTGGTGGCCATCGCCGTGGTCGGTGACCTGTTCAGCGGCACGGCGGCGGCGACTGTGATGTCGCGGTTGATGCTGGTGCTGGGGGTGGCCCCGGTGCTGGCCCCGTCGTTGGGGGCGGCCGTGCTGTTGCACGGGTCCTGGCACTGGGTGTTCGTCGCTCTGGTGGTGGTGGCCGGCGGACTGCTGGTGATGGCCGCGCTCGCCCTGCCCGAGACGCTGCCGGTTTCGCACCGGCGCCCGCTGGCGGTGGGCGGCATCATCGGCACCTACATCGAGCTTCTGCGGGACTCCCGGTTCGTGATCCTGGTGCTGGTGGCCGCGCTGGGCATGTCCGGGCTGTTCGCCTACATCTCGGCCGCGCCGTTCGTCCTGCAGGGCCACTACGGTCTCGACCAGCAGGCGTTCGCGCTGGTGTTCGCCGCGGGCGCCATCGCGCTGATCGGCTCCACACAGTTCAACGTCGTGCTGCTGCGCCGGTTCTCGCCGCAGGCCATCACGGTGGCGGCGCTGAGCTGGTCGACGCTGGCCGGCGTGGTGTTCGTCGCGCTGACCGTCGCGCACGTGGGCGGGCTGTCCGCGTTCTTGGTGCCGGTGCTGGCGATCCTGGCCGGGATGGGTCTGGTGCTTCCCAATGCGCCCGCGGTCGCGCTGTCGCGCCATCCCGACGCGGCCGGAACGGCGGCCGCGCTGCTGGGCGCGGCACAGTTCGGGCTCGGTGCCGCTGTGGCGCCCGCCATCGGGGCCCTGGGCAACGGCGCGCCGGCGTTGTCGTGGGTGATGACTGCAGGCATGGCGATCGCCTTGGTGGCGCTACTGCTGGTGGGTCGGCGTAACGGTGACGAGGAGCCCAGCGAATACACGGGCGACACGCTCGACGTCGCCCCGGAGGCGGTTGTCGAGCCGGCCTGACCCGCTCCCGGGTAGCGTCGGCTGGGCCCGCCAACAACCCAACTAGGTCGGACCCGAGGCCCAACCCACCACATTCGACATGTCTCCAGTGCTGAACGCCCGCACCCCGAGCCCGCAGGGCTATGTGTCGGCGCGTGCGGAGAATCCGTGGAACGCGCTGTGGGCCATGATGGTCGGCTTCTTCATGATCCTGGTCGACGCGACGATCGTCGCGGTCGCCAATCCGACGATCATGGAAGCCCTGGGCGCCGACTACGACGGCGTGATCTGGGTGACCAGCGCCTACCTGCTCGCGTATGCGGTGCCGCTGCTCGTCGCCGGCCGGCTCGGCGATGTGTACGGGCCCAAGAACCTCTACCTGGCCGGCCTGGCCGTGTTCACCGCGGCCTCGCTGTGGTGTGGTCTGGCCGGCAGCATCGAGATGCTGATCGCCGCGCGCGTGGTGCAGGGCATCGGTGCGGCGTTGCTGACGCCGCAGACCTTGTCGACGATCACCCGCATCTTCCCGCCCGAGCGGCGCGGGGTGGCGATGAGCGTGTGGGGTGCGACCGCCGGGGTGGCCACCCTGGTCGGGCCGTTGGCCGGTGGCGTGCTGGTCGGGGGTCTGGGCTGGCAGTGGATCTTCTTCGTCAACGTGCCGATCGGAATCCTGGGTCTGGCGCTGGCAGTGTGGCTGGTCCCGGTGCTGCCCACCCAGCCGCACCGGTTCGACCTGCTGGGCGTGGTGTTGTCCGGCGTCGGCATGTTCCTGATCGTGTTCGCACTGCAGGAGGGACAGTCGCGGGACTGGGCGCCGTGGGTGTGGGCCACCGGTGCGGTCGGCATCGCGGTGATGGTTGCGTTCGTGTGCTGGCAGGCGGTCAACACCGCCGAGCCGCTGATCCCGCTGCGGATCTTCAAGGACCGCGATTTCAGTCTGGCCAACGTGGGCGTTGCGACGATCGGGTTCGCGGTGACGGCGATGATCCTGCCGTTGATGTTCTACGCCCAGACGGTGTGCGGGCTGTCGCCGATCCGCTCGGCCCTGTTGACCGCGCCGACCGCCATCGCCAGCGGTGTGCTGGCACCGGTGGTCGGCCGCATTGTCGACCGGGCGCATCCGACGCCGGTGATCGGCTTCGGCTTCTCGGCCATGGCGATCGGGCTGACCTGGCTGGCGGTGGAGATGACCCCGACGACACCGATCTGGCGGCTGCTGCTGCCGCAGTTGGTGATGGGCATCGGCATGGCGTTCATCTGGTCCCCGCTGGCGGCGACAGCGACGCGCAACCTGCCGCCGGACCTGGCCGGGGCCGGGTCGGGTGTGTACAACGCCACCCGCCAGGTCGGGTCGGTGCTTGGCAGCGCCGGGATCGCGGCGTACATGACGTCGCGCATCGGCGCCGAACTGCCGGGGGCGGCAAGCGCGGCGCCCCGCGGGGAGGGTGCGGCCGCCGAACTGCCCGAGTTCCTGCACGTGCCGTTCGCCGCGGCGATGTCGCAGTCCATGCTGCTGCCTGCGTTCGTCGCGCTGTTCGGTGTGGTGGCCGCCCTGTTCCTGCTCGGTTTCGGCAATGAATCGACCTTCGCGGCCGTGTCCGGGCACGGCGCGAACCCCGAGCCCTACCTGGATCCCCGTGACGACGATGACGACGACTACATCGAGTTCACCGTGAGCCATCACGACACCGATGGCGACTTGGCCGATGCGGCGACCGACTCGTTCCGGGCGCTGCCGCTGGCCGAGGACCCTGAAAAGTGGGAGAACATCTACGCCGAGTTCATGGCCGAGCGCGATGAGTGATTACTTTTTCTACGGCGAACAGACGCGTAGGTACCCGACAACGCGCGTTTTCGGGTACCTACGCGTCTTCTCGCGCAAGGAAAGTCAGCGGAACAGCACCGCGGGATTGAGGTAACCGCCCGGATCGAACGCGGCCTTGACGGTGCGCATGGCCGCGATGTCGGCCTCGGTGCGTGACATCGCCACATAGTCGCGTTTACGTGAGCCGACGCCGTGTTCAGAGCTGACGTTGCCGCCGCAGTCGGCGATCAGCGTCATCATCGCGGCGTACAGCGCGGGTTCGGAATCGGTGGAGCAGCGCAGCACGTTCAGGTGCAGATTGCCCTCGCCGATGTGCCCGAACAGCACCGGGATCGCTTCTGGCGCATGGTCGGCGATCAATTCGGCCGATGCGTCGGCGAAACCCCGGATCGCCGACAGCGGCAGGGAGACATCGAATTTCAGTGGCGGGCCGAATAATCCGAGCACCTCGGCCACCGACTCGCGGACCTGCCACAACCGCTGCTGCGCGGTTGTGTCGACGCCGACGGCGGGCTCGCCGCATAGCTCGGCGCCTTCCAGCGCGTCGGCCAGGCGTTCGGTCTGGTCGCTGTCGCCGGCCAATTCGATCAGCAACTGCCAGGCGCCGTCGACCGGGGCGGCCACGCCGAGGTGCTCGGCGGTCAGCGCACTGGCCCGGGCGTCGATCAACTCCAGCGCGGCGATGCCCTCGAGGTCACGGAAGATTCGGCCTGCGCCGACGAGTGCGTCCAGGTCGGCGAACCCGCAGATCGCGGTGACCCGGTGGGAGGGCGTGGGGTGCAGCCGGAGGTCCAGCGTCGTGATCACGCCGAGGGTGCCCTCGGCGCCGACGAAGAGGGAGGCCAGATCGTAGCCCGTGTTGTCGCGGCGGACCTGGCTGTGCCGGTGCACCACCGACCCGTCGGGTAGCGCGATGTCCAGACCCAGCACCTGCTCGCCCATGTTGCCGTAGCGCACCGTGCGCAGACCCCCGGCGTTGGTGGAGGCCATCCCGCCGACCGTTGCCGATTCGCGGGCGGCGAGGTCCACGCCGAAGACCAGACCGGCGGCGGCCGCGGCACGCTGCACGGCGGCCAGGGGAGTCCCGGCACCGACGGTGACCCGGCGCTCGACGGTGTCGACGGCACCGATCCCGGTGAGCCGCTCGGTGGACAGCAGGATGTCGTCGTTCTCGGGCACCGTCCCGGCCACCAATGAGGTTCGGCCGCCCTGCACCGTGACACACGCTCCCGCGTCGCGGCAGGCCCGCAGCACCGCGGCCACTTCGTCGGCGTTGCCGGGGCGGACCAGCGCCGTTGCCTGTCCGCGGTAGCGCCCGGTGTGGTCGACGCAGCGGCCGTCCAACACGTCGGGATCGGTGGTGACGTATCCGGCACCAACGATCCCGGCAAGCGTTTCGGTAAGCGTTTCAGTCACCGGTCGGGTGTACCACAGGATCGGTCAGGGCCAGGAATGCACCGAGTGCGATCAGGCTGTCCGGCTGAGATGGCAAGTAGTCGGTGAGCTGGGGTGAGCGCACGATGTATGCGACGTACTTGGCCCGGCTGATCGCCACGTTGAGCCGGTTGCGGTTCAGCAGGAATCCGATCCCGCGGGGCACATCGGCGGCCGAGGAGGCCGTCATCGACACGAACACCACGGGCGCCTGCCTGCCCTGAAACTTGTCCACCGTGCCGGCCTGCACCTCGGTCAGGCCCGCCGCGTCGAGAGCTCGCCGCACCGCGGTCACCTGGGCGTTGTAGGGCGTCACCACCAGGAAGTGGTCCTGCCCCAGCGGCGTGCTGCCGTGCTCGTCGGTCCAGGTGGTGTCCATCAGGCCGGTGATGGCCGCGACGATCGCGTCGGCCTCTTCGGGACTGTCGGTCGAATTGCCCAGATGGGCGACCTCGAGTACCCGAACTCCGGGTTCGATACCGTCGAGTGTGCGTGCGGCACTGACCTTTTCGTGTGACTGCAGGCGGCCGTCATAGGACAGTCGCGACACCGGGCCGCACACCGCCGGATGCATCCGAAACGAGCAGTCCAGAAAGTAGCCGCGCTCGGCCGGCAGCGTGTGCGCACCCTCGACCAGCCAGCCCAATGCCGAATCGTCGACCGGTGCCGGGTGGGTGCCCTGGCAGACCTGGGGCAATTGCTGCGGATCACCCAGGAGCAGCAGATTGCGCGCGGCCGGGGCCACCGCGATGGTGTTGGCCAGGTTGAACTGGCCGGCCTCTTCGATCACCAGCAGGTCGAGGCAAAGGCGTGGGACCCGCGCCTCGTTCGCGAAATCCCATGCGGTGCCGCCGATCACGCATCCGGGATGATCGGCGATGAACGAGGCGTACTGATTCTGGTCGATCTCAGTCCACCGAGGGTCGGCGCCCTTGCGCTTCTTGGCAACCAGCGCCGCGTCCACCCCGGCGTCGATCACCTGCTCCAGCAGATGCTCGATCACCGCGTGTGACTGCGCGACGATGCCGATCCGCCAGTGATATTCGTTGACCAGCCGGGCGATGATCTTCGCCGAGGTGTGGGTCTTGCCGGTGCCCGGCGGCCCGTGCACCGCGAGGTACGAGCAATCCAGGTCCAGCAGCGCCGCGGTGATATCGGCGGCGGTCGCCCCGCCGCGGGGCAGTGCCCGGCCGCTGACTGTGCGGGGTGGGCGGCGCAGCAGGACATCGGTCACCGCGTCGGTGGGCAGCTTCGGCAGACCGGCGGAGACGGTGGTTGCCGTGCTGTCGATGGAGGCCTGCAGGGGCTTGGTGTTGATCGGCGGCCCGGGGGTCAGCGCGAACGGCACCTGGGTGAACGTGTCACCGTTCTTGGGCTGGCGTTCGGTGATCAGCACCTCGGTGGGAGCCTCCGGATTGTCACAGCCGACGACCGCGGCGCTGCCGAAGCCGCGACGGTCCGGATCGTCGGACAGGCCTGCCGGCGCCGGCGGGGCGTACAGCGCGTAGACCTCGGAACCCAGTTCCCCGGCGTCGATGGCGCCGGTCAAGAGCACCTGCCGCTGCGGTTTGCGGGCCCGCGGCGGGGTGTGCCAGTCGGCGACGACCTGCGCCTTCTCTGCTACGAAAACGCCTGTGCTGTCGGCCCATTCGTCGACCGGATTGTTGAGCCGGTCGAAATGGCCCCACCAGAACGGTTTGTCCTCGCGTTTGTGGAAACCGCGGGCCGCTGCGATGAGTGCCACGGCCTGCTGCTCGGCCGTTCGGGGTTCCACTCCGTCGCCGGCGAAGCGCAGCAGCTTGCGGTCGACGGCGTCGGCCTTCTCGATCGGTGCTCCGTCGCGCACCGGTTGTGGGCCACGCGGCGGCACCTCGGCTTCGAACGCCCGATTGATCAGCCAGTCCCGCAGCCGGTGGGTGGACCGGCAGTCGTAGCGGTTGTAGTCCTCGATCTCCTTGAGCACCGTGGCGGCCTCGTCGTGGTGGCCGGCATCGCGCAGTGCGCAGTAGCGCGCGTATTCGGTGATCGAATCGGTGGCCTTGGTCACCTCACCGCCGCGCAGTTCGTTACCCATGTACAGCGGTTCCAGCGATTTGATGCTGTAGTTCTCGGTGCCGACGCGAATACTCTTGCGTACCAACGGAAGCAGATCGACGAGGACACCGTTGCGCAGCAGGTCGTCGACATCGTTCTCGCCCACGCCGTAGCGACCGGCCAGGCGCAGCAGGGTGCTGCGCTCATAGGGCGCGTAGTGGTAGATGTGCATCTTGGGAAAACGCTTGCGCCGCTTACGGACCAGGTCCAGGAAGTCGATGAGAACCTGGCGTTCGCTGGCCCGGTCGTGCGCCCATAATGGCTGGAAGTTCCCTTCGGCGCCCAGGACGCCCCACAGGTATTCCAGTCCCCAGTCCTGGCCGTTGGCCGTCCACAACGGGTCGCCTTCGTAGTCGAAGAACAGGTCGCCCTTGTCCGGATCCGGCAGCAGCATCAGCGGTTGCGGGTCGACGACTTCATACGGCGGCCTGCCATCTGGCTGTGGTGCCACCTGCAGGCGGGCCTGCCCCCTCAGCGCGGTCAGATTGCGCTGGGCCAACCCGGGTACCGCATCGGTGTGGCCGGCCAACTGATGGGTGGTGGTGACACCGGCCTCGATGAGCCGGGCGCGCTGGCCGGCCCGAATCCCGGCCACCAGGAACAAGTCGTCGGTGGCGCGGATCTGCTGCTCGCATTCACTGCAGCCGAAACACGCCCGCACCGAGTCGTCGGACCAGCGCACCGCGGTACCGGCGGCGAGGTGGCCGTCGAGCAGCGCCTGTAGCGCGGTGCGCCGTGGCCGGTACACCGCCAGCAGTTCGTCGACGCGGTAGCTGGACATCGCGCCGTCGCCGAGGACCAGGTCGACCTCGTCGGCGACCGGCACCCCGGCGGTCGACAGCACATCGGCGTAGGCGGCCAGCTGGAGCAGCGCCTCCACTTTCACCGAGCGGGACAGTTTGGTGTCCCGCAGGCGGTAGTGCTGACCGTCCCAGATCAGGAAATCGGCGAACCCGGCGAACCGTCCGTCGAACATCGCGGCCTGATAGATCGCCGGGTCGCGGCGCCGCACGGCTTCCAGGGTGGCCTCGGCCGCGGTCGTCAGCCCGGCCGCCGTGTAGGTGGGCCGGCCGATCACCGTCACCGCGCAGTCGGCGCGCAGGTCCTCGAGATGGCGCTGCTCGTGGTCACCGCCGAGTTGTGCGGTGCGAGCCAGCAATTCGTCGTCGGACGACACCGCCGGGCCACGACCGAGCTGCGCGTCGAACGAACGCAGCAGGGCGTACTCACAGCGGGCGGCCGCGGCCAGATCCGAGGCGCTGTAGATGACCGTCGGACCCGACGCGCCGTCGTCGGTGACGAACACGCTGCCACTGTAGGTGAGGGCACCGACATCGCGGGTGAAGCTAGATGTTGCCCATCAATTCCACACCGCCGCCGTTCCAGCGGAACTTCACCGTGCTGGCCAGTCCGTGGAATCCGCCGGAGTACTCCAGTGCCACGGTGTCGCCGGTGCTGGCTGCCTTGTCGATGCCGTTGAAGCCATAGGTGTCCGGCACGCCGGTGGGGATGAACTTGCCCAGGTGGAACAGCACGGCCCGGGTGTTGGGGTGTTCGGAGTTGGTGTTGGCCCGCACGATCACCGCCGACAGCTGCGCGCACTCGTTGTAGTTGCCCGCCAGCGGCTCGGGGCTCCAGGACTGATTACTGCGCGGGTCCCGGGGCAGCTCCGAGACGGCCTTGGCGATCTCGGGGGCGCCCAGGTTCACCGCGCAGGGATCGGCCTGTGGTGGCGCCGGTGTCGGGGCGGCTTGCGCGGCGGGTGCCGACACCGAGGTCGGGGCAGGGCCGGGTCTGGCGTCGGGGGTTTTGGAGACGGTGGAATCGCCCGATCCGCACCCCGAGAGCGTGAGCACGGCCGTCACAACGACCCCGGGGGCCATGGCGAACACTGCGACCCGATTCACAGTTGGGCAACCTACCGCGCCCCCGTGGCGGGTTTGTGCAGGCGCGCGGCCGGGATTCCCTTCGATTGGCACTAGACTTCTGAACCGATGACCTCGCCAGACCCGGATTCGGGGGATACCGCCCCAACGTTTGCCGACCTGCAGATTGACCCTGCGGTGTTGAAGGCAGTGACTGATGTCGGCTACGAGTCGCCGTCGGCGATTCAGGCCGCGACCATTCCGGCCATGCTCGCGGGCTCCGATGTGGTCGGGCTGGCCCAGACCGGTACCGGCAAGACCGCGGCCTTCGCCATCCCGATCCTGTCCAAGATCGACACCACCAGCCGCGCCACCCAGGCGCTGGTGCTGGCACCGACTCGTGAGCTGGCATTGCAGGTCGCCGAGGCATTCGGCCGGTACGGCGCGCATCTGCCCGCGATCAACGTGCTGCCCATCTACGGCGGGGCGTCCTACACCGTTCAGCTGTCGGGCCTGCGGCGCGGAGCGCAGGTGGTGGTGGGTACCCCGGGCCGGGTGATCGATCACCTCGAGCGCGGCACGCTGGATCTGTCGAACCTGGACTACCTGGTGCTCGACGAGGCCGACGAGATGCTCACCATGGGCTTCGCCGAAGAGGTCGAGCGGATCCTCGCCGACACCCCGGAGTACAAGCAGGTGGCGCTGTTCTCGGCCACCATGCCGCCGGCCATCCGCAAGATCACCACCAAGTACCTGCACGATCCGGTCGAGGTCACGGTCAAGGCCAAGACCGCCACCGCCGAGAACATCACGCAGCGGTTCATCCAGGTGGCCGGTGCGCGCAAGCTGGACGCGCTGACGCGGGTGCTCGAGGTCGAAGAGGGCGACGCGATGATCGTGTTCGTCCGCACCAAGCAGGCCACCGAGGAGGTCGCCGAGCGGCTCAAGGCCCGCGGTTTCGCGGCTGCGGCCATCAACGGTGACATCAACCAGGCCCAGCGTGAGCGCACGATCACCGCGCTCAAGGACGGCTCGATCGACATCCTGGTCGCCACCGACGTCGCCGCGCGCGGTCTGGACGTCGAACGCATCTCGCATGTCGTCAACTACGACATCCCGCACGACACCGAGTCGTACGTGCACCGCATCGGCCGCACCGGCCGGGCCGGACGCTCCGGGCATGCACTGTTGTTCGTCACCCCGCGCGAACGTCACCTGCTCAAGTCGATCGAGAAGCACACCCGGTCGAAGGTCATCGAGGCCGAGCTGCCCAGCGTCGACGATGTCAACGCGCAGCGCGTGTCCAAGTTCCGTGACTCCATCACCGACTCGCTCAACGGTCCGGGCCTGGAGTTGTTCCGTCGGATCATCGAGGACTACGAGCGCGAGAACGACGTGCCGATGGTCGATATCGCCGCGGCGTTGGCGTTGCAGTCGCGCAACGGCGAAGAGTTCCTGATGACGGAACCGCCGCCGGAGAAGCGCCGCGAGCGTGACCGTGACGATCGGGGCGAGCGGCCCGCGCACAAGGAGCGCCCGCCGCGCGAGGGCCTTGCGACGTACCGGATCTCGGTGGGCAAGCGACACAAGGTGGGGCCCGGCCACATCGTCGGCGCCATCGCCAACGAGGGCGGCCTGCACCGCAACGAATTCGGCCACATCACCATTCGCGGCGACTATTCGCTGGTGGAGCTGCCGGAGAAGCTGCCCAGCAAGACGCTCAAAGCCCTGGAGAACACCCGGATCTCGGGCATGCTCATCAATCTGGAGCGGGAGCATGGCGAGCGCGCCGACCGGGGTGACCGTGGGCCGCGCCGCGAATACAAGGGCCGTTCGGAGTACAAGGGCCGATCCGAGAACAAAGACCGCTCGGGGAAGCCGCACCGGAAGACCAAGTGACGGTCTCCAGGAGCGTCAAGGGGCCGTCGGATCAGGGTGGCCTTGAGTCGATAGACGCACCAGTTTCCGCGTCGACTCGGGTTGCGTCACTGACCGGGATCCGCGCGGTGGCCGCCATTCTGGTGGTGCTGACACATGCGGCCTACACCACCGGCAAATACGGGCAGGGCTACCTCGGGCTGGTGTATTCACGCGCCGAGATCGGTGTGCCGATCTTCTTTGTGCTCAGTGGTTTCCTGTTGTTCCGGCCCTGGGTGAAGGCCGCCGCGACGGAAGGACGTGCGCCGTCGGTGCGCCGGTACGCCTGGCACCGGGTACGACGCATCATGCCGGCCTATGTGGTGACGGTGCTGCTCGCCTATCTGCTCTACCACTTTCGCACCGCAGGTCCGAACCCCGGCCACACCTGGATCGGCCTGTTCCGCAACCTCACTCTGACCCAGATCTACACCGACGACTACCTTTTCTCCTTTCTGCATCAGGGGTTGACCCAGATGTGGAGCCTGGCGGTGGAGGCGGCGTTCTACGTGGTCCTGCCGCTGATCGCCTATCTGCTGCTGGTGGTGTTGTGCCGGCGACGCTGGCGGCCAGGTTTGTTGTTCCTCGGCCTGGCCATGCTGGCCGCGGTGTCACCGGTGTGGCTGTGGATCGTGCACGATTCCACGAATCTGCCTGATGGTGCCCGGCTTTGGCTGCCCACCTACATGGCCTGGTTCGTGGCGGGTATGGCACTGACGGTGCTGGGTCAGCTCAAGGTGCGCGGCTACGGGATGGTGTGTGTGCCGTTGGCCGTGGTTTGCTACTTCATCGCGTCGACGCCGATCGCGGGGGAGCCGACGACGTCGCCCGCCAAGCTGAGCGAGGCGTTGGTGAAGACGTTCTTCTACGCGGTGATCGCGGCATTGCTGGTGGCGCCGCCCGCGCTGGGTGACCATGGTTGGTACAACCGATTTCTCGCTTCTCGGCCGATGGTCTTCCTCGGTGAGATCTCCTACGAGATCTTCCTGATCCACCTGATGATCATGGAACTTGTGATGGTCGAGGTGATGCGCGATCCGGTCTACACGGGGTCGATGTTCAACCTGTTCGTGCTCACGATGGTGTTCACCATCCCGGCGGCCTGGCTGCTGCACCGGTTCACGCGCGTTCGCTCCTGAGTATTTAGTTAGGGTATGCTTACCTAACGAAGATGGTCACGGGAGGTACGTATGGGCGAGCAGAAGGCGTCGCGCGGGCTGGAAGGAGCCCTGGTCAAACTCTGCCGGGGCGGTGATTACGAGCTGACGGTATCGGGCCGTACCGAACTCACCCCGAATTACCTCAGGCTGCATTTCGGTGCCGAGCGCTTGCTCGCCGAACAACGGGTGCACCCCACGATGTGGGTGCGGGGCTGGTTCCCTGACGAGGGCAAGGCCCATCAACGCGGCTACACGCTGGTCAACGCTGATCCTGAGGCCGGGACCGTGGACATCGATTTCGCCATGCACGACGGCATCGCCACCCGCTGGGCACGCGCGGCCCAGCCCGGCGACGTTCTGGACGTGACGGTCCTCGGCAGCAACTTCACGCTGCCCGAACCCGCGCCGGCCGGCTACCTGATCGTCGGCGACACCGCGTCGCTTCCGGCCATCAACTCGCTGCTGGACGCGATCGGGGATGCCCCGGCGTGGGTCTTCCTGGAGGCGGGTCACGACGACGACCGTGAACTACCGGTCAACGGCGGCGCGGAGATCATCTGGGTGGACCGATTCGACGAGGATCTGCTGGAGACCCTCAGCGCATCGGCTTTCGACGCCTCCGACCACTTCGGCTGGGTCGCCTGCAACAACCGCACCACCCGGGCCGTGGCGCGCGTCTTCCGCGAGGAGTACAGGATCCCGCGTAGATCCATCAAGGCACAGGCGTACTGGGTGGCCTGAGCCAGCCGGATCACAGCGCGGTTTGAATCGGGGCGGGTGTCGCCGCGATCTCGTCGAGCACTTGCACGTTGTGGGCCACGTCGCGACTCTCGCGCGCCGCGATCTCTTTGATCGCCAGATCGAATGCGCCGACCAGGCTGGGCGGGTCGAACACGGCCTGCGCCTGCCGGCTCACCTGTATGTCTCGCGCCCAGATCGTCGCCGGCCGGGCGAATCCGGGCTCAAGGGCCAGGACCGTGGCGAACCGCCAGGCGCTGTCGCGCAGCGAGCGGATCGCCTCGTTGAGGACGAAGATCTGATGCTGTTGGAGCACGGCATAGATGTCGGCCAGTGCCGGGGAGAGTTCGTTGATGTCGTTGACCACCCCGCCGATCTGGCTCGCCAGCACCGCGTTGATGGTGTCGAAATCCTTGTGCAGCGAGGGCAGGTGGCCCGGGCCGACGAGACCTTGTACCGCGATGCCGAGGTCCAGGACGATGTGGGCGGTGACCCCGGCGAGCATGTGCTGCACCAGGATCGGCCCGGGTTTGTCGGCCCACTGGAAGGTGGCCCGCCACGACCGGGTGGGCTTCGAGTACCGGTCGGGGTGGAAGTACCCGTTGAGCGCATCGAAGTAGCGCTGCGCGAACGCCGCGTCGAGCCGGTCCATCCGCGGGCCGTCCTCGAATGCCCCGTCCTCGACCGCGACGCCGACGGCGATGGTGATCCGCTTGTACAGGGCTGCGAAATAGCCCAGCCGACTTGAGTTTTCCACCGCCCAGTCGGTGACCGTGTCGGTGGCCGAGACGACCTCGGCAATGCTGGTGACCGGCGGTATCGGCGGTAGTGGCGTCGGGTGACTGGCCATAGTCGAAAGTATGGGGCAGGTGAGCCTGTTCCGCCCGGCAATCGGCTACTCCACCGGTAGTTGTGCCGGGATGACCAGAGGGGCGACGAACTCGGCCAGCATGGTGCGCTCGTCGGTCTCGTCGCCGCCGGGGAAGACCAGCAGCGACACCATGACGCGCACCAACCACCTGGCCCGCCGGCCCACCTGGTCGTCGGCTTGCGTTGCTCCGCCGGCGAGCGAACCGACGAAGCCCTCGACCAGCGCCCGGATCACCTCGGAGTGCTCGGCCATCTCGCCGCCGATCGGCCGCTGCGCGGTGGCGAACCACGACGACAGGGCCGGGCTGTCGCGCACCGCGTTCAGCGCCGTGATGACACCTTCGATCAGTCGCTGCGCCGGATCCTTCACCGCGGCCACCTGTTCGCTGACCTCTTCGTACAGCCGGCGCGCTTCGCGGTGCACGTAGGCGGTGTAGAGCGCGTCGCGATTCTCGAAGTAGCGGTACAGCGTGGCGCGGGAACAACCTGCGGCAGTCGCGATCTCGTGCATGCCGACGGTCGCCGCGTCCTGCCGGGTGAACAGGGCGTCGGCGGCATCGAGGATGTGGTCGGCGGCCACTTCGGACCGCCGGGCCGACAACCAGTCGCGGGGCATCAGGTCCCTGCCCGGAACGGCACGGACAACGGCCGTCGCACGTAGCTGCCGCCTGCCCACGTCACCGAGTCCAGGTCGACCTCGAAATCGGGGTAACGCGAAAGCAGTTCGGTCAGCGCGACCCGGGACTGCATCCGGGCGGCGGCCGCGCCGAGGCAGAAATGTGCGCCGTGGCTGAAGGTCAGGATGTTGCGCGGGGATCGCCGCACGTCGAGTTCGGCTGCATCGGCGCCGAATTCGCGCTCGTCACGGTTGCCCGAGCCGTACAGCAGCAGAGTCTTGCGTCCGGCCGGGATGGTGGTGTCACCGATGGTGACCTCGCGGGTGGTGGTGCGGGCCAGGCCTTGGACCGGGGAGGTCAGGCGCAGGAATTCGTCGATCGCCTCCGGGATCAGCTCGGGATCGTCGATCAGGAGCTTGCGTTGATCGGGCCGCTGCTGCAGGAGTTGCACTGCGCCGCCGAGCATTCCGGTGGTGGTGTCGTTGCCGCCGGTGACCATGGTGAAGGTGAAGGCCAGGATCGACAGCACGCCGGCGATGTCGCCGTCGGCTCCGACGCCCGCGGCCACCAGGTGCGAGATGGTGTCGTCGCCGGGTTCGCTGCGGCGCCGCTCGATGAGCTCCGAGAAGTAGGCCATCATCGACGCCACGGCGGCGCCGGCGGTGCCCATGGCCGCGGTGATGCCGCCGGCCGAGCTGTTGGCCGCGACGATCGCATCGGTCCAGCCGTCGAACTGGTCCCGGTCTTCCTCGGGCACCCCGAGGTAGTGCGCGACGACCATCGAGGGCAGTGGCTTGAACAACTCGGCGGCGATGTCGCCTCCGCCGTTCGAGCGCAATCCCTCGAGGCGCTCGACAACGAAGTCCCGAACCTTCGGCTCGACGGCTTCCACCTGACGCGGGGTGAATCCGCGGGAGACCAGCTTGCGGAACTCGGTGTGTACCGGAGGGTCCTGCATGACGAACGGCGGATTGTCGGCCAGGCCGATCATGTCCAGTTCGCCGTAGGTGACCGTCAGGCCCTGTGCCGACGAGAAGGTGCCGTGGTCACGGGCGGCGGCCCAGATGTCGGCGTGCCGGGACAGCACGTAGTAGTCCTGCTCGGGGTCCTCGTCGGGCACCACGTGGTGCACCGGGTCGTGGTCGCGCAGCGCGGCGTACATGGGCCACGGGTTGGGCCAGGTATCGGCATCTGCGGGGACGAACCGGGCGGGGCTGTGAGACAAAGTCGCTGCCATGTCTTATTCGTACGACATCGAGAGGAATAGTGTCAATAGTCGGTTGGCCGGGCCGTCGTCGCCGTCCGGCGGCCCGCATTAGGCTCGGGCGTGATGAGCACCCCTGGCGCGCCGCAGTTACCTGCCCAGACACCGACGTGTTACCGGCATCCGGACCGTCCCACCTACGTGCGGTGCACGCGCTGCCAGCGTCCCGTCTGCCCGGAGTGCATGCGCTCGGCGGCGGTGGGCCATCAGTGCGTGGACTGCGTGAACGAGGGAGCCAGGTCGATTCAGGCACCGCGTACCCAGTTCGGCGGGAAGGTGCGCACGGGAGCCCCGATCCTGACCTACTCGCTCATCGCGGTGAACGTGCTGATGTTCGTGCTGCAGATGACCTCGAAGAACCTGGAGCAGGAACTCACGCTGTGGCCGCCCGGCGTCGCCGCGCACGACGAGTACTACCGCCTGGTGACCTCGATGTTCCTGCACTACGGCGCGATGCACCTGCTGTTCAACATGTGGGCGCTCTACGTGGTGGGGCCGCCGCTGGAACAGTGGCTGGGCCGGCTGCGGTTCGGGACGCTGTACGCGCTGAGCGGGCTCGGCGGCTCGGTGCTGGTGTATCTGCTGTCCCCGCTGAACAGCGCGACGGCCGGGGCATCCGGTGCGATCTTCGGCCTGTTCGGCGCGATCTTCGTGGTGGCCCGCAAGCTCAACCTCGATGTCCGCTCGATCGCTGCCGTCGTCATCATCAACCTGGTGTTCACCTTCGCCGGGCCCGCGCTCGGGACAGGGGCGATCAGCTGGCAGGGCCACATCGGCGGCCTGGTCACCGGTGCGTTGATCGCCGCGGCCTTCGTGTACGCCCCGCGCGAGCGCCGCAACGCGATTCAGGCCGGGGTCTCGGTGGCGGTGCTGGTGCTGTTCGCCGCATTGATCGCCTGGCGTACAAGCAGTCTGCTCGCCGGCTTCGGCATGGCCTGAGGCCTAGATCGCCGCGCCTGGATTGAGGATGTTCTGCGGGTCCAGTGCCCGCTTGATCCGGTGATTGAGCTCGACTGCGTCCGGGCCGATCTGGCCGGCCAGCCAGGGCTGCTTGAGCCGGCCCACACCGTGCTCACCGGTAATGGTGCCGCCCAGCCCCACGGCTAGATCCATGATCTCCCCGAATGCCAACTGGGCCCGCGCGGCCATGTCGGCGTCGGCCGGATCGAACACGATCAGCGGGTGGGTGTTGCCGTCACCGGCATGGGCGATCACCGAGATCAGCAGATCCCGATGGGCCGCGATCGCCGCCACCCCGCTGACCAGTTCGGCCAGTGCGGGCAGCGGCACCCCCACGTCCTCCAGGAGCAGTGACCCCTTGGCCTCCACGGCCGGGATGGCGAAACGGCGCGCCGCCACGAAGGCCTCGCCCTCGTCCGGGTCGGAGGTGGAAAACACTTCGGTGGCACCGCATTCGGTGAACACCTGAGCCATGAATTCGGCGTCGTCGGCGCCCGCGGCACCTCGATCGTCGGAGGCCGCCACCATCATCGCCGCGGCGTTGCGGTCCAGCCCCATCTTGAGCTTGTCCTCGACCGCGTTGATCGCCACAGAGTCCATGAACTCCAGCATCGACGGCCGGATCTTTCCGGTGATCTTCACGACCGAGTTCGATGCGGCTTCCACCGAATCGAACGTGGCCACCACGGTGCACGGGGAGTGTTGTGGCGGCAGCAGTCGCAGTGTCGCCTCGGTGACCACGCCAAGGGTGCCCTCGCTGCCGACGAACAGTTTGGTCAGGCTCAGGCCCGCAACGTCTTTCAACCGCGGACCGCCCAGGCGCACGACGGTGCCGTCGGCCAGCACCACCTGCAGGCCCAGAATGTAATCGGTGGTCACGCCGTACTTGACGCAGCACAGCCCGCCCGCGTTGGTGGCGACATTGCCGCCGATGCTGCAGATCTCAAAGGACGAAGGATCGGGTGGGTACCAGAGTCCCTGTGCGGCAACGGCCTTCTTCACCTCGGCGTTGAGCAGGCCGGGCTGCACCACGGCGGTGCGGGTGACCGGGTCGACGGTGATGTCCCGCATCTTCTCGGTGGACAACACGATGCCGCCGTCGAGGGCTGTCGCACCGCCGGACAACCCGGTCCCCGCGCCGCGCGGCACGACCGCCACCCGGTGCGCGCTGGCCCAGCGCAGCACGGCCTGCACCTCCTCGGTGCGGGTGGGCCGGACCACTGCCAGCGGTGTGCCCGCGGCCGGATCGGCAGCCCGGTCCTGGCGGTAGGAGGCCAGGATGTCGGGGTCGGTGACGACGACACCTTCGGGCAGTTCGGCGATCAGCTCTGACAGCACACCGCGATCCTACGAGCGGGTGTCAGCCGACGGCGAATACCCGGTAGTGCACCTCGCTGAGCGATACCTGGTTGATGGCAACGGTGTGCACGGCGTTCAGCCATCGATAGCGCTCGTCGCCGGTCTCGAAGAGCGGGCTGGACCTCGCTGTCATCTCGTCGTGACGGATCAGTTCTCCGGCCGTGAACCGGTCAGCGGTCGCCTTGTCCATCTGGACCCGGCCGGTGTTGGTGAGGTAGATGAGGGCGCCGTCGTCGGTGCGCAGGGTGGCGCGCACATCCAGGCGTGCCACCCGGTCGGTGCCGAGCAGGACCCAATCTCCTCCGCCGGGCAGGACGTCGGCCGCGATACGCGGCCCGACACACCGGCCCTGCTTGATGACGTAGGTCATGCGAGTGCCCAACGGGGTGGAAAAAACATGTACAGCCTCGAAGGCGATACGGATGTCGAGCAAGTGGTCGAAGACCGGGGTGGCATCGATATCGACGAGAGGCGTTGTCAGTGTTGTCATTTCGGTTCCTCCTAGAGCGGGCGAATCGCTGCGGCAACCAGGTCGTCGGCTTCGCCCCGGCGCAGCATGAGCCGGGGCATCGCGTCGTCGGAGCCTTCGACGCGGTGCTCCTCGGCGCCGGCACCCGGTGCCCAGTCCTTCCCGGTCCAGGTGATCGCCATGGATTTCGACGGTGCGGTCAGTCGCAGGGTGACGGGTCCGCTCTCCAGCGGCTGGGCCTGACGCAACAGGAACAACTCGCCGAATCCGAGGATCGCTTCGATGGTGGCCGGGGAGAACGTCGAGCGGCGGTCGCCGGTGGCCACCTTCAGATCGTCCAGGTGTACCCCGAATTCCAGGATCAGCGAGCGCAGTGCGGCGGCCACCGGGAAGTCGCCGAACGGTGCCGGTATCACCGGCCACTGACTGGGTGCCTGATCGAACGCGGCCCGCAGATGTCCGACCGCCAGCCGGATGACCGCCGGTAGGTCGGGGTTGGCCAGGGTGAGTTCTCCTGGCGGCGTGGCGATTTGGGCCCGTGCGCGGTGGTAGGCCTCGGCGTCGCGGAAACAGACGGCGGCCACGTGGTCGGCCAGGTCGTCGATGGCCCACTCCGCGCAGGGGGTGGGGGAGCGGCGCTGGTCCGCGTCGAGGCTTTCGAGCAGGTCGGCGAAGGCCAGGGCTTCGTCGGTGGCGGCGGTGAGCAGGTTGTCGAGGGTCATGCCGTCACGGTAGGCCCATTAACTTGGAAAAAACAAGTATTAAGTTGGAAATTCCAATTGCGGTTATGCTGGCCGTATGGCGTCACGGTCCTACGGGCAGCACTGCGCACTGGCGAAGAGCCTCGACATGGTTGGGGATCGCTGGACCCTGCTGGTGGTCAGGGACCTGCTGGAAGGTCCGCTGCGGTACGGGGATCTGCTGAGCTCGCTGGCCCCGATCTCCACCGACATGCTGGCCGGGCGGCTGCGCGACCTGGAGGCGAACGGGCTGGTGCGCAAGCGGTTGCTGCCCAAGCCCGCATCCACCGCGGTGTACGAGCTCACCGACGACGGCCGGGCGCTAGAGGACGTGATAAACGCCTACTCCCGGTGGGGCAGGCATCTGATCGAGACCCGCGCACCCGGAGACGCGGTGCGTCCCGAGTGGCTGATCCGCGCGGTGCGTGCCTTCGTGAGTGCGGACCGTGACGGGCCACCGGTCATCGTGTGTCTGGTGACGCCCGAGGGGCAGGCGACCGTCGAGATCGGACCGGACCGCATCGACGCTTGCGAGGACGGGACGGCGGCCGACGTGACACTCACGGGCGAGGCCGAGGTGCTGGGTGCGGCGATGGACCCGGCGCAGGTCCCGGCCCTGGTCGCCGATGGCAGCCTGGTGATCGACGGAGATCCCGCCGCGGTCAGGCAGTTGGCGAAAGTCTTTGCCCCACCGCGGATCAGGAGCTAGGCCGGTCCAGCTCACGCAGCGCGGTCAGGAACACCGCGACCAAGCCGAGCAGCAGCATCGGCAGGGACAGCGCCAGGAATGTCGCGTGCAGCCCGGCGGCGTCGGCCAGCGGCCCGGCCAGGATCAGCCCGAGCGGGCCCGCGGCGTAGGCCAGTGAACCCATCACCCCGACCACCCGGCCCCGCAGATGCTGCGGGGCGGTGGTCTGCATGACGTAGTTGTAGATGGGTGCGATCGGCCCGTAGACGAACCCGACGATCGCGCACAGCACCAGGATCAGCGGGAGCGGCGGCAGGAAGGCGATCACCGTCATCGCCACACCGAGCGTGATCACCGCGGTCAGCATGGTGGCCCGTCGGCTCATGTACTTCGACATCACCGCGTAGCCGAGTGCGCCCAGCAGCCCGCCGATGCTCAACGCCATCAGCACCCAGCCCAGTTCGGTGGGCTCGTTGCGGTCGGTGAAGTACTTCGGGAACAAGACGGATTCCATCGGCATGTAGAGGCCGGTGGCCACCAGGTCGACAATCGCCAGCGTGCGCAATACCGGTGTGTGCCAGACGAATCGCAGCCCTTCGAGGATGCCCGCGAGCACGCCTTCGGGCAGCATCGAGCGATCCGGGGTGCCCGCGCCCTCCAGCCGCAGCACGGAGATGGCCAGGATCGAGCAGCAGAACGCCCCGGCGGTCACCCACATGGTGTTGATCCCGCCGAGGGTGGCGATCAGCAGGCCGCCGATGCCCGGGCCGACGATGTAGGCCAGGTTGAACACCGCCTCGTACACGCTGTTGGCGTGGTCCAGCGTCCAGCCGGCCCGGCCGGCCGCCTCGGGCAACATGGTCTCCCGCGCGGTCATCCCGGCCGGGTCGAAGAAAGCACCCAGTGCGGCCAGGGCCGCCAGCACCGCGACGTTGACCGCGTCCACCCCGAATATCAGGGCCAGCATCGGCACCGCCGCGACCGACAGTGCCGAGAGCAGATCGGAGATCATCGAGACCCGTCGGCGGCCCAGATAGTCGACGGCGGCCCCGGCGATCAAGGTGGCCACCAGCAGCGGCAGGGTCCCGGCCATCGCGACGATGGACGCGTCGATAGCGGATCCGTTGCGCTGCAACACCAGCCACGGGAACGCGACAATCGTGATGCCGTTGCCCGCACCGGCCATCAAAGCGGCGAACAGGATCAGCAGCAATGGGCCGCGCTTGGTGTTCGTCATGGGGTATCGCGGCGAATCTAACAGCGCGCCCGCACCCGCCGCGACGGAATTTCCGGCACAGTGAGTTGGTGCGATTGCCTCATCCCAGGACGGGGGTTCGGTTCACGTCGCCGGTGCCGCCCGGTTCGGGCTGGCCCGGTGATCCGGCGGATGCGACGACGCCGGTGGCCAAGACCGCCGCGCAGGTGCGGCGACTGGCTGCCCGGGTATCCACAGTTTCGGAACTGGACGCGCTGGTCTCGGTGTGCCGGGCCTGCCCCCGGCTGGTCAAATGGCGCGAAGAAGTGGCCGTGGAAAAGCGGAAATCCTTTGCCGATCAACCATATTGGGGCAGGCCGGCCACCGGGTTCGGTGCGGAGGCGCCCGGCATCTTCATCGTCGGGCTGGCCCCGGCCGCCCACGGCGCCAACCGCACCGGGCGGGTGTTCACCGGGGACCGGTCCGGGGATTTCCTGTTCGCCGCGTTGCACCGGGCCGGGCTGGCCAACCAGGCTGTGTGCGTCGATGCCGGCGATGGCATGCAGCTGATCGACACCCGTATGGCCGCGGCGGTCCGCTGTGCACCGCCGGCCAACGCACCCACCCCGGCCGAGCGGGCCACCTGTGCGCCGTGGCTGCAGGCTGAATGGCGACTGGTCGGGCCGTCGGTGCGGGTGGTCATCGCGTTGGGCGGTTTCGCGTGGCGGGCGGCCCTGGAGCTGCTCGGCTCGACCATCAAACCCGCACCCAAGTTCGGGCACGGTGCGACGGTGACGCTGACCTCGGATTTCGGCCCGGTCACGTTGCTCGGCTGCTTTCACCCGAGCCAGCAGAACACCTTCACCGGCCGGCTTACCGAGGCCATGCTCGACGACCTCTTCGTCACCGCCCGGCGTCTCGGGAACGAACCCGCCGGCTGATGACGTTGACGCTGTCATGCGGCTTTCTGTCCTCGACCTCGTCCCGGTGCGTACCGATCAGTCCACTGCCGATGCCCTGACGGCAACGACTCACCTGGCGCAGACCGCTGACCGGCTCGGATACACGCGCTACTGGCTCGCCGAGCACCACAACATGCCCGCGGTGGCTGCCACCAGCCCGCCGGTGCTGATCGCCCATCTGGCCGCGCACACCACGCAGCTGCGGCTGGGTTCGGGCGGGGTGATGTTGCCCAACCATGCACCGCTGGCGGTGGCCGAGCAGTTCGCGCTGCTGGAGGCCGCCAATCCCGGTCGCATCGACCTCGGCATCGGCCGGGCCCCGGGTTCCGACCCGGTCACCTCGCTGGCGCTGCGCGGTGCCGCAGGCCGAGATGATCGCGATATCGAGGCGTTCCCGCAGTACCTCGACGACGTGGTGGCGCTGATGAGTGCGCGCGGGGTGCGGGTGCCGCTGCCGCGGGATCTGATGCGCGAGAACTATGTGCTCAAGGCGACGCCCGCCGCGCTCAGCGAGCCACGGATGTGGCTGCTCGGCTCTTCGATGTACTCGGCGCACCTGGCGGCGGCCAAGGGATTGCCGTACGTGTTCGCCCATCACTTCTCGGGGCACGGCACCGCCGAGGCGCTGGCCGTCTACCGCGACGAGTTCCAGCCCAGTGATCTGGCGGCCGAGCCCGTGACCTTCCTGACCGTCAACGCGTCGGTGGCCGAGACCACCGAAGAGGCCAAGGCATTGATCCTGCCGCAGCTGCAGATGATGGGCCGGCTGCGCACCGGCCAGCCGCTCGGCGCGCTCGACCTGGTCGAGGATGCCGAGGCCGTGACACAGTCGGGGAGCCTCTCTCCGCAGGCGCAGGCCGTCGTGGCCTCCGGGCTGGCCCGCGCGGTGGTCGGCTCGCCCACCGAGGCGGCCGACCAGGTCCGGGCCCTGGCCGAAGAATTCGACGTGGACGAGGTCATGGTCAACCCGGTGGGCTCGGCCCGCCGGGGTGCGGACCCGGCCACTGCGACGGCGCGCGACACCACGCTGGAACTGCTCGCCAAAGAGCTGTTCTAAGGCTGTCTTCTAGGGCGTCAGCACGACCACCGGAATCGGGCGCGTCGTCCGCTTCTGGTAGCCGATGTAGCGGTTCTTGTTGCCCTTCATGTCGTTCACGATGTCCCACAGCCGTGGGTAGTCGGGATCTCCGGGCAGCACCGGCTTGGCCGTGACGCCGAATCGCTTGGGGCCGACGTTGATCTCGACCTGCGGTTTGGCCTTCAGGTTGTGATACCAGCCCGGTGACGTGGGCTCGCCGCCCTTGGATGCCACCACGAGGTAGTCGGCGCCGTCCTTTGCGTAGGCCAGCGAATTCGCGCGCTGCTGGCCGGTTTTGGCGCCGACGGTATGCAGGATCAGCGTCGACGGGCCACCCGGGATCGTGTGCCCGATCCGGCCATCCGTGGCTTTGTAGATCTTGTCGTGCAACATCAACATCGGGAGGCCGATATAGCGCTCCCACCAGGGCATGCTCATGCGCTCAATCCTGCGCGGATTCGTCGAGCTGCGCCAACGCCGCACGTAGGAGGCGTCCCGACTCCTCACGGTCCGGGTCACGGCGCAGCATCATGCCCTTGGCGAACGACAACTTGTCGCCGGAGCGGCGTGGCACCACGTGCAGGTGGATGTGGAACACGCTCTGGAACGCGGCCTTGCCGTCGTTGATCACGATGTTGTTCCCATCGGCGTGCAGCCCGGACAGCCGGGCTGCACGTGCGATGCGCTGGCCGATGCCTGCCATCTTGGCCACGGTTTCCGGTGGTGTATCCGTCAGGTCGACGGTGTGCCGCTTCGGGATCACCAGGGTGTGTCCCCGGGTGAACGGCCGGATGTCGAGAATGCCCAGGTAGTCGTCGTCCTCGTAGATACGGATGGCCGGCGCTTCCCCGGCGACGATGGCGCAGAACACGCAAGACATGCCGCCACGTTAACCCCCGGCGGTGGCCGCCCACTCGGCGACGCGGCGTTCGCGCTCCTGCGGCGTGAAGTCCTCGACGCGCGTCATCACGGTCCAGCGCTGGCCGAACGGGTCGAGGATGGAGGCGAACCGGTCGCCCGTGACGAAGGTCTGGGCTGGCTCGCGGATCGTGGCACCCGCCTTCTCGGCTCGGGCCACCACCTCATCGACGTCGGCGCAGTACAACCCGATCGAATGTGTTGCGGCGGCTCCCGGCGCGGGGGCGGCGATCTGATAGGCCTCCTGCGGGTCTCCGAGTTGCAGCCGACCGGTACCGAAGTCCAGTTCCGCATGCGCGACGGTGCCGTCGGGTCCGTCCATCCGCTCGATGACCTCAGCGCCGAATACGTTGTGGTAGAACGTGATCGCCTCGGCAGCTCCGTCGACGCAGATGAACGGGGTCAGGCTGGTGTAGCCCTCCGGAATGGGTGTGACACTCATGTCACCAGTTTCGTAGGCTTAGGGCGATGCCCGCTTGGAAAAATGCGCCAGAGCAAAACGCGCCCGTGCGGGGCGTGGTCGGCCGCGCAGGCAATGTCTCGGCGTTCGACCTCCACCGGTGGGCGCCGTCGGAGGAGGCCGCGAGATTCGTCGAGCACTTCTGGTCGGTGACCTGGGACCGGCACGGCGAAGGTCCGTTCGAGAGCACGGTGATCACCTTCCCGGCCATGCATCTGACCCGTGAGTGGGGCGATGATGTTGTGCGCCATGGCCATCGGCTGCCCTGCACGTTGCTGCACGGTGTGGTGCCCCAGGTCTTCCGCATCACCATCAGCGGGCGCGGGGCCGTGGTCGGGGCACGATTTCGGCCCGGCGGTTTCACCGCCCGGTTCGGCGGGGACGCCGCTGCGATGACCGGGCGGGTGATAACGGTGGACGACGAGCTATTGGGCGCACCAGTCGTTCTCGGGGACGACGTGACGGCGGTCCGGCTCGGGCTGGATGCGGCGATCGGCGCGATGGCCGGCGAGGTGGACCCGACGTACTGTGCGTTGAGGCCGCTGATCGACCGGATGCGTGACGACGCGACATTGCACCGGGTCGATCAGGTCATGGCGCTCTCGCCGTGGAGCACGCGGACAACGCAGCGGGTGTTCCGGCGCTATGTCGGGGTGACGGTCAAGTGGGTGCTGTGCCGGTACCGGTTACAACAGGCCGCCCTGGAGATCGAGAGTGCGCCAGACGTCGATTTCGCCGATCTCGCAGTACGACTCGGCTGGTATGACCAGGCCCATTTCATCAATGACTTCCGGTCCATGCTGGGCAGCACGCCGGGGGAGTACGCGGTCGCGACTAGTCGTCGATATGGGTCGGCGGGTCGGTGAAGGTGAAATCCAACGGATAGTCATGGCCGGGACCCATCGGGTCACAGCGCTTGACGGGGACCAAGTGGGAACTGAAACCGCTGGGCACGTAGCCCCAAGTCCCGATGCACCGCTGCCAACTGCCATCGGGCTGGATGGGTCCGTCGCACTTGCTGATGACGTTGCCGCCGTACAGGCAGCCGGCACTGGCCGGCGGGGCCGAGGTGATCAGCCCGCCCACCGTCAGCACGGTGGCCAAGCCTCCGATGATGAAGAGCTTCATGGGTTCTCCCGTCTGCCGGTACCCACGAACGCTACCGCCCGCGCAACTCATTGGTGGCGTGTTTGTACCTTCAGCCGCGGCCAGGCAGCGTCTACGTCATCAGAATGGTGGTGGCGGTCCGTATTCTTCGGCGAGCCAGGCTTGGTATTGGCGTTCGACTTCGAGGTCGTTGTTGAGTTCGGCGCGTTGACGGCGTTCGGCGGTGATGCGGTCTTTGCGGTCTTGTTCGCGGGTTTGGCGGCGGGTGGGCATCATCGCGGTGCGGTGCGGTGCGGTGCGGGCTCGCGGCCGGCGGTTCGGGGAGGTTGAGTTCCCCGGTCGGCTGACTCAGGGTGGGGAACATGGCGGCGCCGTGGGGTTCGGTGACGTAGGTGTGCCCGGTCGGTGCGGTGATTTCGACGGTGCCATCAGGTAATTGGCGATCCGACCATCCGGGGCAGAACGTTTTGACCAAGTGATGGGTGCGGCAGTAGAGCTTGGTGTTGGACGGGTGGGTCGGGCCCAGTGGATAGGGCATCGTGTGGTCGATGTCGCAGCGTGCGGCCGGGGCGTCACAGCCCGGGAACCGGCAGGTCAGGTCACGCCACCGGATGAACTCCGAGAGCGCTACCGAGGGGCGATACCCCGGCTCAGCGGGTTCGGTCAGCTCACCTGTATCAGCGGCCTTGCCGGATTCTGTCACCGTGGTGGGTTCAGTCTGTTCGGGTATGTCAGCCGGCTCGCCCGGCTCGGTCGGCTCAGCGGTAGGGACGGTCGGTATCGGCAGTGGCTTGAGTTTGGCGGTGGCGGCCAGGTCGCGCACGCTTTGGGCGGGCAGGATCCCATGGCCGGGTAGATAGCCCGGATCATCGGTGGTGCCGTCCAATGTGGCTTGGTCGGCCAGCACGTGAATCACCGCGGCGTTGGCGGCGGCTCGTTTCTGTCCTGCGGGGCAGTCGGGTAGTCCGCACAGGCAGGGCAGGTGGGATTCCAGGCGGGCCAGCGGACCTACGGCGTCGGCGCGGCGCTGCTGCTGGGTGCGCGGATCGTTCTCACACACCGTCGCGGACAGGGCATCCAGGCGTTGATTCAGCGCCGCGCCGTCAGCGGCATCGACGTTGCCCCACACCGAAGCCCTACCCGGGCTGTGCGGCTCGATCTGCACGAACCGCTCCTCGACCAGATTCGGCGGCACCCGCTCCCCGTTCGGATCGAGTTTGGCGATCCACTGATCCACCCGATCCCGCAGTTTGGGTTCCGACAGCCGCATCCACCGATGCGCCCGCGCCGCCAACTCCGCATCCAACACCGCCCACACCTCCGGATCGGCGATGCCGGTACGGGCGATGATCATGCACACCACCCGATAATCGATCTCCCCGGCCGCGAACCGCGCCGCCACCAACGGCAGCTTGTCGCGCAACACCCGCGCCCGGTGAACCTGCGTGCCCGCCCGGCCCCGGCTGATCCGCAACGCCGCCGACACCTCGGCCGCGACCTCCTCGAACGGATCGGTACGCCAGAAGATCGACTCGATCAGCTCCTGTTCCCGCAGCGTGTCCAACGCCCCGATCGCCGCCAACCGGGCCGCGATCGCCACCGACTCCGCCCGCGCCGCGGCACTGATCCTGTCGATCAGGGCCACATCAGCCTCAGTGTCGAACATACGTTCGATTATGCCACTACCCACCGACACGCCAGGGGTGAATCCGTCAGGGCATTGCCGCGGCCAGCGCCGTATGCCCCTCGAAGCCGAGTCGGGTAGCCAGGTCCCGGTACTGGTCCCGGAATTCGCGGTAGTTCGCATCCTCACCCTTGGCGCGCGCGATGAGCGCATTCGTTCGCAACAGGGTGATGTCGCGAATGACCAAGCCGTCCTCAGCCGGGGTCGCCGCCAGTCTGGTGATCGCCGCCTCGGCCTCGGCCACGTCGCCTTGCGCGCCGCGGTCCAGCAGGGTCTCAGCGAGGATTCCCGTCGCCAAGATGTTGTACGGAAGCTGGCCGCTGTGAAAGAGGTCGTCGATCGCTTCGCGCAGCACCCGGATGGCCCCGGCCCGATCACCGCGCTTGGCCCGTTCGCGCGCGGTGTACACGTCGATGCCGATCAGCTCGGACATGTAGAACCGTCCGCTCACGCACATCTGGCGCACCTGGCCGAGGATGGCCAGTCCCCGCTCGCGGTCCGCAGGCAAATCTCGGTTCAGCAAGGCGTATCCCATGGTCACCCGAGCGAGGCCGAGCGCGATGTCGTCGCCGGCCCCTTCGGTGATCTGCAGCGCCCCGTCGATGTCGCGCAGCGCATCGTCGCTGGCGAGCAGTACTCCGCAGGACACCGTGGTGAAGTACGTCCAGGTGATGACGAGTGCGTGCGTGAACCTGTCGGTGTTGCGTGCCATCGCGAGTGCATGATCGAGGTCGGCGCGCCAACCCTCAAGGCCCAGAGCCCATTTGGCGATGCTGCGCGCCGCGAAGGCCGCTGCCAGTGGTGAGCCGACGATGAAGTTGCCCTTGGTGGTGTCGCCGTCGGCCAGGTCGATGGCCATCTGCGACCAGCGCAGCACCTCGCCCATTTCGCCGCTCTCGATCTTGAGCGCGATCGGGGTGGCCGACAATCCGACGGTGAGGGCGGGGTCGCCGATGGACTCGATCAGGGTCATATGCTCCGACACCTGCCGTGACGCGTCGCGCACCCGACCCTGCAGCATCAGTTCGCCGGTGAGTCCGGCCATGCCGATGGCCAGTGAGGCTTTGTCTCCGGCGGCCTCGCACAACTCCTGCAGTTCCTCGAATCGGGCACCGGAAACCTTCACGTTGCTGCGGAAGCCGTTGCCGCACACCAGGGTGCGCGGCGCTATCCGCATCGCGGGCCGGTCAGGATCGTCGGTGGGCAACAAGTCGGCGATCTGACGGGCACGCTCCCAGCACATCTGGGCTGCGGCGGTATCCCGGGTGTTCGTCCACGCTCCGGCGCGCATGTGCCAGTTGTAGGCCGCGTGCAGGTCGCCGGCGGCTTCCAGGTGTTCGGCGATCAAGGCCGCGTTCTCGTCGGCCAGTTCGGGTTCGCGTTCTGCAATGGTGTCGGCCAGCCGCCGATGCAGTTCGGCGCGATCGGACTTGAGCTGCGATTCGTAGGCGACGGTCCGCACCATCGGGTGATGGAAGGCGTATTCCGCATACGGGGTGTACTGCACCTGGTCGATCAGTTCGGCTTCGATCAAATCCTCGAAGACCGGCTCGGTGTCCAGGCAGGCCAACAACCCGGCACTGAACCGGGACCCGATCACCGCGGCGGCGCTCAGCGTCCGTTTGGCCGCCGGATCCAGCCGGTCGATGCGGGCGGCGATGGTGGCCTGCAGCGTCGCGGGCACGCTGACCCGGCCATGGCCTCCGTTGAGTACATAGGCGCCCCGTTCGCCGCGCAGCAGACCGCGTTCGGCAAGATCCCGGACGATCTCGAGGGCGAAGAACGGGTTCCCGGCCGCCCGGTCGGCGATGGTGTCGGTCAGGTCGGCCACTCCGTCACCGGTCCCCAGCAGCTCGGTGATCAAGGTCGCGGTTTCCGAATCATCCAGTGGTGCAAGCACAATGGTCTGGGCGCCATGGACATGACTCAATGCCCCGTGGTATTCGGGGCGGTAGGTGATCACGACCAGGGACGGAGTCTGCGGCGTCACCGACAGGAAGTCCGCCAGCATCGATTCGCTGACGCTGTCGATCCAGTGGGCATCCTCGACGACATAGACCGCGGGGGTGCTCCGCGCCAGCGATGCCGCGTTTACCAGGGTGGTCAGCCGGCGCCGCCGGGCATCGGGGTCGATCACCGGCAGAACGACATCGGGGTCGCCGATACCCAGCAGGTCGTCGAGTAGCTCCAGACTCTCCTCGGTGTCGTCGGGAACCTGGGCTCGAAGCTTCGCGCGGGCAGCATCGCGGTCAAGGTCCGCCACGCCAAATCCCGCCCGCAGGAGGCCCGTGATGGCATGAAATGGGATCTCGCTGGTGTGGGACTCGCAGAAGGTGGAGTTCACCGGCACACCGCGAGCGGCCGCCTTCGCGGCCAGCTCGCTGACCAGCCGGCTCTTGCCGATGCCGGGCCCGCCGACCAGCAGGACGATGCTGCCGTGCCCCTGGATCGAGCGCTCCAGGATGCCCTCCACCGCCGACAATTCCCAGCCTCGGCCGACCAGGGTCGATTCGCCGACATTCAGCAGGTTGTGTGCGGAATTGAGCTCCAGTAGCCGGCGCGCCCGAATCAGGTGGTCGGTGCCCTTGACCTGCACCATCTCAGGCTCGCCCAGCATCATGGTGTCTTCGACCAGGTGTGCGGTCGATTCGGTGAGCATCACCCCGCCGGGCGGGGCGACCGATTCCATGCGTTGCGCCATGCCCACGTGCTCGCCGATCGCGGTGTAGCTCATCGTGTCGGTGCCGACCTCGCCGGTGATGACCTGGCCGGAGCTCAGTCCGATGCGCAACTGCAGGTCGAGGCCGTCGCGGGCCTTTACCTGCAGCGCCAGACCGGCGGTCTGCTGCTGGATCTCCAGCGCGGCCAGGCAGGAGCGAAAAGCGTGGTCCTCCAACGCAACAGGTGCCCCGAAGATGGCCATGATGCCGTCGCCGGTGAACTTGTCGACGGTGCCGCCGTATCGGCGGACCACGGCCGCGGAGTGGTTGAACAGATCGCTCATGATTTCGCGGAGCCGTTCGGCGCCCAAGGTCGCCGCGATGTCCATGGACCGCACGACATCGGCGAACAACACGGTGACCTGCTTGTATTCGGCACCCGGTGTCGATGTGACGGGCGCGCCGCACGCGTCGCAGTACCGGGCGCCTGCCCGAGGCTCGGTGCCACATGCACGGCACGTTGCAGTTTCCGTCATTCGAAGCCCCCGCCATCGGAGAACCTGCTGCAACGAGGATAGAACGCAGCAATGCAGAAAGGACAGTGATGCGACACTGGCACGATGGGACTTTTCGCCGGGCGTGACGAATCGAGCAACGACCTGCGCCGACGCGTCGAGGAACTCGAGCGCCGGGTCGCGGCACTGGAACGCTCGGCATCGGCGGCGGGGCACCCGGTGTCGATGCCGCCGACGGGTCAGCCCAGCGAGATGATGGCCAGCCAGATGGTCCGCCAGCTCGCCCTCCAGGGCAACAAGATCGCCGCCATCAAACTGTTGCGCGATGAGACCGGGCTGCGGCTCAAGGAGGCCAAGGACATCGTCGACCGGCTGGCCTAACCGCCCGGCGGGCCGTACAAATCGCTAGCCGGTGAGCGCGCGGCGCCACGCCTCGAGTTTGTCCTCGTAGCGCATGGTCTGTGCGGGGCTGGTGGACGGGGCCCGCACGCTGGGCAGCGGGGGAGTGCCGACCAGGCGCCGGTAGTTGGCCTCGGCGGCGGCCCCGTTGAACACCACTCGCTCCAGCGTTGGACAACGGGCGAAGAATGCCGCAAAGTCGTTGGGCACCATGCTGTCCCGCTCAACCGCGGAGTCCAGGCTACCCACCCGGCGGCAGGACCGAAGCACATCCCATACCGCGACCTGGTGGGTGCACAGTGACGCCACCCGCTCCGGATAGGGCGCATCGGCACTGAATCCGAAGAGCGCACCGGTGATGCGCCAGAACGCGTTGCGCGGATTGCCGTAGTACTGACCGGACGCCAGCGACATCGCACTGGGCATGTTCCCCAGGATCAGCACCTGCGGCGCCTCACCGGCGATGGGATCCAGCCCGTGCAGCAGCTCGGTCATGGGTTCGCCAGCAGTTCGGACACGGTGACGAACCGGTAACCGGCCGAGCGCAATTCGTCGATGATGCGGGGGACTGCCGCCCGCGATGCCGCGCGGCTGTCATACATGGCATGCAGCAGGACGATCGAGCCCGGCCGCACCCCGGAGACGGTTTCGGCCACGATCGCATCGGCACCGGCTCCGCTGGCCGAATCGGGTTCGATGTCCCAGGTGACCATGGTTCGGTCATGGGTGGACAGGTAGCGCGGCAGGGTCCAGAGCTTCTTTCCGTAGGGCGGGCGGAAGGTGATCGGGCCTGTGTACCCGGTGGCCCGGATGGCTGCGTCGGTCCGTTCGATCTCGTCGGCGACGGTGGCCGGCGACATCAGCACCATCCGCCGGTGGGAGTAGCTGTGATTCCCGATCTCGTGGCCGGCCGCGGCGATCGCGGTGCCGAACTGCGGCGCGGCGGTCAACTCCGCGCCGGTGAGGTAGAACGTGGCCCGAACTCCTGCGGTGTCGAGCATCCGCAGCACGTCCGGTGTATGGCCGGTAGGGCCGTCGTCAAAGGTCAGTGCGACGACTTTGGCCGAGGTGTCCACTCGGGGCACCAGATGCCCGGCGAGTGCGAAGGTCCGCGAGTTCATCACCCGGTACCCACTGGCGAGCACAGTCACCGCCACGACGAGCAGGACAACCAGGCTCCACATCCATCGGCGCATCCCAGCATGTATACCAAGCCCCGCATACACGCGGGCGCCCCGAACGGCGGTGGGGGATTCACGTTCGGGGCGCCATGTCGTGAGTCGTCAGCTCAGGTGATGGACCTCCTGCAGTCCGTACACCGGCGTTGCCAGGCCCTCATAGCGGGCCTTGAGCTGCAACGCCAGATACAGCGAATAGTGCCGGGATTGGTGCAGATTGCCGCCGTGCAGCCACAGGTTGGGCTGTTGGGTGGGCTTCCACATGTTGCGTTGTTCGCCTTCCCACGGCCCGGGATCCTTGGTGGTGCCCGAGCCGAGGCCCCACACCTTGCCGATCCGGTCGGCGACTTCCTGACTGATCAGGTCGGCCGCCCAGCCGTTCATCGAGCCGAACCCCGTGGCGTACACCACCACATCGGCGGGCAGCTCGGTGCCGTCGGCCAGGATCACCGAATCCTCGGTCAGGCGGTCCACCTCGCCGTGCGCGAGTTTGATGCTGCCGTCGGCGATCAGCTCGCAGGCACCGACGTCGATGTAATAGCCCGAGCCGCGGCGAAGGTACTTCATGAACAGTCCGGAGTCGTCGTCGCCGAAGTCCAGATCGAATCCGGCGGCTTCCAGTCGCGCGTAGAAGTCCTTGTCGCGCTGGCGGATCGCATCGTAGATGGGCCGCTGGAAGTCGGCCATGATGGCATAGGGCAGTGACGCGAAGGTCAGATCGGCCTTCTCGGTGGTCATTCCGGCAGCGACGGCCCGCTCCGAGTACAGGTCGCCGAGACCCAGCTCCATCAGCGAGTCCGATTTCACGATGTGTGTCGAGGAGCGCTGCACCATCGTGACGTCGACATAGTTCTCGTACAACGCTTTACAGATGTCGTGGGCGGAGTTGTTGGAGCCGATCACCACGACTCGCTTGCCGGTGTACCGGTCCGGGCCGGGGTGGTGGCTGGAGTGGTGCTGCTCGCCGCGGAACACCTCCTGGCCCGGGAGCGTCGGGATGCTGGGCTTGCCCGACATGCCCGTCGCCAGCACCAGCTGGGCCGGCCGCAGCGTCACGGGCTCACCGTTGCGGTTCACCTCGACGGTCCACCGCTGTTCGTCTTCGTCATAGGACGCCGACAGGCAGGTGGTCGAGCTCCAGTACGGCACCTCCATGACCCGGGTGTAGAACTCCAGCCAGTCGCCGATCTTGTCCTTGGGTGCGAACACCGGCCAGTTCGGCGGGAACGGGAGATACGGCAGGTGGTCGTACCAGACCGGGTCGTGCAGGCACAGCGACTTGTAGCGCTTGCGCCACTGGTCGCCGGGGCGTTCGTGTTGGTCGACGACGATGGCGGGCACGCCGAGCTGGCGCAGCCGGGCACCCAGTGCGATGCCGCCCTGGCCCCCGCCGATCACCACGATGTAGGGCTGCTCGGTGTAGCCCAGCGTCAGGTCCTCGTCGAGGCGCTTCTCGGCCCAGGACCGCCGGTCCGGGTCGGAGCCGTGCACGGCGCCCAGTGGCCGGTTGGCGCCCTTGCGCTCCTCGTGACCCTTGAGCTCCTGCAGGGTGGTCAGCAGGGTCCAGCCCAGCTCGTCGCGCAGGCGCAGGTGCCCCTTGCCGCGGCCCACCGCGGTCTCGAACTCGATGAACGCCGAGGTGACGACGTGCTCCCCGTCGAATTCCTCGGTCGGGGTTTCCGCCGTCCGGAACCCGGACGGGTCGGTGTCCGCGAGTCGAGTGGTCAGCATGTCGGCCATGCTGTCGCGCCCCTCGAGGGTCTTGAGGTTCCAGGTGAAGGCGACCAGGTCACGCCAGAAGCTGTCCGTTGCGAACTTTCCGACGACGCGCTCGATGTCGCGGTCGGCCAGTGCGGATTCGAAATCGGCCAGCCAGGCGTCAACCCGTTCCTGTGGTGACAATGTGGCCAGCGGTGCGGCGGTGGTCTGCGTCATGTGGCCCAGCCCACACCGTGTCAAACACCGCAACAAGGGTTGCACGGGGTTGCAACCGACCTGGCGTTTGAGACCGCAACGTCTTGCAACCCTTACGGCGCACCCGGCAGGTCGCCTACAACGGCCCTATGAAAGCAGCCGTGTACTACGGACCGAACAAGGTCGAAGTCGCCGACGTCCCCGAGCCCGACCCTGGCCCCGGCACCGTCAAGATCAAAGTGGGCTTCAATGGAATATGCGGCACTGACCTGCATGAATACTATGCGGGCCCGATCTTCGTGCCGACCGAGCCGCATCCGCTGACCGGCAGGCAGCTGCCGCTGACCATGGGCCACGAGTTCTCCGGCACCATCACCGATGTGGGCGCGGGCGTCACCGGCTTCGCCCCGGGCGACCGGGTTGCCGTCGAGCCGATTTACCGATGCGACAATTGCGCACCGTGCCGGGCGGGCACCTACAACATCTGTCAGCAGATCGGTTTCCACGGCCTGATGTCCGACGGCGGCATGGCCGAGTACACCGTGGTGCCGACCGACATGCTGCACCGGCTTCCCGACAACGTCTCCCTCGAGCTCGGCGCGCTGGTCGAGCCGATGTCGGTGGCCTACCACGCCGCGACGCTCGGCGAGGTCGGACCGCTACACACCGCGGTGATCTTCGGGGCCGGGCCGATCGGCATCGGCCTGTGGTTCGCGTTGCGGGGCAAAGGGCTCGACGATGTGTTCGTCGTCGAACCCTCACCCACCCGCAGGTCCGCGATCGAGACACTCGGCGCCAGGACCCTGGACCCGACGGAACTCGACGTCCCGGCGTTCATCGCCGATCAGACCGGGGGACGCGGGGCCGACGCGGCCTTCGACGCGGCTGGGGTGGCCCCGGCGATCGAGGCGGCCACCGCGTGTGTGGGTGCACGCAAGCCGACGGTGAGTGTCGCGATCTACGAGAAGCCGCTGACGACACCGCTGCTCAACCTGGTGATGAACGAGTCCAGGATCCAGGGTTCGCTGTGCTACACCTCGGCGGACTTCGAGGCAGTCATTGATCTCATGGCGCAGGGGGTGTACGACACGAGGGGATGGGTCACTCCCATCGCCATCGACGACGTGATCGACGAGGGATTCGAAGCCCTGCACGCAGGCAAGAAGATGAAGGTTCTGGTCGACCCGAGCGGAGGCGCATCGTGACATTGCAGAGCAAGGTGGCGCTGGTGACAGGCGCGGGCCGCGGGATCGGGCGGGGCATCGCGCTGCGGCTGGCACGGGAAGGCGCCGACATCGCACTGGTCGACGTGGTACCGGACGGCATCAACGAGGTGGCCGGGGAGATCGCCGGAATCGGGTCGAAAACAACCACTTTCGTCACCGACGTGAGTGACCGCGATTCGGTGTACGCGGCGGTCGAGCACGCCGCGACCGCCCTCGGCGGGTTCGACATCATGGTCAACAACGCCGGGGTCGCGCTGGTCGGACCGATCGCCGAGGTCACGCCCGCAGACGTCGCCCGGGTGTGGTCGATCAACGTCGACGGCGTGCTGTGGGGAATCCAGGCTGCCGCAGCCAAGTTCATCGAGCTGGGCAGGCCGGGCAAGATCATCAACGCCTCGTCGATCGCCGGTCATGATGGCTTCGCGATGCTCGGGGTGTACAGCGCGACGAAGTTCGCGGTGCGCGGCCTGACCCAGGCCGCGGCCAAGGAGTACGCGTCGGCGGGCATCACCGTCAACGCCTACTGTCCCGGCATCGTCGGCACCGATATGTGGGTCGAGATCGACAAGCGGTTCGCCGAGCTGACCGGCGCCGCCGAGGGGGAGACATTCCAGAAGTACGCGGGCGGCATCGCGTTGGGGCGTCCGGAAACACCCGAGGACGTGGCCGGATTCGTTGCGTATCTGGCCGGACCGGATGCCGATTACATGACTGGTCAGGCAGGTCTGATCGACGGGGGGTTGGTCTATCGGTAGCCCGAGATTGGCGTCCCGATGTGATGTGGAGCACAATCGGCGATGATGGCCGGTTCGTCGATACCTGAGCCCGCGGTCTCACCTGGTGAGGATCCGCGGCGGTACGCCATGCTCCTGTCGGCGGTGTACGACGCGACCATGTCGGGTGACCGCGCGCCTGCGCGCCCTCGGGCGGTGATCGAAGACTCCTGGAACAGGCTGCGCGCCAAGGGGATAAACCCGGATCATCACATTCCGCCGCAAGTCGATACGTCCGGCCTGGACTTGCTGCGGCAGCAGTCCGGACTCATCGCCGTGCTCGACGACGTGTCGCGCGGGCTGGACTCGGTGATCGAAGAGGGCGACAACATCCTGGTGGTGGCCGATGCCAGGGGCCGGGTGCTGTGGCGCTCGGGCTCGCCGCGCGTACTCAGCCTCGCCGACCGCCTCGGTTTCATCGAGGGGGCGACGTGGAGCGAGAACGCGGTGGGCACCAACGGGATCGGTACCGCGCTCGCCTCGCATCGTGCGGTGCAGATCTTCTCGGCCGAGCATTTCCTGCGCACCCACCACCCGTGGACGTGTGCCGGTGCGCCGATCCGGGATCCCCGGACCGGTCAGGTGATCGGCATCGTGGACGTGTCCGGCCCGGCCTCCACCGTGCATCCGACGACGGTCGCCCTGGTGGACCTGGTGGCGCGGCTCGCGGAATCGCACCTGCGCGAGGCGCATGACAGAACGTTGAACCGCTTGCGTGCGGTGGCGGCGCCCATCCTGGCCAGAGTGGGCAGCCCGGCGCTGGCAGTGGATACCGAGGGCTGGGTGGCGGCGGTGGACTGCTTGCCGCTGCACAATCGGATCTTGTTGCCCGAGAGTGGGTTACCCGGCCGGGTGTGGATTCCGCCGCTGGGCATGTGCGATGTGGAGGGGCTGCCCGGCGGGTGGCTGGTCCGGGTGGCCGACGATGCCGAGCCCAGTGCGGCGCCGTCGCGGGTCATCCTCGACCTCCGGGACGGCGAACCGTCGCTGGAGATGTCCGGCCAGTTCGGCAGCTGGCGGCGCAGCATCTCCAGCCGCCACGCCGAGATCCTGTTGGTCTTGGCGACCAGCAGGCAGGGCCGGTCGGCACCGGAGCTGGCGGAGGATCTGTACGGCGATCGGTCCAGGGTGGTGACGGTGCGGGCCGAGATGTCGCGGCTGCGTAAGCAGTTCGTCGGTCTGGTCGCCGGTAAGCCGTACCGCTTCGGGGATTCTGTGGTCGTGGATGTCCGTTATCCCCAGGACATGTCCTCATTGCTCGCGTCCTCGACGGCTCCGGCCGTTCATGCGGCTCGTCGGTATACCTTGACCTGATGGTGGCAGACCCCACACTCCTGGACGGACTCGACGGCGAAGCCGGAGCGCAGCGTGCCGAGTTGGTCGAATGGCTGTTGTCCCGCGGCATCACCGCCGACCAGATCCGCCAGGCCGTCACCCCGATGTTGCTGGCCTCGCGCCGGGTGGCAGGCGACGACGGCACCTATGTGTCGACTCGCGAGATCAGCGAGCAGACCGGACTGGACGTCGCGCTCGTGCAGCGACTGCAACGGGCGATGGGGCTGGCGACCGTCGACGACCCCGATGCCGCGGTGCTGTTGCGGGCCGATGCCGAGGCGGTGGGCTTCGCCGAGCGTTTCCTCGAGTTGGGCATCGCCCCGGACCAGCTCGTGTTGATCACGCGGGTGCTCTCCGAGGGGCTCGGTCGGGCCGCCGAGGTGATGCGCTATGCCGCGCTGGCGGCAGTGTTGACGCCGGGAGCGACGGAACTGGAAACCGCCAAGGCGAGCGAGGCGCTGGTTGCCGAGGCGGCCCCGCTGATCGGGCCGATGATCCGGGACATGCTGTTCGTGCAATTGCGCCATGCGATGGAGACCGAGGCGGTCAACGCTTCCGAGCGGGCCGAGGGGCTTCCGCTGCCCGGTGCGCGGTCGGTCACCATCGCGTTCGCCGACATCGTCGGGTTCACCCGGCTGGGCGAGGTCGTGCAGCCCGAAGACCTTGAGCGGCTGGCGAACCGGCTGGCCGACGCGGCACGCGAGGTGGCGGTCGGCCCGGTACGGCTGATCAAGACGATCGGCGATGCGGTGATGTTCGTCAGCCCCGATCCGGCGGCACTGCTCGACGCGGCCCTGAAGTTGGTGGCCGCCACCGAAACCGACGAGGACTTCCCGCGGCTGCGGGTCGGGCTGGCGACCGGGCCTGCGGTGAGCCGGGCCGGTGACTGGTTCGGCAGCTCGGTCAACCTGGCGAGCCGGGTCACCGGGGCGGCGCGGCCCGGCACCGTGCTGGTGGCCGAGTCCGCCCGCGCGGCGATCGCCGAGGCCGGGGCCGACGACCGGTTCGGGTGGTCATTTGCCGGAGCCCGTCACCTCAAGGGCGTCAAGAGTGACGTGAAGCTGTTCCGGGCCAGGCCCGCATAGACCTTTATCGAATCTTCATCGAACGACTAGGGCAGCCACATGGACTCTCGTAAGGCTTGAGACATGACGAAACTGATGATGCTGAGCGCCGGCGCGGTGGTCGCGGCGGCCCTGGTGGCCGGTTGTAGCAACGACAAGGCCGACAGGACTGCCGATCTGGAAATGACCAACACCCAGAGCACCTCGGCGGCAGCGAGCTCACCGGTCGCCAGTGAGGCTCACAACGATGCCGACGTGATGTTCGCCCAGCACATGATCCCGCACCACCAGCAGGCGGTCGAGATGAGCGATGTGCTGCTGGCCAAGCAGGGCATCGACGCGCGGGTGACTGATCTGGCCACTCAGATCAAGGGTGCCCAGGCCCCGGAGATCGAGCAGATGCAGGGCTGGCTGAAACAGTGGGGCAACCCCCCGATGCCGCCGATGCCGCCGATGCCGCAGCAGGGCCACGGCGACATGGGCCACGGCAACATGGGCCAGGGTGACATGGGTCAGGGTGACATGCCCGCCATGCAGGGCATGGTGTCGGAGACCGACATGAATGCGCTGCGCAATGCCCAGGGCGCCGAGGCGGCCAAGCTGTACCTGACGCACATGATCGCTCACCACGAGGGCGCGATCACCATGGCGCAGGATGAGATCAAGGACGGTCAGTATCCCGCCGCGGTCGAGATGGCCCGCACCATCGTGAAGACGCAGCAGCAGGAGATCGACACCATGCGCGAGATCCTGGGTTCGCTCTAACCGGTCGGCAGGATGATCGTGAAGGTGGTCCCAGCGCCCGAACTGCTCACGGTGATGCGGCCACGGTGCGCTTCGACCAGGGCTTTCACGATCGCCAGTCCGATCCCGGAGCCGCCGTGGTCGCGGTCGCGCGCGGTGTCGGCCCGGTAGAACCGTTCGAAGACATGGGGCAGGTGCTCGGCAGGGATGCCCTCGCCGGTATCGGTCACCGTCAGCGTGACGCTCCGGTCGGCAGCCATGCTGGCATCGATCGTCACCCGGCCACCGGCCGGAGTGTGTCGCAGCGCGTTGTCGAGCAGGTTGCCCAGGATCTGGGCCAGCCGGTGCGGGTCCGCCCACAGCGACGGCAGGTTCTCGTCCGCCCGCCAGGCCAGCGTCACGCCCTTGTCGTCGAACCGATCCTGGGCCGCGGCGACCGCGGCGGCCACCACGGCGTCCGTCGCCACCGGGACCGGCGTGACCGTGGCAGGGCTTTCTTCGGCCTTGGCCAGGGCACCGGCATCGTCGGCGAACCGGACCAGGCGGTGCGTCTGCTGGCGCAGCATCGAAACAGTCTCGGGGTCAAGAGTTCTCACGCCGTCCTCGATGGCCTCGAAGTAGGCCTCCAGAACCGAAACCGGAGTCCGGATCTCATGGGCAAGATCGCTGAACAATCTGCGACGGCCGGCGTCGACAGCCTCCAGCCTCCCGGCCATCTGATTGAAAGAATTTGCCAGGGAGTCGAACTCGTCACCGAGATGGGCCGGAGGAACCCGCGAATCGTAGTGGCCGTCGGCGATGGCCGTCGCGGCCTGCGACACCTGGGTGAGCGACTTCTGCAGCCGCCTGCCGACGTACCAGGTGACGATGAGCGCCGCCAGGATCGCGACGCAGGATGCCACCCCGATCGAGATCATCGTGGCGTAGACGTAGGCCTCTTCGGCGTGCATCTGCTCGGCCGAGTCGCCGGATACCCCTGCGCGGTGCAGATGTTCGCGGAACAGCGGGGGACCGACGATGGCAGCCACGAGTCCGGTGGTGCCCGCGCCGGCGACCAGCACCAGGGCCTGGGCCGAGAGCAGTCGGGTACGCAGGCCGGCGCTCACCGTTGGCCGTCCTGCCCGGTACCCATCCGGTATCCGACGCCGCGCACCGTGATCACATACAGCGGGTCGGCAGGATCGTCGCCGAGCTTGCGCCGGAGGTGACCGATATGGACGTCGACGAGGTGTTCATTGCCGACATAGGTGGTCTCCCAGACGGATTCCAGCAGCTGACGACGACTGAGCGCCACTCCGGGGCGGGCCGAGAGGGCGGCGAGCACGTCGAATTCGGTGCGCGTCAGCATGATCGGGTCGCCGTCGAGGAACACCTGGCGGCCGTCGACGTCGATGCGCAGCGCACCGAACACCCGGCCGCCGGCCGACGCGGGGGAGGAGACGCGCGGCCGGCGCAGCATGGCCCGGATCCTGGCCACCAGTTCCCGCGGGCTGAACGGTTTGGTCATGTAGTCGTCGGCGCCCACCGACAGGCCGACGATGGTGTCCACCTCGGTGTCGCGGGCGGTCAGCATCACCACATAGGCGTCGGAGAACGTGCGCAGCGATCGACAGACTTCCACGCCGTCGATGCCGGGCAGGCCGAGGTCGAGAACCACCACGTCGGGGTCGACCTCGCGGGCCAGCCGCAGTGCCTCCGGTCCGTCGTGGGCCAGGGTGACCTCGAACTGTTCGCGGGTCAGATAACTGGCGATGACCTCGGCGAGCGGGGCTTCGTCGTCGACCACCAGGGCTCGGTAGCCGCCCGGAATGTGCTCCATCAGCCCATAGTGCAGGAGTGGGACAGGGGGCATAGGGATTTCATACCCTAGGGGGGTATAGTATGAGGCAACAACGAATCCGGCTCAGGAGGAAACTGCATGAGTACCCAGACTGTCACGGTCACTGGCATGACCTGCGGGCACTGCGTCACGTCGGTGCGTGAAGAGGTCGGCGGCCTTCCCGGTGTGCGCGCCGTCGAGGTCGACCTGTCGACCGGGCTGGTGACCATCGACAGCGACAGTCAGCTCGATCCGTCCGCCATCAGCGACGCGGTCGCCGAGGCCGGCTACGCCGTCGCGGGTTGAGCGGGGGTCGATCATGAGTGCGCCGCAGAAGCTCGTCGGGTTCGTCGTCGGACTCGCCGTGATCTTCGCCGTGTCCTTCGGGATCGGTTCCGCGGTCACGCTGGACAGCGTCCCGGCCGAAGGCCATGACGCCGGCCATGTCGCGGACCATGGGTCCGCGTACACGCTTCAACTCGAATCGGCCGCACTGCCGTCCGGCCCCGCGGTACCGCTGCGGTTCCGTATCGCCGACGGCACCGGCGCCCCGGTCACCCAGTACGTCGAGAGCCACGAAAAGCTGCTGCACCTGATCGTGGTGCGCCGCGATCTCGCCGACTACCAGCATGCGCATCCGGTGCTCGACGATTCCGGCACCTGGAGCGTTCCGCTGAACCTGACAGAGCCCGGCGACTACCGGGTATTCGCCGATTTCGTGCCGGCCGACGGCCGTGCGGTCACGCTCGGCGCGGACATGACCGTTGCCGGCAGGTATCAGCCGCGGCCGCTGCCCGCACCGTCGGGCACGGCCACGGTCGACGGCTACACCGTGACTCTCGCCGGGGTGGCCGACGCCGGCCGGCCCTCGGAGTTGACGCTCTCGGTCAGCCGCGACGGCAAGCCGGTCACCGATCTGCAGCCCTACCTGGGCGCATACGGGCACCTGGTCGCGGTGCGCGCGTCGGATCTGAGCTACCTCCACGTCCACCCGATGAGCGATGCGGCCGACCCGGCCACCGCGCCCGGTCCGCAGATCGCGTTCCACACCACACTTCCCAGTGCCGGTGAGTACCGGCTGTTCCTGGACTTCAAGCACCGCGATGCGGTGCACACCGCCGAATTCACCGTTGAGGAGGCACCGTGAGCACCGCCACCGGACACGTCGTACTCGAGATCGGCGGGATGACGTGTGCCTCGTGTGCCGGACGCATCGAACGGAAGCTCAACAACCTGGACGGCGTCACGGCGACGGTGAACTTCGCAACCGAGAAGGCCACCGTCGACGTCGCGGGTGAAGTGACGCCCGAGGAGCTGATCGAGGCCGTCGAAACCGCGGGCTACACAGCACAACTGCCCGCCACCGAACCGGGCGAGACTCATGCCGAGGACGATCCGACCGCCGCACTGCGCACCCGGCTGATCGTGTCGGCCGTGCTGACCATTCCCGTGGTGGCCATGGCGATGATCCCGGCGCTGCAGTTCACCAACTGGCAGTGGCTCTCGCTGACCCTGGCCGCGCCGGTCGTGGTGTGGGGCGCGCTGCCGTTCCACCGGGCCGCCTGGACCAACCTTCGGCACGGCACCGCCACCATGGACACGCTCATCTCGATGGGCACCATCGCGGCGTTCGGCTGGTCGCTGTACGCGCTGTTCTGGGGTACCGCCGGGATGCCGGGTATGACGCATCCGTTCTCGCTGTCCATCTCGCAATCCGACGGCACCGGCAACATCTACCTGGAAGTCGCCGCGGGTGTCACCACCTTCATCCTGGCCGGCCGGTATTTCGAGGCGCGGTCCAAGCGGCGTGCCGGGGCGGCACTGCGCGCGCTGCTCGAGCTCGGCGCCAAGGACGTCGCGGTGCTGCGAAACGGTGTGGAACAACGCATTCCCATCGAGTCGCTGGCCGTGGACGACGAGTTCGTGGTCCGGCCCGGAGAGAAGATCGCCACCGACGGTGAGGTGGTCGACGGTTCGTCCGCGGTGGATGCCTCGATGCTCACCGGCGAATCGGTGCCGGTCGAAGTCGCCCCGGGGGACCAGGTCGTCGGCGCGACCGTCAACGTCGGCGGCCGGCTCGTCGTGCGGGCCAAGCGAATCGGATCCGACACCCAGCTGGCCCAGATGGCCCGGTTGGTCGAGGACGCGCAATCCGGCAAGGCACAGGCGCAACGGCTGGCCGACAAGGTCTCCGCGGTGTTCGTGCCGATCGTCATCGCGCTCGCGGTGGGCACCCTGGGTTTCTGGCTGGGTACCGGCGGCCCGGTGGCCGCGGCCTTCACGGCCGCGGTGGCGGTGTTGATCATCGCCTGCCCGTGTGCGCTGGGCCTGGCCACTCCGACGGCGCTGTTGGTCGGGACGGGCCGCGGTGCCCAGCTCGGCATCCTGATCAAGGGGCCCGAGGTGCTGGAGTCCACCCGTCGCGTGGACACCGTGGTGCTGGACAAGACCGGGACGGTGACCACCGGGGCGATGACGCTGCTCGACGTGATCGCGGCTGCCGGAGAGGATGCCGCCGAGGTGCTGCGGTTGGCCGGTGCGGTCGAGGACGGCTCCGAGCACCCGATCGCGCGGGCCGTCGCCAAGGGCGCCCGCGACAAGGTCGGGGAGCTGCCTCCGGTGGAGGATTTCGCCAATGTGGCGGGACTCGGGGTGCAGGGCGTCGTCGACGGCCATGCCCTCGTGGTGGGCCGGCGCCAGTTGCTGGCCGACTGGTCGCAGAGTCTGCCCCCGGAGTTGGATACCGCGATGCGCGAGGCCCAGGCCCTGGGCCGCACGGCGATTGCCGTGGGCTGGGACGGGCAGGCGCGCGCGGTGCTGGTGGTCGCGGACGCGGTCAAGCCCACCTCGAAGGAGGCGATCGAGCAGCTGCGCGCCCTCGGTCTGGATCCGATCATGCTGACCGGCGACAACGAGGCGGCAGCGCAGGCGATCGCCGAACAGGTTGGTGTCCAAGAGGTTTACGCCGAGGTGCTGCCGCAGGACAAGGTCGATGTGATCAAACGCCTGCAGGACGAGGGCCGGGTGGTGGCCATGGTCGGCGACGGCGTCAACGACGCCGCGGCGCTGGCCCAGGCGGATCTCGGCCTGGCCATGGGTACCGGCACCGATGTGGCGATCGAGGCCAGTGACCTGACCCTGGTCCGCGGTGATCTGCGGGCGGCCGCCGATGCCATCCGGTTGTCCCGGCGCACGCTGGCCACGATCAAGGGCAACCTGTTCTGGGCATTCGCCTACAACGTCGCCGCGTTGCCACTGGCCGCGGCCGGACTGCTCAACCCCATGTTGGCCGGTGCCGCCATGGCGTTCTCCTCGGTGTTCGTGGTCAGTAACAGCCTGCGGCTGAGACGATTCCGATGATCGCATATCGATCACAGGCTGGATTCGATTCACGCACAACCAGAATCGTGGGCATCGCGCGGCTACAGTTGGAAACATCGTGATGTCGCGCAGCTCTCGCATGCACTCACTGTCACGGCTGGCAGCCATGATGGCGATTGTGTTGTGGGCTGGGGTACTCACCGGGCAGTGGCAGGCGACGAGCCGCGATCACCCGACACATCTGCCGCACGCGGTCTCGGCAGCGATCGGCGAGGGCGCGGATCTGATGATGCTGGATCACCCGCACGTCAGTGATGGTTCGCCTTCACACATGCCGGAGGGCTTCACCGCTGCCGTTCTGCCCAGGCCCTCGGTCACCCCCGTAGCGCTTTCGGTTGTGGCGCTCGTCCTCGGCTGCACGGTGGTGTGCGCGTGTGCCGCGGTACGCGCGCAGCGGGGTCCCCCAGACCAGCATGGTGTCCTACTCGCCGGGCAGGAGCTTCTGGTCCGGATCTGTATCGCGCGCCGCTGATCTGTCAGCGCGGGTGCCTGCGCTCAATGCGCCGTTGCCCCAACGCTGTCCAGGTCAGTTGCCGCGCGCAGCCGCGGCGGATACAGAAACGGCAAATCCATGAACCATGCCCTGTCCACCCGTTCATTCCACGTACTGCGCCGAAACCGCGGTCCCAACACCATGGTCGGTCACACTCCCACGCTGTGGGTGTCCACTCCGTTCGCCGACGCCGGGCGCGGATTCTGGGCGAAACTCGAAGGTTTCAACCCCGGCGGTATGAAGGACCGGCCCGCCATGCACATGGTCGAACAGGCCCGGGCCCGCGGCGACCTGAAACCCGGCGGCCACATCATCGAATCGACCAGTGGCACATTGGGTCTGGGGCTCGCATTCGCGGGAACGATCTACCACCACCCGGTGACCCTGGTGACCGATCCGGGTCTGGAACCCATCATCGAGCGCATGTTGACCGCCTACGGTGCCCAGGTGTCGACGGTGACCGAACCGCATCCCACCGGGGGGTGGCAGCAGGCCCGGCGGGACCGGGTGGCCGAACTGCTCGCCGCTGACGAGAACGCCTGGTACCCGGACCAGTACAACAACCCGGACAACGTCGAGGCTTACCGGCCGCTGGCACTGGAACTCAATGCCCAGATCGGCCATGTCGACGTGCTGGTCTGCTCCGTTGGCACCGGCGGGCATTCGGCCGGAGTGGCACGGGTGCTGCGTGAGTTCAACCCGAACCTGCGGCTGATCGGGGTCGACACCATCGGCTCGACGATCTTCGGTCAACCCGCCGCGACCCGCGTCATGCGCGGCCTTGGCTCGAGCATCTATCCCCGCAACGTGGATTACGCCGCGTTCGACGAGGTGCACTGGGTCGCACCGGCCGACGCGGTGTGGGCCGCCAGGACGCTGGCGTCGACGTACTACGCGAGCGGGGGATGGAGCGTCGGCGCAGTCGGTCTGGTCGCGGGCTGGGCAGCGCGAAACCACCCGGCCGGCACCACGATTGCCGCGGTGTTCCCCGACGGACCGCAGCGATACTTCGACACGGTGTACAACGACGACTACTGCCGTGACCTCGGTCTGCTCGATCACCAACCGGCCGACGAACCGGAGACGATCGCCAACGCAGGCGACCGCGTGGTGCAGACCTGGACCCGTTGCGAGACGGTCGCCGACCCGACGGCCGTGGCCCGATGAGCGCACTCATCACGCAGTTCCGCAGCTTCGACCTGCCCAGCCGGTTGTTGATGGTCAACCAGTTCGGCATCAATCTCGGCTTCTACATGCTGATGCCGTACCTGGCCGGCTATCTGGCCGGGCCGCTGGGTCTGGCGGCATGGGCGGTGGGCCTGGTGCTGGGCGTGCGCAACTTCTCCCAGCAGGGCATGTTCATCGTCGGCGGCACCCTGGCCGACCGGCTGGGCTACAAGCCGCTGATCGTCGCCGGGTGTCTTTTGCGCACCGCCGGGTTCGGCCTGCTCGTCGTCGCGGACTCCCTGCCGGCGATGCTGATCGCCTCGGCGGCAACAGGATTCGCCGGGGCACTGTTCAACCCCGCGGTGCGGGCCTACCTGGCTGCCGACGCCGGTGATCGCCGGGTCGAGGCCTTCGCGACGTTCAACGTGTTCTACCAGGCGGGGATCCTGTTGGGCCCGCTGGCGGGAATGGCGTTGCTGGCCTTCGATTTCCGGGTGACCGCGGCCGCCGCGGCCGGTGTCTTCGCGGTGCTGACGGTAGCTCAGCTGCTCGCCCTGCCGCGGCAGCGCGCCCAACCCGTCGAACAGCGGAGCTCGGTACTCGACGACTGGCGCAGCGTAGTCGCCAATCGCGGGTTCCTGTTGTTCGCGGTGGCGATGATCGGCTCGTACGTGCTGTCCTTCCAGGTCTATCTGGCGTTGCCGCTACAGGCTGCGGCACTGCGCCCCGGGAACGAAACCGCTCTGGTGGCAGGCGTGTTCGTGGTGTCCGGGCTGATCGCGGTGGGCGGTCAGTTGCGGATCACGCGATGGTTCGGCAACCGCTGGGGTCCGCGCCGCAGCCTGGTGGTCGGCTTGCTGGTGCTGGCGGCGGCCTTCGTTCCGATGGCCGTGGTACCCGACGCGGACCGATTCGGTACCGCCGCCGCGGTGGCCGCACTGCTCGGCTCGTCCGCACTGCTGGCCCTGGGCTCGGCCGCGGTGTTCCCGTTCGAGATGGACACCGTCGTGGCGCTGTCGGGCGATCGGCTGGTGGCAACCCACTACGGGTTCTACAACACCGTCGTCGGAGTGGGGATCCTGCTGGGCAATGTGGCCACCGGCTCGCTGATCGGCGCGGCGCGCGCCGCGGACCTGGCCGAATTGGTGTGGCTGGGCCTCACGGCAATCGGGCTGGTGTCCGCGGCGGCGCTTTATGGGCTGACCCGGGATGGCGGGAAGCTGGCGCCGAGCGCGTCGCTCACTGCATCGGAACCGTGACACCCTCCGAGGGCTGCACGATCACAAAGCCGTTGCCGTGGAACGCGACCTGAAGGGCCTCGCCGGAGCCCCGGCCGATCAGGGCACTCGCCTTGAAGCTGGTCTTGAGCTGGGTCTGCAGGTGCGCCGACCACGCCACGACCGCATTGGTGTCGGCGAAGGTCGGGGCCTCGGATGCATTCAGCACCACAGGCGGGCCATCGGTGGTCAGCGCCACCCATCCGGTGCCACGCAGGGTGGTGTTGAACAGGCCGCCCGTGGCGATGCTGCCGCCGCGGACCCGTTCGATGTTCCAGTCCAGGCTGGATGAGAAGGCCAGCACGTTCTTGCCGCTGATCGACAGACCCGAGTTGGACAGCTGCAGCAGGTGTACGTCGAAACCCTGATCGGCCAGGAACACATCGCCCTGCCCCTGGCAGCGCATCAGCGGAAGGCCTTCACCGGTGAGGGCCTTCTTGATGAACTTCGATGCGCCGCCGCCTTCGAAGGCGAAGTCGACGTTGCCCTGGTACGCGACCATCGAGCCCTGCCGGGCCATGAAGGGCTCGCCGAGGCGGACCCGCAGCATCTTCTTGTTCTGGTTGGCGATCGGCGTCGCCTCTTTCTCGCTGAACCGTCCGTCGACGAGATCCCCGCTGATGCCGTTGAACCCGTCGCCGGTGGGCTGGGCCTGAACCTGCGGTTGCTGTGGCTGCTGCGGCGGCTGTGGGGAAGCGCTGAGCGGCGCCCTGCCGGCCTGGCCCTGATGAGAGATCTGATCGGTCCAGGATTGTCCGTCCCACCAGCGGTATTCGTAGCGGCCTTCAGGATCGGGCAGCCAGCCGGGTTGCCAGTTTCCGTTCACAGTCAATCCTCGAATCGTCGGGTGGGGGAGAAATCGACACCAGGTTACAAGTCGTGGTGTCCGCCAAGTACTGTAATGATTACGGTAGCTCCGCCCAGGGTATCCGCGAGAGGTTCGGTGGTTGATGAAAGCCGTTGTCGCGCAGCGTGGGTCGGTGAAGGTCGAGAGCATCCCCGACCCTGTTCCCGGACCGGGCAGGTACTCGTCGCCCCGCTGGCCTGCGGGATCTGCGGTTCGGATCTGCATTTGGTGTCCTCGCAGGCGGCGATGCCGGATCTGGTGCCGGCCATCGTGCTCGGGCACGAGTTCGTGGGCGAACTGCTCGACTACGGTCCGGGCACTGACCGCTCCATCCCGATCGGAACGCCGGTCACCTCCGTTCCCTACTTGGACACCGGCGACGGACCGCAGTTGGTGGGGCTCTCCCCGGCGGTGACGGGCGGGCTGGCCGAACGCCTTGTTCTGCAGGAGAAGCGGTTGCTGCCGGTGTCGGGGGACATCCCCCTGCGCTACGCGGCGGTTGCGGAGCCGCTGGCGGTGGGCGTGCACGCCGTGGCCGCGGCAGACCTGCAGCCCGGCGACGCGGTCCTCGGGTGTACCAGGAATTCTCGCGACCGTGATGGATTCGGTGCCCCCGCACACCCGGATCGTGGTGGTCGGGGTGTGCCAGCAACCGGACATCATCACGCCGGTGATCGGCATCACCAAGGAACTCTCGATCCGTTTCGTGTTCGCCTACCGCCCCGACGAGTTCGCCAGGGCGTTGGACTGGATCGTCACCGGCACGGTGGATGTGGGGCCGTTCGTCACGGCGACCTTGCCTCTGGAGGCGGCCACGGAGGCCTTCGATGAACTCCGGCAGCCCGACAGACACTGCAAGATTCTGCTGCTGCCTTCCTAACCGGCGGTCAGCTGGCATTCTGGTGCCATGGCAAAGGAAATCGACCCGATCCGCGCCCAGGGTGCGCTCGCGGTCTTGAAGCAGCACCCCGGCATGGTGCTGTTCGCGGTGTCGCCGGCGATCATCTTGCTGGGTGCCGTGTGGTGGATCGCCGGCCCGGGCTGGGCGGGGCTGCTGCTGGTCGCCCTGGTGCTGGCCGGCGGCGCTGCGCTGCTGCTCAAGCGCAACTGATCACTCAGCGGCGAAAATGACGTTCGCCGGTGGTGAACGCCGTCCCATCTGCGATGTAACGGTGTAATCATGTAATCATGAACAAACATCAGCACCATCGCCGGTCTGCCGATGAGGCCGCCGAATGGTTCGCGGGCCGCCTGCCCGATACCTGGTTCACCGGCGACCCGACCGTGATCGTCGACCGTGAAGAGATCACCGTCATCGGCAGGCTCCCCGAGGGTTCCGAAGAAGAGTCCACCGCACGGGCCTCCGGGCGGGCCGCCCGGTTCCGCGAGGAGACTCGTGGTGAGCGCATGCGTATCGCCGACGAGGCGCAGGGCCGTTTCGACCGGAAGGTGTCCTGGGGCGTCGAAGTAAGCACGGGGGTCAGTTCCGCTGAGCCGGAGCGAATCCTGTTCACCCACATCGCCGTACCCGTGATGACCCGGCTCAAGCAGCCCGAACGGCAGGTGCTCGACACCCTGGTCGACGCGGGCGTGGCGCGGTCGCGCTCGGACGCGCTGGCCTGGTCGGTGCGCCTGGTGGGTGAGCACACCGAGGAGTGGCTGGACAAGCTGCGCGACGCCATGAAGGCGGTCGACGATCTGCGTGCCGAAGGCCCCGGCGCCTAGACCCGCTCGATCCCGACGTACACCGAGCCCAGCGTCGAGGTCTGCGAGAGCGGATCGATCGCCGCGCGGTCGGCCAGCAGGTTGCGGTTGACCCCGTAGGAATCCGGTGCGCCGCCGTGGCGCGGGTCGAATACCCGTGAGCCCCAGCCATGGTCGAGTACCACGACTCCGCGGCGGGGCCGGTCGCTGAGTGCGGCCGTCACCTCCAACCGCCCGACCGGCGAGAACACCCGGACCCGGTCGCCGCTCGCGATACCCAGCGTTGCGGCGCCATCGGGGTGCAGCAGTACCTCGTTGCCCTTGCCTGCCGGATGCAGGCCCGGCAACTCGTTGAGCCACGAGTTCATCGAGTGCCGTCGGCGCCGGTTACCCAGACCCCAAATCCCGCCGAGACTACGGCTTATGACGAACTTTCACGCATTTCACGTCAAAACCCGTAGTTTCGGCGCGCTGGGCGCTAAACCTGGGTCATCTCCCAGTACCGCCCATGCCGCGCCACGAGCTCGTCATGGGTACCGCGTTCGACGATCCGGCCGGCATCCATCACCAGGATCAGATCGGCATCGCGGATCGTCGAGAGCCGGTGGGCGATGATGAAACTCGTCCGGTCCCGGCGCAACTCGGCCATCGCGTGTTGGATCAGCAGTTCGGTCCGGGTGTCCACCGCGCTGGTCGCCTCGTCGAGCACGAGGACCCGGGGTCGCGCCAGCACCGCCCGGGCGATCGTGATGAGCTGCTTCTCACCGGCGCTGATGGCGCCGCCGTCGTCGTCGACGCGGGTGGCGTATCCGTCCGGCAGGGTGTGGACGAACCGGTCCACGTACGCCGCCCTGGCCGCCTCGAGCACTTCGTCCTCGGAAGCGTCCGGCCGACCGTAGGCGATGTTGTCGTAGATGGTCCCGCCGAACAGCCAGGTGTCCTGCAGCACCATCCCGATCGAGGATCGCACCGACTCCCGGCTCACCGTGGAGATGTCCACACCGTCGATCAGGATCCGGCCGGAATCGACGTCGTAGAACCGCATCAGCAGGTTGACGCACGTCGTTTTTCCCGCACCGGTGGGGCCTACGATCGCCACGGTGCTGCCGGCTTCGGCCACCAGCGACAGGTCCTCGATCACCGGGGTGCCCGGGAGGTAACCGAAATTCACCCGGTCGAATTCGACGCGGCCGGCACGGATCTGGAGTGCGGTGGCCGGTTCCGGGCTCTGCTCTTCCGCGTCGAGCAGATCGAAAACACGTTCGGCGCTGGCGATCCCGGACTGCAGCGTGTTGTACATCCCGGCCACCTGGCCCAGCGGCTGGTTGAACTGCCGCACGTACTGGATGAACGCCTGGATACTGCCAAGGGTGATCTGCCCTCCGGCCACCTGCAGGCCGCCCACAACCGCGACTGCCACATAGCTGAGGTTCCCGATGAACATCGTCGCCGGGCCGACCAGACCCGAGAAGAACTGCGCCCCGACGGCCGACCGGTAGACCTCGTCGTTGAGCTCATCGAAGCGTCGCTGTGCCGCCTCCCGGTGCCCGAAGGTCTTGACGATCGTGAAACCGCTGTAGGTCTCCTCGATGTGGGCCGCGAGCCGGCCGGTGTTGCGCCACTGCGCGACGAACAACGGCTGCGACCGACGGGTGATCCAGCGGATCACCCACAGCGACAGCGGCACGGTGACGACGGTCAGCAGCGCCAGCAGTGGCGAGATGGTCAGCATCATCACCAGCACCGCGAACACCGTCAGCACCGAGGTCAGCAGCTGGCTGATGGTCATCGACACCGAGGTCTGGATGTTGTCGATGTCGTTGGTGACCCGGCTGAGCACCTCGCCGCGCTGGCGGGAGTCGAAGTAGGACAGCGGAAGTCGGTGCAGTTTCTCCTCCACCTCGGCCCGCAGCGCCACCATGGTGCGTTGCACCGTGACGTTGAGTAGCCGGGCTTGCAGCCAAACCAGCACGGCGGCAAGCAGATACAGGCCCAGTGCCAGCGCCAGCGTGCGGGCCACCGCCGCGAAGTCCACCCCGTGGCCGGGGACCACGTTCATCCCGGACAGCAGGTCGGCGAACCTGGTGTCGCCGCGGGCCCGGGCGGCCTCGACGGCCTGCTCCTTGGTCAGGCCGGCGGGCAGTTCCCGCCCGATCACGCCGTTGAACAACAGGTCGGTGGCGTGCCCGAGAATCCGCGGACCGATCACCCCGATCGCGATCCCGGCCACGCCGAGCAGCATCACCGAGATCGCCAGACCGCGTTGCGGCACCAGGCGTCTGGCCAGTCGCAGGGCCGATCCGCGGAAGTCGCGGGTGCGCTCGACCGGGGCGGCCGGGGTTCCGCTGCGGCGCAATACGGGGCCGGTCATCGCGGGTCTCCGGCGGTTACCGCCTGCGATGCGGCGAACTCGGCATAGGTGGGGCAGTCCGCGAGCAGCGACTCATGGGTGCCGGTGCCGACGATGCGGCCGTCCTCCACCACGACCACCTGGTCGGCCTCGATGACCGTCGAGATCCGTTGCGACACGATCACCACGGTGGCATCGGCCGATACCTCGCGTAAGGCGGCCCGTACCCGGGCGTCGGTATGCACGTCCAGTGCCGAGAACGCATCGTCGAACAGGTAGATCGCGGGCCTGCGGATCACCGCACGGGCGATCGCGAGCCGTTGTCGCTGTCCGCCCGAGAAATTGATGCCGCCCTGGGCCACCGGGCGCTCCAGTCCGTCGGGGTGGGCGGCCACGAAGTCGTCGGCCGCCGCGATGCGCAGTGCCTCCCACATCTGTTCGTCGGTGAGTTCCTGTCCCGGCGCAGCTCCGTAGCGCAGGTTCTCGGCGATGGTTCCGGAGAACAGGTAGCCGCGCTGGGGGACCAGACCGATCGACGCCCACAGCTGTTCGAGGTCGAGTTCCCGGACGTCGTTGCCGTCGATGCGCACTGCCCCTGTGGTGACGTCGTAGAACCGGCAGATCATGGCGAGCAGGGTGGACTTGCCTGAGCCGGTGGAGCCGACCAGCGCGGTGGTGGTGCCGCGGTGTGCCCGCAACGTAACCTGCTGCAGCACGGGGCGATCGGCGCCGGGGTAGCGAAACGATGCGTCGTCGAAGGTGATCTCGCCGGCCAGCGTCTGCGGCCGGACCGGGTCCTCGGGGCTGGTGATCTGGGGCCGGGTGGCCAGCACACCCGTGACGCGCTCGGCGCACACCGTCGCGCGCGGGAGCATCACCGCCAGGACGGCCACCATCAGCACGGCCATCAGAATCTGCATGAAGTAGGCCAGAAACGCGATCAGCGAGCCCACCTGCATGTGCCCGGCGTCGATGCGCAGCCCGCCGAACCAGATCAGCGCGACGCTGGAGATGTTGATCACCAGGGTCGTGGCCGGCAGCATCAGTGCCTGCCACTGCCCGGCCTCCAGGGCGGTGGCCGACAGGGCCTGGTTGGCTTCGGCGAACCGTCGTTGTTCCACGGGTTCGCGGGCGAACGCCCGGATCACGCGGATGCCGGACAGCTGATCGCGCATCACCCGGTTGATCCCGTCGATCAACCGCTGCATACGACGGAAGATCGGCATCAGGTGGGTGATGACCCAGTAGTTGGCCAGCGCCAGGACCGGGACACTGACCAGCAGCAGCCAGGACAGGCCCGCGTCCTGATGGACCGCCATCAGGATTCCGCCCACCGACATGATCGGAGCGGTGATCAGAATCGTCGCGGTCATCTGTAGCAGCTGCTGGATCTGGCCGACGTCGTTGGTGGTGCGGGTCAGCAGCGACGGCGCGCCGAACCGGGCGGTCTCCTCGGCCGAGAACGTGGTGACGTGGCGGAAGACCGACGAGCGCAGATCGCGGCCGAAACTCATGGCCGCGCGCGACCCGAAGAACACCGCTCCGATGGCGCAGGCCACCTGCAAAGCGGTGACGCCCAGCATCACGCCGCCGAGTTCGACGATGCGCCGGGTGTCGCCCTTGGCCACTCCGTCGTCGATGATGGCCGCGTTGACCGTGGGCAGGTACAGCGAGGCCAGGGTGCTGATCACCTGAAGCGTCGCGACGACCGCGAGCAGCCGCCGGTACGGCCGCGCGTACTGTCGCAGCAGCGCCCAGAGCATCTGGCTACTCTCGCATACCGGCCCGGTGGAGTGCTTTCCTGAGGCCGTCGTGTCCGCGTTGCCGAAAGTCCAGGTCAGTCGGTATGCAGGGATAGGACATAGGTGTTGCCGCTACAGTGCATGGCGTGACTGTCCGCACGGCCGCCAAGGCACGATTCGCCCACGCCAGAGCCTTTGCGGTATTGGCTGCCGCAGTGGTTCCCGTGTTCGCCGGCTGCTCGTCCGGCGAGCCCGCGTCTCCGCAGGTTCCCCAGACTGAGACGCCGAGCGCCGATGCCTCGGGGAAGCACGGCCCGCATTTCCCGCATTGCGGCGGCGTCACCGATCAGACGGTGACCGAGTTGACCCAGGTGCAGGGGCTGGTCAACACCGCGACCAATTCCTCTGGCTGCCAGTGGCTGCAGGGCGGCAGCATCCTCGGACCGCACTTCTCCTTCACCTGGTTCCGGGGCAGCCCGATCGGCCGGGAGCGCAAGACCGAGGAGCTGTCGCGGACCAGCGTGGAGGACATCAACATCGAGGGCCACGGCGGTTTCATCGCCATCGGGGAGAACCCGCTCAAGGCCGGCGACGTGAATCTGTGTGAGATCGGCATCCAGTTCGACGACGATTTCATCGAGTGGTCCGTGAGCTTCGACCAGAAGCCCTATCCCGATCCGTGCGAGGTCGCCAAAGAGCTGACCCGCCAGTCGATTGTGAACTCCAAATGATGACGCGACGTGGGATCAGAGGACCGATGGCAGCGCTGGCTGGGCTGGCCGTGTTCGTCGGCCTGACCGGGTGCACCAGCACGGTGGAGGGCACCGCGGCCAAGGAGGGGTCCAGTGGCGGCCCCAGCAACAACAAGTCCGAGAAGACCTACCCCAACCTGCTCAAGGAATGTGACGTCCTGACCACAGACATCCTGGCCAAGACGGTGGGTGCGGACCCGCTGGACATCCAGAGCACGTTCGTCGGCGCGGTGTGCCGCTGGCAGGCGGCCAACCCGGCCGGCCTGGTCGACATCACCCGGTTCTGGTACGAGCAGGGCAGCCTGGCCAACGAGCGCCAGACCGCCGAGAAGCTGCAGTACGCGATCGAGCAACGCCGGATCGCCGGTGTCGATTCGATCATCATGCGGCCCAACGGGCTCAACGGTGCGTGCGGCGTGGCCAGCGACGCGGCCGGTGTGGTCGGCTGGTGGGTCAATCCGCAAGGGCCAGGCATCGACGCCTGCCCCATGGCCATCAAGCTCATGGAACTGACGCTGGCCACCAACTCCTAGCGGGGTACGTGGAAACGCACCAGCGTCGCGCCGCCCAGGGCGAGCTGGTCCCACGGGTCGCTGGTGCGCAGCATCGCGATCGCCGAGGTCGGGAATTTCAGCGAGATGCTCTCCGCAGCAGTGCGGTTGGATCCGTCGGCCAGCCCGAGCGCGACGGCCGACATGGCGGGCTCGTGGCCGATGACCAACACCGTGGACGGGTCGGTGCCGAAACGTGACGACACACCGTTGATCTCGTCGATGACGGTGCCCGGCCGGGCGTCGTAGATGCGCTCGGCGAACTGCACGGGTGCCTCGATGCCGGTGCGCTCCAGCGTCTGACGGGTCCGCGTCGCCGTCGAGCACAACACAGCGTCCACCACAGGAAAATTGGCCCGGATCCAGTCTCCGGCCAGCGCAGCCTCTCTGATGCCGCGCGCGGCGAGCGGGCGGTCGTGGTCGGCCACCCCGTCGGGATAGTCCGACTTGGCGTGGCGCATCAGCAGCAGGGTTCTGATCGGACTGATCGGACTGGCCATCCTTCATACGGTATCGGCAAACCGGGGCCATGCCGTCGCAGGTCCCCGGACTTGTCGGCCCCCGGTTTTAGACTCGCCTTGCTTCCGGGATGAACCCACGGGGAACGGACACAGAAGGGACGGGGCCGATGCGCTTTCTGCACACCGCCGACTGGCAACTCGGCATGACCCGTCATTTCCTCAGTGCCGGTGACGGGGAGGCCCAGCCCCGCTACTCGGCGTCGCGCCGGGAGGCCGTCGCGGCCTTGGGCCCGGTGGCCGCGGCCTCGGGTGCCGAGTTCGTCGTGGTGTCCGGGGACGTGTTCGAGCACAACCAGCTGGCCCCGCGCGAGGTCAGCTTGTCGCTGGAGGCCATGCGTGCCATCGGCGTGCCGGTGTATCTGCTGCCCGGCAACCATGACCCGCTCGATGCCGCGTCGATCTACACCAGTGCGCTGTTCACCGCCGAATGCCCGGACAACGTCGTGGTCCTCGACCGTGCGGGCGTGCACGAGGTGCGGCCGGGGCTGGAGATCGTCGCGGCGCCGTGGCGTTCCAAGGCGCCCACCTCGGATCTGATCGGGGACGTGCTGGCCGATCTACCCGCCGACGGTGTCACCCGCGTCGTCGTCGGCCACGGCGGTGTCGACATCCTCGATCCGGACAAGGACAAGCCGTCGCTGATCCGGCTGGCCGCCGTCGAGGACGCCCTGGCGCGCGGCGCAGTTCACTATGTTGCTTTGGGGGACAAGCACTCCCGCACCGAGGTCGGGTCGACCGGCCGGGTCTGGTACTCGGGCTCACCCGAGGTGACGAACTACGACGACATCGAATCCGATCCGGGACATGTCCTGCTGGTCGAGATCGACGAGACCGATCCGCACCGCGGCGTCCGGGTCGACTCCGAACGGGTGGGCCGCTGGCGGTTCATCACGCTGCGCCGTGAGGTGGACACCGACCGCGACGTGGCCGATCTGGATCTGAATCTGGATCTGTTGGAGGACAAGGAACGCACTGTGGTACGCCTGGCGCTGACGGGCTCGTTGACGGTGACGGACAAGGCCGCGCTGGATGCCTGCCTGGACCGCTACGCCCGACTGTTCGCCGCGCTGACGTTGTGGGAGCGGCACACCGAGATCGCTGTCCTGCCCGCCGACGGTGAGTTCGACGACCTGGGAATCGGCGGGTTCGCGGCGGCCGCGGTGGACGAGTTGGTGGCCACCGCCCGTACCGACGGCGCCGGCGCCGACGACGCGCGGGCCGCGCTGGGGCTTCTGCTGCGCCTGGTCGACCGGGGGAGTGCGGCATGAAACTGCACCGCCTGGTCCTGACCAACTATCGCGGCATCACTCACCGCGAGATCGAATTCCCCGATCACGGTGTGGTGGTCGTCAGCGGCGCCAATGAGATCGGCAAATCCTCGATGATCGAGGCGCTGGATCTGCTGCTCGAGGCCAAGGACCGCTCGGGCAAGAAGGAAGTCAAGCAGGTCAAGCCGACCCATGCCGATGTCGGTGCCGAGGTGATGGCCGAAATCTCCACCGGCCCTTACCGGTTCATGTACCGCAAGCGCTTTCACAAGCGTGCCGAGACCCAGCTGACGGTGCTGGCGCCGGTCCGCGAGCAGCTCAGCGGCGACGAAGCGCATGAGCGGGTGCTGGCCATGCTCGCCGAGACCGTGGACACCAATCTGTGGCAGGCCCAGCGGGTGCTGCAGTCGAGCTCGACGGCACCGGTCGATCTGTCGGGATCGGATGCACTTGCCCGCGCACTGGATGTGGCCGCGGGCGAGGCGGTCGCGCTCTCCGGGGACGAGCCCCTGCTGATCGAGCGGATCGACGCGGAGTATCTGCGCTACTTCACCGCCACCGGCCGGCCGACCGGCGAGTGGGCGGCGGTGACCAAGCGGCTCGCCGCCGCCGAGGGCGAGGTGGCGCAGCGCGCGGCCGCTGTGGCCGAGGTCGATGATGCGGTGCGCCGGCACGCCGAGCTCACCGCCGAGGTCACCGGTGTGTCCGGTCAACGCGAACAGGCCCAGGCCGGCCTGGCCGCGGCCCGCAAGGCTGCCGATGAGGTCGCCGCGCTGGTCCAGCGGCTCAAGGAGGCCGAGGTGGTGGCCGAGGCCGCCCGGGTGGCCCGGACCGCATCGGCCGCTGCGCTCACCGAACGCCGAAGGCTGCGCGCCGAGCTCGACGAGCGCGCCACCACCATCACCGAATTGCAGGCGGCGCTGACCGTGGCCGACGGCGAAACCGCCACGGCCCGTGAGGTTCACGAGGCCGCCGAGGTCGCGGCCGAAGAGGCGCGAGTGTCAGCTCAGGAGCTCGAAGCCCGGGTGGAGGCGGCCCGCACCACGCTGACGCGGATGACGGATCGTGACGAGGCCGACCGGCTGGCCACCCGGCTGAGCAAGATCGACGCAGGTGTGCGTGAACTCGACCGGGTCAATCGCGAACTCGCCGAGATCACCCTCGACGATGCGGGGATGCGAGCCATCGAGACCGCCGCGGTAGCGGTGGAACGCGCCGCGGGACAGGCGGAACTCGCCTCGGCGCGAATCGAACTCGTGGCGGTGACCGACTTCGATGTCCGGGTGGACGATGCGCAGGTGTCCCTGGAAGCGGGGCGACCGTGGTCGGTCAACACCACGGCCGACACCGAGATCGACGTGCCCGGGGTGCTCACGGTGCGCGTGGTGCCGGGCACGCCTGCCGCACAGACGCAGGCCCGTCTCGACGAGGCGCTGAACGCGCTGACCGCCGCGCTGGCCAAAGCCGGGGTAGACGATGTGGATGGCGCGCGTGTCCTCGACGCCCGTCGCCGGGAGCTGCTCGGCGGCCGGGATCGGTTGCGCGCCACGGTGGATGCCCTCACCGGTGATGATGCCTTGGCGGATCTGCGATCACGGCTGACACAACTGCAAGCCGGTCAGCCCGATGAAGCGGGCCTGTTCGAGCTGGCCGGCCCCACCGACATCGGCGCCGCCCGAACCGAGCTCGAGGCCGCGGTGGGGGCGCACCGCAAAGCGGTGGCCGACAGTGAGACCAGCCGCAAGGTGATCGTCGCAGCGGCCAAGAAGCTGTCGGAGAAGTCGACCCGTTGCAGCGTGCTGCGCGACAAGCTCACCACGGCGCAGGCCGAGCTGACGGTGGCCGGCGGCCGGCTGGAAGTCCAGCGCGCGCAGACCGGCGATGACGAATTGGCGGTGAAGGCCCAGGCCGCCGACGAGGAGGCCGCCGCCACCGCGGGCCGGGTGGCCGCGCTGCGGACCGAATTGTCGGCGACCGAACCGAATTCGGTGAAGGCCGCGCTCGACGAGGCGGTGCGCCGCGCGGAACTGCTGAATACCCGTCACGAGGCTGCGGTCGAGGGGCTGCGGGAGGTGGCCGCGCAACTGAAGGTGTACGGCACCCAGGGCCGCAAGGGGCATCTCGATGCCGCCGAGACCAAACGCGAGCACGCCCACGCCGAGTATCTACGGGTGCACCGTCGGGCCCGCGCGGCCGAGACGCTGCGGTCGGTGATGGCGCGCCACCGTGACGCCACCCGGCAGCGTTACGCCGATCCGTTCCGCCTCGAGGTGCAGCGGCTGGGCCGGCTCGTGTTCGGTGAGGATTTCGAGGTCGACGTCGACAGCGATCTCAACATCAGGACCCGCACGCTGTCCGGTCGGACGGTCCCGTACGAATCGCTGTCCGGCGGTGCCAAGGAGCAGTTGGCCATCGTCGCGAGGCTGGCCGGTGCCACGATGGTGGCCAAGGAGGACAGCGTGCCCGTCATCATCGACGACGCGCTCGGCTTCACCGATCCGGACCGGCTGACCAAGATGGGCGCGGTGTTCGACGCGGTTGGCGGAGACGGTCAGGTCATCGTGTTGACCTGCAGCCCAGACCGCTACGCCAGCGTCGCCGGCGCACACCACATCGAACTGACCGCCACATCGAATTAGCCGCGCATGGCCGCGCCGGACCATACACTCCGCCACGTGGAGGCTGACTACATCGTGGTGGGGACCGGCTCGGCAGGCGCGGTCCTGGCGAACCGGCTGAGTGCACGACCGGATGTGTCGGTGCTGGCGCTGGAGGCCGGGCCGCGCGACCGCAACAAGTTCATCCACATCCCGGCGGCATTCTCGAAGTTGTTCCGCAGCGAGGTCGACTGGGACTACCTGACCGAGCCGCAACCGGAACTCGACGGCCGCCAGATCTATTGGCCGCGTGGCAAAACACTCGGCGGCTCATCGTCGATGAACGCGATGATGTGGGTCCCGGGCTTCCCCGCCGACTACGACGAGTGGGGCGATCATGCCGGCGCGGACTGGAACTACGCCGGCCTGGAGAAGTATCTGAAGCGGATCGAGGCGGGGCCGCTGGTGATCGAGGCGCAACGCAGCCCGCGCAGTTCGACGGCGGCGTGGCTGGCCGCGGCCAAGGAGTGCGGACACGACGGCTTCTGCGAGACCAGGGTCACCCAGCGCCGCGGCGCCCGGTGGAGCACCGCCGACGCGTACCTCAAGCCCGCGCTGCGGCGCCCCAATCTCGACCTGCTCACCGAGGCCACCGCGACGCGGATCGTCTTCGCGGGCAACCGGGCCGTCGGCGTCGAGTTCGACAAGGGCGGCGTGCGGGATGTGGTGACGGCACGCCGCGAGGTCATCCTGTGCGGAGGCGCGATCAATTCCCCGCACCTGCTGATGCTGTCGGGAATCGGAGACCGGGACCAGCTGGCGCGCCACGGGATCGAGGTGACCCGGCACGCGCCCGCTGTCGGCACCAATCTCCTTGACCACCTGGTGGTCCCGCTGGGGTTCGACGTCCGCGACGACAGCCTGTTCGCCGCCGAGAAGCCGCTCGAACTGGTCAACTATCTGGCTCGCCGTCGCGGCATGCTGACCTCCAACGTCGGCGAGGCGTACGGATTCGTCCGCAGCAGGCCGGAACTGGATCTCCCTGACCTCGAACTGATCTTCGCCCCGGCCCCCTTCTTCGACGAAGGGATCGGTGACCCGTACGGTCACGCCGTCGTGATGGGCCCTATCCTGCTCAAGCCCCGCAGCCAGGGCACCATCACGCTGCGGTCGGCCGATCCGACGGACAAACCGATCATCGACCCGCGCTACCTGAGCGACGAAGCCGACCGCGCCGCACTGATGGCAGGGCTGCGGATAACCGCCGACATCGCGCGGGCGCCGGCACTGGCGAACGTGGTCGGCAAGGTGGCCAGGCCACTTGACGCGGCCGATCTGGACGACGAAACATTCACGCGGGCAATAAATTCAGTGTCACACACGCTGTATCACCCCGTCGGCACCTGTCGCATGGGAAGCGACGAGGACAGCGTGGTCGACCCGCAACTACGAGTCCGGGGAGTCGAGGCGTTGCGGGTCGCCGATGCATCGGTGATGCCCACGCTCATCCGTGGCCACACGCACGCGCCCAGTGTTCTGGTCGGTGAGAAGGCGGCCGAGCTGATCACTCAGAAGTAGGCGTTGGCCGGAACAGGCGTGCCGTGCAACAGGTTCTGGCCGATCACCCGCGCCTTATAGGCGACCGGGTTGTGCAACGTGATCGTGCGGATGTTGCGCCAGTGCCGATCCAGGTTGCGCTGCCTGGAGGCCGCGCTGGCCCCACCGAGTTCCAGCAGCCGGGTGGCGGCTTCGGGGGCGACGTCGTCGAGGTGCACCTTCACCTTGGCGACCTTGAGCTGGGCTTCCGCAGCCAGTCGAGGATCGGGTACCCCGTCGACCGCCGAATCGGTGGCAGCCCCGATCGCCGCGGCCGCATCGAGCACCGCGGCCCGCGCGACATAGGCCGTGCTGGCGAGAACCCCGAGCTGGCGCTGCAGCAGGGGATCGTCGGCGGGCCGCTCGGTGACGGCGTGGCTGAAGTTGCGTTCGCGGGAGCGCAGCAGCGCGACGCCGTCGTCGACGACGTTGGCCAGGATGCCGGCGACCACCGCGTGGATGAACAACTGCAGCGAGGCGTACTGCACGGTCGGCACCGGTTCGGCGTCATACGGGGTGTCGGTGAGTATTTCGTCGGCGGCCACCGCGACGTCGGTGAACGTCGTGGTGCCGGTTCCGGTGCGGCGCTGGCCGAAGCCGTCCCAGTCGTCGACGAGCCGCACTCCCTCGCGGTCGGTGGGGACCAGGACGTTGGCCACCGAGTCGTGATCGGTGGTGGCGGTGACGGTCAGATAGTCCGAGAACAGGGTGCCGGTGCTGTAGTACTTTTCGCCGGCCAGCCGGAACGCACCCGGGTTCGCGTTGTCGGCCAGCAGCCGGGTGTTGAACACCAGGCTCCCCACCGCCAGTGAACCCTTCTCGCTGAAGGCGTTCCCGAAGATCTTTCCCTGGGCGATCTTGCCCAACCAGTGCCGGGACACCGGATCGTCGGCGCTACGCAGCCGCTCCTCGGTGAACCAGAAGTGGGTCCGGAAGATGTGGGCCACGATGGGATCGGCCTTGGCCACGTCGATCACCGCGGAGAACAGCTGCGGCACAGTGAATCCGGCACCACCGAGGGACTCGGGCAGGCGCAGGGTGCCGAACCCCGCGCGCTTGAGCGCGGAGACCTGATCGAAGGGATTCTCGTCGTTGAGGTCGCGGTCCTTGGCGCCTGCGGCGATCGAAGCCAGCAGGTCATCCCATTCCGGTGTACCGGGCAAAACACGGGTCACGTTCTCGACGGTGGTCATGGCACCGTTTGTAGCCGCACCGGCTATGGGAGGGCACGCGTTTGGATCAGCCCGAACCTAAGCCGCCTAGACGACCCGCAAGCCGTACAGATACGTGGTCAGGTATTCGGCGATCACCGGTGCCCGGACCTCGGCCGCGTCCGGGATGGTGATCAGCAGCGCGTAGAGCCCGACAAGGAATGACACGCCGTTGTACATCACGTCCACTTCGGCCGGGATCTCGCCACGGTCCTGGGCCCGTTGCAGTTCCTCGACCACGGCGACGATCACGGGGTGCCGGGCCCATTCCTCCGACGGCGGCCGCGTGGTGGAAAAGTGCAGGGCGAGAAAATCTTTGAACAATCGGCCGCCCAGGCGCCGTTCGAGTTTCTCCAGGACGCGTACGGATTCGGTCAGCGTGGTGCGCACGTCGTGTGGCGTGGCGAAGAGTCGGCCGAGCTCGGTGGCCATGCGGAGTTGCTCGCGGTGTTCCAGTTCCACCAGGACGTGTTCCTTGGTGGGGAAGTGGAAGAAGAAGGTGCCGTGGGCGACACCCGCGGCCGACGCGATCGCAGCGGTGTCGGCCGCGGCCATGCCGTCGCGCTTGAACTCGGAGATCGCGGCCCCCAACAGCCGTTCCCGCGTCTGCAGGCCCTTGCGGCTGCGCGGCGGGCCAGTGAGCACGGCCCGATGCTACGACATCAACAAACTGACTGCACTCAGTTTTGCTCTTTCCTTTCGTCGCTCGTGCCATTACGGTTTCGAGGGCATAAGGTTCTGACTTGAGTCAGTTTTTGGAGGTTGGCGTGCAGATCCTGGAGCAGGTACAAGACCTGCCGAAAGCCGGAAACATCAAGGCCCAGTGGGTGAGCCTGTGGACCGGGCCCGTCGTCGGCGCGGTGCTGCTGGTGGCGATGCTGGCGTTTCCCGGCTTCTGGCCGCCGATGGCGCCGACCTGGAACGCGCAACAGGTCGCCGAGTTCTACGCCGATCACACCGCGTGGATCCGATTCAGCCAGGTGACGTTCAACCTCTGCGGGATCCTGATCCTGCCGTTCTTCATGGTGATCGTCGTCCAGATGAAGCGCATGAAGACCCAGAGCCATGTGTTCGCCTACTGCTATCTGACCGCGGTGGTCAGTGGCGCCACCATCTTCGCGCTGTCCAATGTCTTCTTCCTGGTGGCCGCGTTCCGTCCGGACCGCAATCCCGAGCTGATCATGCTGCTCAACGACCTGGCCTGGATCGTGTTCGTCGCCCCGGTGGGGATGGTGGTGTCGCAGTTCGCCCTGCTGGCGGTCGCGGTGTACTTCGACAACGGGCCGGCCCCGGTGTTTCCCCGCTGGGTAGGGCATTACTCGCTGGCCACGGCGGTGGCGATGATCCCGGCCGCCGGCGCGGCGGTGTTCCAGACCGGGCCGCTGGCCTGGGACGGCGTGCTGACCTTCTGGTTGCGCAACGGCGCCTTCGCGGTCTTCGTCGTGGTGATGTTCTTCGTGCTGCGCCGTGCGGTGCTCAGCCAGGCCGTCGAAGAGGGCGTAATAGAGGGCTTGGAAGAAGGCACCGGCGCATGACAGTTTTGACTGAAGCGCCTCCGGGCAAGCCCGATGTGCGGTTGATGACCTGGTTCTTCCCGATCTGGTACGGGGCTTTCGGCGTCATCATCTGCATCCTGACCCGGGTGACGCCGCCACCACGGCCCGATGTCACCGCGGCCGACAAGGTGGCGTTCTTCACCGAACACGGCCTGACCATAAAGATCGGCTTCTGCCTGCTGCTGATTCTGCTGGGCGGTGCGGCGATGACCAACGGGCTGGTCGCCTACCAGATCAAACGTATGTCAGTGGGGTCGGTGTTCGCCTACGGCTACATCGGCGGCATGGGTGTCGGAGCGGTGCCCGGGTTCCTGCTGGTCTCGGTTTGTTTCCTCACCGCGGCCTTTCGGCCCGACCGTGACCCGGAACTGATCAGCCTGCTCTACGACCTCGGAATGCTGTCGTACAACGGCTCGCTGGGCTGTTTCACGGCCGCCTATCTGGTGCTGGCGATCGCCATCCTCTACGACAAGAACAGTGTCTTCCCGGCCTGGTTCGCCTACGTGACCATCTGGCAGATCATCACCGAGGTGATCGCCACCCAGATGTTCCTGTTCCCGTCGGGGCCGTTCGCCTGGAACGGCTCGATCGCCTTCTGGTTGGCGGTGGTCGTCTTCTCCGTCTGGCTGTCGGCTCTGATCGTCCTGCTGCGGCAGGCCGCGATGCGTGAGGCAGCGGAAGAACCGGGACTGGAGTGAGTGAATGTCGACTAATCCTGTGCTGACGCAATCGGACTCATCGACGAAGGCGACGCCTGCCCACCTGCCGGGTGACGGGCACATGTGGGTGATGGTGCTGGGCGACCTGGTTATCTTCGGTGGCTACTTCATCGTCTTCATGATCTACCGGACCATGCACCCGGACGAATTCCTGCGTGCCCAGCAGCATCTCGATATCACCGTCGGTGTTGCCAACACGGTGATCCTGCTGACCAGTTCGTGGCTGGTGGCCCGCGCGGTGCTGGCCGCCAGGGCCGGACGTCACGAAGCGGCGATCCGGTTGACCTACGCCGGCGGCGTCGGCGGCCTGATCTTCATGGCCTGCAAGGGTTATGAGTGGGTGGTCAAGATCCGGGCGGGGCACACCAACTCCGAGATGTTCTACTCGTTCTACTACGTGCTGACGGGTGTGCACCTGATCCACGTGCTGATCGGGCTCATCGTGCTGGGCGTGATCGTGCGGGAGCTGCGCAACCCGTCGCGGCGCCGGGCGTCGGTGGTGGAGGCGGGCGCGGTCTATTGGCACATGGTCGACCTGCTCTGGGTGATCATCTTCGGACTGCTCTACGTGGTGAGGTGATCATGACCGACAAGGCTGTGACTCAGACGTGGCTGGTGCTGGTCGCCATCACCGTCGGATCCTGGTGGTTGGCACCGGCCCAGTACTCGGACGCTCTGCGGGCCAGTGTGCCGATCACCGCGCTGGTGCTCGCGCTGACGCTGATCAAGTCTCGCTTGATCATCCGGCAGTTCATGGAGGTCCGGACCGCGCCACGCTGGCTCAAACTCGCCACCGACGGGTGGCTGGTGGCGCTGTTCGGAGCGGTCTTCACCATCTATCTGATCTGAGCGTTGCGCGGCACAATGGAGCGCAATGACGATGAACGCCAAGCGTCGGCGCGCGCACGACAAGCTGGCCGCACTACCGGGAGTGCGGGCCGTGCGACGCCCGGTCAGTCCCGGTTCCGACGAGCTGTTCGACCTGTTCTACGTGCGGGCCGGCCGCAAGTCGGCGCACCCGGTGGTGATCATTCCGGGAGGCCCCGGCGTCGCGTCGATCCAGCCCTACCGTGCGCTCCGCAGACGTGCGACCGCGGCCGGATTCGACGTGATCATGATCGAGCACCGGGGTATCGGGATGTCGCGGCACACCGATGCGGGCGCGGATCTGCCGCCGGCGGCCATCACCGTCGAGCAGGTGGTCGACGACATCGCCGCGGTGCTCGACGACGCGGGCGTACACGAGGCAGTGCTGTACGGCACCTCGTACGGAAGCTACATCGCCGCCGGTTTCGGGGTGCGTCATCCTGACCGGGTCGCGGCGATGGTGCTGGACTCGCCGCTGCTGTCCACCGCCGATATCGAAGCCATGCGCAGTGCCATCCGCGGGCTGCTGTGGGAGGGCACGGACCCGGAGACCGCGGACCTGGCGCCCAAGGTGCGACGCCTGGTGGCCGATGGGGCGTTGGCCACCAAAGGGGGAGAACTGGCCGGCCTGTTGTACGGGCTGGGCGGTGCCGCACTGCTGGACCGCCAACTCGATCTGCTGCTCCGCGGGCGCACCGTGGTGTGGTCGGGGCTGGCCCGGCTGAGCCGGCTCTCGACGCGAAAAGCGCCGTACCGCAACGAGGTAGATCTGGTCGGGCGGATCGCGTTCCGCGAGTTGAACTACGCCGGGGTGCCCGACGGCCTGCCGCTGGATCCCGCGCTGGAGATGGCCGACATGATCGGTAGTGCGAAGTTCTACGAACCGTTCGAAGCCGAGCCTTTCGACCTGCTCGCTGAGTTACCGGACTTTCACTGGCCCACCGTCGTGCTGTCCGGTGGCCGGGATCTGACCACACCGCCGGCTGTGGCGGAGCGGATCGCGGCGCTGGTGCCCGGGGCGGTGCTGGTTCGGATGCCGACGGTGGTACACAGCGTGATCGACACCCGCGAACGTGCCGCATTCGCGGTGATACGTGCGGTACGCGACGGTGTGGCCGAACAGCTTTCGGCCACCGCCGCCGAGCTGGACGCCCTGCCTGCGCGTCCGGTGATCCGGGTGGCGGTGTCTGCGATCTCGGTCGCCACTGTCGTGGAGACGGCGCTGCCCACCGGCCTTTCGCCGGGGCGCCACTCCGGCGATGGGAGAACTTGATGAGCGCCAAGCGCTTCGAGACGACGCACGTCTATCGGGAGCATTGGTTCTCGCTGGGGATCGATACGTCCACGGGCGGCCATTACCTGTCGATACCGGTGAGCCTCCAGATCGCCGACTACACGGAGTTTTACGCGATCGACGACACCGAGTACCGGGCGTTTGTCGGCGACCCTGCTTCGGCGATCCCGTTGGCGGACGGGTGTCGGCGTCGCGAGTGCGACGACCGCCTGATTGTGCCGCCGCCCCCCAACCGTGGATCGGCGGTCTGAACGGCCTCGTTCGACTCCGCTACCTCAATCGTCCGATGCGATGATGGCGGTGGCGGTGGCGCGCTCGCGGCAGATGGCGACGAACTCGTGGAACCCGTTGAGGCCGATAACCCATCCGTATGAGTGCTCGTTGCCCTCCCTCGGCACGCTGAGCCGATAGATCTCATCGGCGGCAGTCATGATCGGTGCTGTCCATGCCATCACCAATTCACGCGATAGTAGGAATTCTGAGCTGCCCCACGGGTTCAGGTTGGTCGCAGGCCACGACCATAGGGATGCGACCGCATGCGCCCGTGAACATCGCTGGAAGCCATCAGGTTTGAGGGCCTCGAGTCGATACGGGCCGTGCACCGGCTCGGTCGCCCCGGACCATGGCGAGATGCAGTCGTGGCGATAACGGGGGTGGGCCAGCAGGCTGCCGATCAGATCGGCTGCGGGCGCCGTGGGCGCGATGGTGAACGTCAGCAGCATGCACCAGCTGTACATCCCCGGGGCCATGCGCACCCGCGTCTCGTCAACGAGCTCCATGTGCGTTCCCGCCCCCGGAAACTACTTGAGGAAACCGATCTTCGAGTAGTCGGCGTCGGCCAGGCCGAAGGCCCCGAAATTGGCCAGGCTGCTGCGCACCGCGACGTTTCCGGGTGACTGGAACAGCGGCAGGCTGAACACCTCTTCGAACAGCATCTGGTCGAGCTCGTTGGCCAGCGTGCGCGCCTTGACCGGGTCCAGTTCTTCCAGCGTCTGCTCGATCTTGGCATCGATCTCCGGGCTGCCGATCTTGCCGAAGTTACTGGCCCCGTCCTGCGCGTAGATCTGGGTCAGCGAGCTCAGCGGGAAAGCGTCACCGAGGAAGGCGAACTGAGCGATGTCGAAGTCGCCCTTGATGATGTAATTGGTGAAGAACCCGGTGCCGGGCTTGGTGTCTAGCTTCAGGTTCACCCCGATCTGGCCGAGCATGTTCTGCGCGATCTGGGCCACCTGACGGGTGCTGCCCGCGTCGTAGAACACATTGCGGATGACGAGTTCCTTGCCGTCCTTCTCCCGGAACTGCCGTCCCTCAGGCACTTTCCAGCCCAGGGCGTCCAGCTCGGCCTTCGCCTTCTCGGGGTCGAACGCCACCGACGCGGCGTTGTCCTGGTAGCCCTGCTGGCCCGCGACGAAGATGTGGTTGTTCAGCGGCACCGGGTTGTCGGTGAGGCCCCGCTGGGTGATGTTGGCCAGCGCCTGACGGTCGATGCCCTTGGCGACCGCACTGCGCAGCGCCGGGTCGGCCAGGATCGAGCCGGGCGCGCCGTTGAAGGTCAGGTGGTACCAGCTGGCCGACGGTGCCCGTCGGATGCTGATCCCCGCGGTTTTGCGCGCGATGGTCAGTTCGTCCAACGACGCTGTGCCCGTGGCGTCGATGGTGTTGTTCTGCAGCGCGGGGATGCGCGCTGCGTCGTCGAGCACCAGGTAGGTGATGGTGTCGAGCAGCGGCGGGGCGCCCCACCATTTCGGGTTGCGGCTCATCGTGATCCGCTGGGCACCTCGGTCGATGTTGGAGACCAGGAACGGCCCCGCCGACGGCCCGGGCTCGGTGAGCTGAGCCTTGTTGAACGCCTCGGGGGTGGCGGTCATGCTCTTGGGGAGCAGCCGGCCGTTGCCCGCGAACATGCCCTTCCAATCGGCATACGGATTGGCGAAGGTCATCACGGCCTGGCGGTCGTCCACGCCGCGGGTGACCGAGGCGACCCGCTCGAAGCCGTTGGGCGCGGCGATGACGAACGCGGGGTTCTTCCCGCTGTTGGCCTCGGACTGGGACTTGATGTCCTCCCAGGTGATCGGCGTGCCATCGGTCCACACGGCTTTGGGGTTGATCGTGTAGGTGACCACCTGCGGGTTGGCGCTGGTCAGCTCGACGTTGGTGAAGTAGTCGGTGTTCACCGTCGCCGATCCGTCGGCGGCGATCACGAACGCGCGCGGCAACGTGGGCCTGGTGAGCGAGCCGACATCGCCGGTGTTGCCGTCCAGGTGCAGCGGGTTGAAGTTCGACGGGAACTCGGTCAGGGCCAGGCGCAGGTTGCCGCCCTGGCGCAGATTCGCGACGTCCTGTGGATTGATGTCGTTGGTGGTACCGAGTTCGGCGTTACCGCCGGCCGACGGGGCTTCCCGGTCGCCGCCCGAACATCCGGCCAGGGCCAGTGCGGTGACGGCTGCGACGACGGCGAAACGCTGGAACTTGAACCGCTTGAACCCGTTCACCCCGTCGATGCTAGATGCCGACACCGGTGGATGCGGCAATACCTAACCGTTGACGGGCTTTGGTTGCGGAACCGCGGCCAGCAACTTGCGGGTGTAGGCGTGCTGTGGGTTGGCGAACACCTCGTCGCCGGAGCCCTGTTCGACGACCGCGCCCTTGTACATCACCGCGACATCGTGGGCCAGGTGCTTGACCACTGAAAGATCGTGGGAAACGAACAGGTAGGCCAGGCCGAACTGGTCCTGCAGGTCCAGCAGCAGGTTGATGATTCCGGCCTGGATGGAGACGTCCAGCGCGGAGACCGGTTCGTCGAGGGCGATGATCTTGGGCTGCAGGGCCAGGGCGCGGGCGATCCCGATGCGCTGTTTCTGCCCGCCGGAGAACTCGGCGGGGTAGCGGCCGGCGTCGGCACGGCCCAGGCCCACCAACTCGAGCAGCTCGGCCACCCGTTCGTCGATCCGCGGTTTGTCGAAACCATTGGCGGTCAACGGCTCTGCCAACACATCCGACACCGGTAGCCGCGGGTCCAGTGACGCCACCGGATCCTGGAACACCACCTGAAGGTCGGTGCGCAGGGCGCGGCGCGTCTTGCGGTTCAGGGTGGCCACGTCAGAGCCGAGTACTTCGATCGAACCCGATTGCGGGGCAGACAAATTCAGGATCTGGTGCAGGGTGGTGGATTTGCCCGACCCGGACTCGCCGACGATGCCGAGGGTGCGGCCGCCGCGTAGGTCGAAGCTGACGTCGTCGACGGCCCGGACCTCACCGACCTGTCTGCGCAGCACCACCCCTTTGGTCAGCTTGTAGGTCTTGGACAGATTGCGCACCCGCAGCACCACATCGGCCTCGGCGGGCTGGGTCTCGGGGGCGGCAGCGCCGGTGTCGGCCACCTGGTAGATCTCAGCGGCGCTGCGCCCGCTGACCTGGTCGGTGCGGATGCAGGCGGCGCCGTGGCCCGGCGCCAACTCGATCAGCTCGGGTTCGGCGGCCTCGCATTCGTCGATGGCCAGCGGGCAGCGCGGGGCGAACGGGCAACCGTGCGGCGTCGTGGTGAGCGACGGCGGTGCACCGGGGATCGGCACCAGGCGGGCGCCCTGCGGGGCATCCAGGCGTGGCACCGAGCCGAGCAGGCCGACGGTGTAGGGCATCCGGGCCTTCTCGTAGAGCCGGGCCACCGGGGCGTCCTCGACGGCCCGCCCGGCGTACATCACCATGGCCCGGTCGGCGAACTCGGCCACCACGCCGAGATCGTGCGTGATGATCAGCACGCCGGCGCCGGTGACGTCGCGCGCGGTCTTGAGCACTTCGAGAATCTGGGCCTGCACGGTGACGTCGAGGGCGGTGGTGGGCTCGTCGCAGATCAGCAGATCGGGGTCGTTGGCGATGGCGATCGCGATGACCACCCGCTGGCGTTCACCGCCGGACAACTCGTGCGGGAAGGCCCGGGCACGCTGCTCGGGTTGGGCGATGCCCACCAGCTCGAGCAGCTCGACCGCCCGGGTACGGGCCGCACGCCTGCCCAGGTCGCGGTTGTGGACGGTGAGGGCCTCGGCGATCTGGTCGCCCACGGTGTAGACCGGGGTGAGGGCGGACATCGGGTCCTGGAACACCGTGCCGATGGTGTTGCCCCGCACCTGTGACATCTGGGCGTCGGACAAGCCGACCAGTTCCTCGCCACGCAGCCGTACCGACCCGGACACCTCGGCGAATTCGGGGAGCAGCCCGACCACGGCCATGGCACTGGCGGATTTCCCGGCACCGGATTCGCCGACGAGCGCGACCACCTCACCGGCGTCGACGTGAAAGTTCAGGCCCCGCACCGCGTGTACCGCGTCGGTGTCGGTGGGGAAGTCCACCGTCAGATCGGATACTTCGAGCAGCCGGGTCATCGGCGTGCCTTCTTGCGTCGCAGCCGGCCGCTTCCCGGGTCGAGTGCGTCCCGCAGGCCGTCACCGATCAGGTTGGCGCACAAGATGATCAGTACCAGCACCCCGGCCGGGAACAGGAACACCCAGGGGAACGTGGTGGCGGATTTGGTGCCATCGGCGATCAGCGTGCCCAGCGATACGTCGGGTGCTTGGATGCCGAATCCCAGGTAACTCAAACCGGTTTCGGAAAGGATCGCCACCCCGACGTTGAGCGCGGTGTCGATGATCAGGATGGATGCCACGTTGGGCAGGATGTGGCGCACGATGATGCGCCAGCTGCTGACACCCATATAGCGGGCAGCCAACACGAATTCGCGTTCCCGCAGGCTCAGGGTCATCCCGCGCACGATGCGCGAACTGATCATCCAGCTGAACGCCGAGAGCAGCACGATCAGCCAGAACACCCGGTCGGACTGGCTCAACCGCGGCGTGACGATCGCGATCAGGATGAAGCTGGGCACCACCAGCAGCACGTCGACGATCCACATGAGCGTGCGATCGCGCCAGCCGCCGAAGTATCCGGCCACCGAGCCGACCGTGGCGGCGATGACGGTCGAGATGAACGCCACGCAGACACCGATCAGCATGGATTTCTGCATGCCGCGCAAGGTTTGGGCGAAGATGTCCTGCCCGAGTGCGTTGGTGCCGAACCAGTGGTCGACCGACGGCGGCTCTTGCAGCGCGTAGTAGTCGAGGTCCGAATAGCTGTACGGCAGCACCGACGGCAGCGCGTAGCAGGCCACGAACATGATCACGAGCAGTGCCAGCGACACCACGGCGGGCCAGTTGCGCAGGAACCGCCGGAACACCAGGGTGCGCCGGGTGGCGAACTCCTCGGTGTGCAGACCCGAGCGGGCCGCGGCGGCATCACCGGTGGGGGCGGAGGTCTGGGTCATGTGACTCTCACCCTCGGGTCGAGCATCGCGTAGATGACATCGGAGAGCAGGCCGGCGACCAGGATCACGGTGCCGGTGAACACAGTGATGGCCGCGATGATGTTGGTGTCCTGAGTCGCGATGCCCTGCACCACCCATTCGCCCATGCCGTGCCAGCCGAAGATCTTCTCGACGAACACCGAACCGGTCACCAGCCCGGCCACGCCATAGGCGAACAGGGTGGCCATCGGGATGAGTGCGGTGCGCAGCCCGTGCTTGAACAAGGCGTGACGCCGGGTCAGCCCCTTGGCCCGCGCGGTGCGGATGAAGTCCTGGCCGAGCACATCGAGCATCGCGTTGCGCTGGTAGCGGCTGTAGCCGGCGATGGCCATCAGTGCCAGCGTGAACGTCGGCAGCACGAGGTGCTGTAGCCGGTCGACGAACTGGTCCCAGGCGCCGCCGACGGGCACGGGCGCGGTTTCCCCCGTGTACTCGAAGATCTGAACGCCCAGTACCGAGTTCACATTGAGCGCGGCCAGGATCAGCATGTTGGCGATCACGAACGATGGTGTGCTGATCACCAGCAGGGACAACACGGTGATGACGCGGTCCGACAGCCGATATTGGCGGATCGCACCCCAGGCCCCGACCACCACGCCGATCACGGCACCCGATATCGCGCCGATGACGAGCAACCGCAGGGTCACCCCGATCCGTCGCCACAACTCGTCGGCCACCGGCTGTCCGGTCACCGTGGTGCCGAAGTCGCCGCGGACCGCACCGGCGGCCCAGTTCGCATAGCGCAGCGGAATGGGCTGGTCGAGGCCGAGTTCAGCGGCTTTGGCGTCGATCGCGGACTGCGGGGGCCGTGGATTGCGCTGCTCGAGGCTGTCGAGGGGTTTGAAGTTCAAGGACGTCAGGGTGAACGTCAGGAACGATGCCAGGGCCAGCAACACGATGTAGTTGAGCAGCCGGCGCGCCAGAAAGCGCGTCATCCGGTTGTTCCTGCCCACCGCTGCATGCCAGACAGGGTAGAGCAGCCGGGAACCGGAATCCGGTCAGCACGCGATGTGATGTTTCGGCGCGCCCGCACTCGGTGGGTAACTGACAGTGGAGCCACAGCCTCGGCATAGAAATCAGGGGTTCACTGAAATACATGAAGGTCAGCGGGCTCAAGAATGTGAAAGTGATCGCTGCGATAGCCGGTGGCGCGGCAGTGGTGGGACTGGGAGTCATCGGAGCCATTTCCGACAGCGCCGGGGCCGGCTCACCGGCGCTGGCGTCCGGATCCCACATGAACGTCGGCCAGACCAGCACGGAGACGACGCCTCCGACCGCGCCGGAGGTGTCGATGGCCGTGCCTGCGATGAGGGGCTACACGCCGCCGTCCGGGTTCGCCGTCACGCATTGATCGCCGGTCGAGGCACCGGGTAACGGTTTCACCTCCGGCCGCAGCGGTTATACGAGGCTGCGGGAGGTGAGCGCGTTGAGTAGCGCACAGGGAAACAATCAGCGAAATCTGAAGTTCATCGCCGCCGGGCTCGGAGCCGTCGGCGGGTTAGCCACGGCCGTGCTCGGTGTAGGGATGGGTGGCGGCCACATCGGTGCCCAGCAGCGGGTCGAACCGCCGGCCATCACCACAGGGCAGACCGTCACCGAGACGACTGCGCCGAGTGCTCCTGAGACGTCCGAGGCCTCACCGACGGTTTCGGCGACGACTCCGCCCGGGTTTGCCACACCGCACTGATCACGGCTGATCTCGCCGCGGAGCCGGCGGCCGGCTGGTTTTCCTCGCCCGTCGGTTCGCGGTAGGCAGGTTGGTGTGACAGGAGACGAACGCAACAAGCGGACCAAGTACGTGATGGCCGGTGTGGGAGCGATCGCACTGGCGGCAATGGGGGCGTTTGGCACGACGATGGCCGTGGCGCCGAGCAGTGGGGCGGTGCCGGCGGTCAACGTCGGCGAAACAGTAACGAAGACAACGGCTCCCGCCAAGCTGGAAACCTCATTCGCGAAACCTACGGTGAAGGTCGAATTGCCCGACGGCTACGGCAACTAGCGTCGGGGGTTGGTCGCTTCGCCGATGCTGGTGACGGTCGGCTCTGCAGTCGGCGCCGGCCCGGTGCGAGTGGCCTTGATCTGGACCCGGTCATCGACGCCGAACGAGGCCTTGACGGAGGCGGGCAGAACGTAGGTCTGCGTGAACCCGTCGTTGCTGCGCACCGTGACCGAGGTTGCCGTCAGTACGGTGATCGTGCCGGTCTGGGTCAGGTCGGTGGTGTATCCGCCGTCGCGGTCGGCCAGCACGGCCTCGCTGTGCAGCGTGGCCGGTGCGGGCCGGTCCCGTGGGCCGTTCATCCCGGGTGGAGAGCCGGGGCCCTGGCTGTCGGTGGCGGCATACACCGCCGCGCCGCCGAGCCCGGCAATCGCCGCCGCAATGCCCAGCGCAGCGGCCGTGTGTCGGATGCTCATGCGGTCCACGGTGCAGGTGTTGTCTGTGAGTCCGCTGTGTAGCCCCTCTGCGGGGGATATGGCGATCTTTCACAGCTTGCGCATAGACAGGGCACAGTCTGGGCCTATTGGCGCGACGAATAATGACTGCGTGAGTATGACCACCAACGGCACCGATTCAGAGTCCGGGCGCGCCGTCATGAGGCGTGCCGACGGCAACCCGATCCAGGTCCTGGTGGTCGACGACGAGCCCGTACTGGCCGAACTGGTGTCGATGGCGCTGCGCTACGAGGGTTGGGACATCGCGACGGCGGGGGACGGCGCGAGTGCGATCGCCGCGGCCCGGGAGAACCCGCCGGACGTGGTCGTCCTCGATGTGATGCTGCCCGATATGAGTGGTCTGGACGTCCTGCGAAAGCTGCGCGAACAGATCCCCGGCCTGCCCTTGCTGCTGCTGACCGCCAAGGACTCCGTGGAGGACCGCATCGCCGGACTCACCGCGGGCGGCGACGACTACGTCACTAAACCGTTCAGCCTGGAGGAAGTGGTGCTGCGGTTGCGGGCCCTGCTCCGGCGCACCGGGGTGACCAGCGAGGACGGCGGCGCCAAGATCGTCGTCGGCGATCTGGTGCTCGACGAGGACAGTCATGAGGTGACCCGCGGCGGCGACCCGATCACGCTGACCGCCACCGAGTTCGAACTCCTGCGGTTCATGATGCGCAACGCCAAGCGGGTGTTGAGCAAGGCGCAGATCCTGGACCGGGTGTGGAGTTACGACTTCGGCGGCCGGTCCAACATCGTCGAGCTGTATGTCTCGTATCTGCGCAAGAAGATCGACAGCGGACGGGAACCGATGATCCACACGCTGCGCGGTGCGGGTTATGTCCTCCGGCCCGCGCGCTGAGGTGACGGCCGGGACCGCAAGCGCCACTCGGTGGTGGTCACCGCGGACCTGGTCGCTGCGCGCCCGCCTGGTGGTCACCCAGGTGGCACTCCTAGCCGTGGTGTGCGCCATCATCGGAGTGGCGACAGAGTTTGCGCTGCAACGGTTTCTGATGAACCAGCTCGACGATCAACTGATCGAGGCGGGCCGGCGCTCGGCCGCCATCTTCGATCTACCGCCTCCACCACCGGGATCCCCGCCGCCGCCGGGGATGCACGGTCACCATCGCTTCCCCTTCGACCCGGAGGAGGGGCCGGGCCCCGGATTCCTCAACGCACCGGGGCAGGCCGCGCGCACGGTCGGGGCCGTGGTGGCGCCGAACCGGCCCGTGGACGCGGGCGTGATCACCGCCGAAGGGGAGCGGATCGAGGTCAGTGGCGCTGCGGCCGAGCAGCTTTCCCAGATTCCGCCGAACCGAATCCCCGAAACCGTCGAGCTCGACGGACTTGGCCGTTACCGGCTGATCGGCCTGCATTCGCGCCACGGCGGCCCCCAGACCATCGTGACCGGCCTGCCGACCGCCGTCGTCGACGACACCCTGCTGTGGGTGCTCGGAATGTTCTGTGTGCTGGCGGCCATCGCGCTGATCGTCGCGACGACCGCGGGTACGCTGATCATCCGGCGTCAACTCGCCCCGCTGTCAAGGGTTTCGGCTGCGGCGCGGAAGGTGGCCGATCTCGAACTCGACCGTGGCGAGGTGGAATTGCCCACGCCGATCGTCCGGGTGGACCCGGCCAGCGCCCATACCGAGGTCGGCCAGCTCGGCACCTCGCTGAACCGGATGCTCGACCGCATCGCAAGTGCGCTCTCGGCCCGGCACGCCAGTGAGACCCGGGTGCGCCAGTTCGTCGCCGACGCCAGCCACGAATTGAGGACGCCGCTGGCCGCGATCCGCGGCTACACAGAGCTGGCCCAGCGCAAGCGTGACGACCTGCCCCCGGATGTGGCCCACGCGATGAACCGGGTGGAGTCCGAGACGACACGGATGACGCAACTGGTCGAGGACATGCTGTTGCTGGCCCGCCTCGACGCCGGGCGGCCGCTGGAGCGGGACAGCGTCGATCTGTCCCGGCTCGTGGTCGACACGGTCAGCGACGCGCACATCGCAGGCCCGGACCACCAGTGGTCGCTGGACCTGCCCGAGGATCCGGTGTTGGTCGAGGGCGATGAGGCCAGACTTCATCAGGTGCTGGCGAATCTACTGGCCAACGCGCGGACCCACACTCCGACGGGTACCTCGGTGACGGTGTCGCTGAACGTGGACGGCGAAGACGGGGGCGCGGTACTGCTGAGCGTGGCCGACGACGGCCCCGGCATACCCGCGACGCTGCTGCCCGATGTGTTCGAACGGTTTGCCCGCGGCGATTCGTCGCGCTCACGCCGTGAGGGCAGCACCGGGCTTGGCCTGGCGATCGTCGCCGCGGTGGTCAAGGCGCACGGCGGCACCATCGAGGTGAGCAGTGCCGCGGGTTCGACCGAGTTCGTGGTGCGCTTGCCTGGGCCGGGCTCACAGGGCACACACAGGATGGACCAATCGCATACCTAGCGGCCGCGGCAACGATGTAGGGGTGACCCTGGTTGCCGCAGATCCCGCTGCCGAGGTGGAGACGGCAACGCCGGCCGCCTCGGGGCCTGTCCATACGAAGCCCGACCTCGCCGGCCCGGTAGCCCAACGCATCGCGCTCGCCGTCTTGCTGGTGGGCACCGCCCTTCTCTACCTGTGGAACCTGTCGAGCAGTGGGTGGGCGAATGCGTTCTACTCGGCCGCGGCGCAGGCGGGGGCCGAGAACTGGACCGCGATGCTGTTCGGATCCAGCGACGCGGGCAACGCCATCACCGTGGACAAGACGCCCGCGGCACTGTGGGTCATCGACATCTCGGTGCGCCTGTTCGGGCTGAGCTCGTGGAGCGTGCTGGTGCCGCAGGCGCTGATGGGGGTCGGCGCCGTCGCGGTGCTCTACGCCGCGGTGCGCCGGGCGGCCGGCCCATGGTCCGGTCTGTTGGCCGGCGCCGTACTGGCGCTGACGCCGGTGGCCGCGTTGATCTTCCGGTTCAACAATCCCGACGCACTCCTGGTGCTGCTGCTCGTCACGGCGGCGTACTGCATTCAGCGCGGAATCGAAAAGGATGCCAGCCGTTGGTGGTTCGTCGCCGGGGGAGCCGCGGTCGGCTTCGGGTTCCTGGCCAAGATGCTGCAGGCGTTCCTGGTGCTGCCCGCCTTCGCCGGGGCGGCCCTGATCGCCGGTGACCGTCCGCTGGGCCGGCGTGTGCTCGATGTCGTCACGGCCGGGGCCACCATGGTCCTCAGCGGTGGCTGGTATCTGGTGCTGGTGGAGCTGTGGCCGGGCTCGGCGCGGCCCTACATCGGCGGTTCGCAGAACGACAGCATCGTCGAATTGGCGTTGGGCTACAACGGTTTGGGGCGACTGACCGGCGATGAGACAGGCGGTTTGGGCAACCTCAACTTCGATGTGGGACCGGGCCGGTTGTTCGGATCGCAGATGGGCGCCCACATCGCCTGGCTGCTGCCGGCAGCCCTGATCTGCCTTGCGGCCGGCCTCTACCTGACCCGCCGGGCCGCCCGCACCGACCCGACCCGTGCCGCTCTGATCCTGTGGGGCGGTTGGCTGTTGGTCACCGCCGTGGTGTTCAGCTTCATGAACGGCATCGTGCATCCCTACTACACCGTGGCGCTCGCCCCTGCGCTCGGCGCGGTGATCGGGATCGGCGCCACGCTGCTGTGGCAGCACCGGTCCGATATCCGTGCCGCCACGGCGATGTCGGGCGCGGTGCTGGTCACCGCGATCCTGGCGGCGATACTGCTGGCCCGCAACGACGATCCGTATCCGTGGCTGCGGGCTGCAGTGGGGGTGATCGGAGTGGGTGCGGCGGTTCTCCTGCTCGTGGTCGCGCGGTTGGACCGCCCGATGGTTCGGGCGACCGTGGCGCTGGCCATCGCCGCCTGCCTGGCGGGCCCGGCCGCATACTCGATCGCCACCGCGGCCGGCCCGCACAACGGGGCGATACCGTCCGTCGGCCCGTCGCGCGGCGGTGGATTCGGCGGACTGTTCGGAGCTCCTGAACCGGGGCCGACCTTGACCGCGACCCTGGCCGCCGATGCCGACCGTTACCAATGGGCGGCGGCAGTGGTGGGCTCCTCGAACGCCGCGGGATACCAATTGGCCACCCGTGCACCGGTAATGGCCGTCGGCGGTTTCAACGGCACCGATCCGGCGCCGACGCTTCAGGAGTTTCAGCAGCTGGTCGACGACGGTGCGATCCACTTCTTCATCCGTTCCCACATCATGGCGGACGGCTTCGGCGGACACACACCCAGCGGCAGCCAGGCGGCCACCGAGATCGCGGAATGGGTGCAGGCCCACTACAACCCGATCACCGTCGACGACGCCACCATCTACGACCTGACTCAACGTGCGACGAACACATAGCAGGCGCATAGCTTCGCCCCACCCAGATCACAAGCCGCGGGAGAACGATGAAGTCATGACAACCTTGGTCCAAACCCCCGAGCAGCGATTCCGATTCGCGTCCCGGCCGAACGCCGCACTGGCCGCCCGGGAGGCCGGGGTTCCAGTGCTCGACGTTGTCGTGCCGGTGTACAACGAGCAGGCCGCACTTGCCCATTCGGTGCGGCGGCTGCACCGCTACCTCGAAGAGAACTTCGCCGTGCCGGTGCGCATCACCATCGCCGACAACGCCAGCATCGACGACACCCCGCGCATCGCCGCCGAACTGGCTGCCGAACTCGACGGTGTGCGGGTGGTGCGACTGGAGGAGAAGGGCCGCGGACGGGCACTGCGCGCGGTCTGGTCCACCTCGGACGCGCAGGTGCTGGCCTACATGGACGTCGACCTGTCCACCGACCTGGCCGCGCTCGCACCGTTGGTGGCGCCGCTGATCTCGGGTCATTCCGATCTGGCCATCGGCACCCGGTTGGGCCGCGGCTCACGGGTGGTCCGCGGTGCCAAGCGCGAATTCATCTCGCGCTGCTACAACCTGATCCTGAAGTCGACTCTGGCAGCGCGGTTCTCGGATGCACAATGCGGTTTCAAGGCGATCCGCGCCGACGTCGCCCGGCGGCTGCTGCCTCATGTCACCGATACCGGCTGGTTCTTCGACACCGAGCTGCTGGTGCTGGCCGAGCGCAGTGGCCTGCGCATTCACGAGGTGCCGGTGGACTGGGTGGACGATCCGGACAGCCGGGTCGACATCGTCGCCACTGCCACCGCCGATCTCAAGGGCATCGGCCGGTTGCTACGCGGATTCGCCAATGGCTCGATCCCGGTGAACACCATCGCCGCGCAACTCGGATCGTCGCGGAAATCGGCTGCCCCCCGGTCCCTGCTGCGCCAGGTGGTGCGGTTCGGCGCTGTGGGCGTCGTCTCCACCCTGGCCTACCTGCTGCTGTTCACCGCGCTGCGGGCCGGGGTCGGCGCCCAGGCCGCCAACCTGATCGCCCTGTTGGTGACCGCGATCGGAAACACCGCCGCCAACCGGCGGTTCACGTTCGGTATCGCCGGGGCGGGCAACGTCACCCGCCATCATCTCGAGGGCCTGACCGTATTCGCCATCGCGCTGACGATCACCAGCGGATCGCTGGGACTACTGCACGCCGTGGCGCCCGTGCCGCACCGCGGCATCGAACTCGGGGTACTGGTGGCAGCCAACCTGCTGGCCACCGTGGTGCGCTTCGTGTTGTTGCGAGGATGGGTATTCCATCCCTCGCGGACACAGCGTGCCGCCGGGCCGAACCAGGAGACAGGACTGTGACGACCATCGTCGAGACGGCACCCGGCGCCGCGGCAGAGCCCGCGGAATCGCCGAAGCCGGTGAGCACGCGCTGGGTTCGACCCTCCTACTGGGTTCTACTGGCCGGCACCGCGGTGCTCTACCTGTGGGGTCTGGGCTCGTCGGGGTGGGCCAACAGCTACTACGCCGCCGCGGCCCAGGCCGGGACCCAGTCCTGGAAGGCCTGGCTGTTCGGATCGCTGGATGCCGGCAACGCCATCACGGTGGACAAGCCGCCGGCCGCCATGTGGGCGATGGGGTTGTCGGGCCGGCTGTTCGGCTTCAACGAGTTCACCATGCTGCTGCCGCAGGCATTGATGGGCGTCGGTGCGGTGGCATTGCTCTATGCTACGGTGCGCCGGACCAGCGGCCCGGCTGCCGCACTGATCGCCGGGGTCGCGCTGGCGTTGACACCGGTGGCGGCCTCGATGTTCCGCTACAACAATCCCGATGCGCTCCTCGTGCTGCTGTTGGTGCTGGCGGCCTATTTGATGGTGCGCGCGGTCGGGCCGGTGTCGGCCAGGGCCAGCGCGGGGTGGGTGGCACTGGCGGGATGTGCGCTGGGTTTCGCCTTCCTGACCAAGATGCTGCAGGCGTTCCTGATCGTGCCGGGCCTGGCCTTGATGTTCCTGGTCGCCGCACCCGCGGTGAGCGTGTGGAAACGATTGGGCACCTTGCTGATCGGCGCGGCGACGATGATCGCCTCTTCGGGTTGGTACATCGCGCTGGTGGCGCTGTGGCCGGCGGGCTCCCGGCCGTACATCGCCGGCTCGACCGACAACAGCCTGCTGCAGCTGGCATTCGGCTACAACGGCCTCCAGCGCATCCTGGGGCAGGAGGGCCCGGGACCCGGCCACGGTCCTGGCCCCGGCGGACCCGGTCACGGGCCGGGCGGCGGTGCCAACCTGATGTTCGGCGGCGATCCTGGTATCGGCCGGATGTTCGGGTTGTCCATGGGCACCGAGGCATCGTGGCTGCTGCCCGCAGCACTGATCGGCCTGCTGGCCGCGCTCTGGCTGACGCGCCGTACCGCGCGGACAGCCGGGCTGCGGGCCGGCCTGCTGATGTGGGGAGGCTGGATGCTGGTCACCGCCGTGGTGTTCAGCTTCATGGACGGGATCATCCACCCGTACTACACCGTGGCGCTGGCGCCTGCCGTGGCTGCGCTGGTGGGCATATCCGTCGCCGAACTGTGGCGGGTGCGCGAACGACTGGCGTCGCGGCTGGTGCTCGCGGTGATGCTGGCCGGCACCGGGGTGTGGGCATTCGTACTGCTCAACCGGACCCCCGACTGGCTACCGGCGCTGCGCTGGATCGTGCTGATCGGCTCGGTGTTGACTGCGGTGGTCCTGGTCATGGTTGCCCATCGCCCGGGCAAGCTGACCGCGGTGGTGGCCTTGGCCGCCATGGTCTTCGGGTTGGGTGCCACCGCGGCCTACACCGTCGAGACGGTGGCCGCCGGTCACAGCGGTGGACCGATCGCCACCTCGGGACCCAAGCGGGACAACGGCTTTGGAGGACCAGGCGGACCCGGTGGGCCGGACGGGCCGCCTCCTGGCTTCGGGCGGGCCGATGACCCGGCGCTGGCGGAGCTCATCGCGGGCGCCGACGGCCGTTGGGCCGCAGCGAGTGTGGGGTCGATGATGGTCAGCGACCTCGAACTCAAGACGGGAGAGTCGTTGATGGCGATCGGCGGGTTCACCGGCAGCGACAACTCGCCGACACTCGCGCAGTTCCAGCAGTATGTCGCCGACGGACAGGTCCGGTACTTCCTGGATCGGCAGGAGGGTGGCCGTGGCGGGCCTCCGGGTCCGCCACGCGAAGAGCACGGTAGTGCCGCCCAGATCACCGATTGGGTCAAGGCCAACTTCACCAAGACGATGGTGGGTGACGTCCCGGTGTACAACCTGTCGGCACCACATAACTGACCATCTGACCGCGACGGCCGTCCTGCAACCCCCCGGCAGGACGGCCGTCGCTCGTTCATGCACCCATCGACTCAGCCTGATTCTGCCGCTGGCGGGGCCACCCGTTGCGGGGTTAGCGTCGAATCATGTCTGTCACCGACCAGTACCTGGCCAACAACGAGGTCTACGCCACGACCTTCACCGGGCCGTTGCCCCTGCCGCCGAGCAAGCATGTCGCGGTGGTGGCGTGCATGGATGCCAGGCTGGACGTCTATCGCATCCTCGGTCTGGGTGACGGCGAGGCGCATGTCATCCGCAACGCGGGCGGTGTCATCACCGACGACGAGATCCGGTCACTGGCCATCAGTCAGCGGCTTCTGGGGACCAAGGAGATCATCCTGATCCACCACACCGACTGCGGCATGCTGACTTTCACCGATGACGGGTTCAAACAGCAGATCCAGGACGACACCGGTATCAAGCCGAACTGGGCAGCCGAGTCATTCATCGACCTCGAAGAGGATGTGCGCCAGTCATTGCGGAGGATCGAGGCAAGTCCGTTCGTCACGAAGCACGAATCGTTGCGCGGCTTCATCTTCGACGTCGCCACCGGCAAGCTCAACGAGGTCACGCTGTGAGGCTCACCCCACCTTGTACGTCCCGAGGGCCTTGGCCACCGCCTCGCCGTCGGGCGTGACGATATCGACGTCGCAGTTCACCAGGGACCTGCCCTGGCGCAGCACCCGCCCGATGCCGATCAGATCGGTGGCCCGCGCCGGCGCCAGGTAGCTGATGCTCATCGAGACCGTCACTCCGCGAAGCGAATCCGGAACCTCGGCCTGAGCCCAGGCCGCGGCCATCACCGTGACATCGGCCAACGCCGCGATCGCACCGCCGTGCACCATGTCGGCGATCGTGATGTTCGAGGGATCCCACGGCAGCCGCAGCCGGACTTCGGGGCTTTCCAGTGTCTCGGCGATGATCCCGAGCTTGGTCACAAAGGGCGACTGGGGCAGGAACTGCGCCATCACGTCCGGGCCGGTCTGGATACTCATGGCCGCCAGTGTGTGCCGCCGGTGGTCAGCGTCTCAATTACCTGCGGGGTAACGACTGCGGTCGCCGGCCGGCGCGGGCCGGTGTGATGTCAGCACCCGCGAACCCGCCGTTCCCGCGGGGCATGGCGCTGCTGGTGGCCGGCAGCCTGTTCATGGAGATCCTCGACGCGACGATCATCGCGCCGGCCATCCCGCTGATCGCCACGTCGTTCGGGGTGGAGGCCATCGACGTCAATGTGGCGATCTCGGCCTATCTGGTCACGGTTGCGGTGCTGATCCCGGCCAGCGGATGGCTGGCCGACCGGTTCGGCACGCGCCGGGTGTTCATCGGGGCCATCGCGGTGTTCACCCTGGCCTCGGTCGGCTGCGCGGTGAGCGCGTCGCTGCCGATGTTGGTCCTGATGCGGATACTGCAGGGGGTCGGCGGCGCCATGATGGTGCCGGTCGGCCGGCTGGCGGTGTTGCGTCAGAGCGGCAAGGCGGATCTGGTTCGTGCCATCGCGTTGTTGACCTGGCCGGCGCTGACCGCACCGGTGTTGGCGCCGGTGCTGGGCGGGGCCATCGCGACGCTGGGCAGCTGGCGATGGATCTTCGCGGTGAACATTCCGATCGGCGTGATCGGAATTGTTCTCGCCCTCAAACTCGTCCGTGGCGAGCCGCAGCCCACGACCCGATCCCTGGATTGGCCGGGTCTGCTGGCGCTCGGCTCGGGGATTGCTGCGGCGCTGATCGCCCTGGAGAGCATCCGGGTGTCGGGGACCGATTGGGGGCTGGTCGCCGGGTGCGGTGTCGCAGCCGTACTGCTGCTCGCCGGCGCGGTGTGGAGGCTGCTCTCCGCGGCGGCCCCGCTGGTGCAGTTGCGGGTGCTGCGGGTGCACACGCTGCGCATCACCGTGGTGGCCGGGTCGCTGTATCGACTGGTGATCACCGCGGTGCCGTTCCTGCTGCCGCTGCAGTTCCAGCTGGAGTTCGGCTGGACGCCGCTGGCCGCGGGTGCCATGGTGGCCGCACTGTTCGCCGGGAATCTGACCATCAAACCTGCCACCACGCCGCTCATGCGCAGATTCGGCATCCGCACCGTGCTCCTGGTCAACGGGCTGGCCTCGGTTGCGTGCTTCGGCCTGCTGGCCCTGTTGCAGCCGGGGCTGCCGGTGGCGGTGATGGCCGTCGTCCTCTACCTGAGCGGGGCGCTGCGGTCGATCGGCTTCACCGCCTACAACAGCCTGGCCTTCTCCGACGTCGACGGAGAGGAGCTGACGCATGCCAACACACTCAATGCCTCGGTGCAGGAACTGGCGGCCGGGCTCGGGGTCGCCGTGGCAGCGCTGCTGCTCAGTCAACTCACCTCGTATCCGGTGACCTATCTGGTCCTCGGTGCGTTGCTGGCGCTGACCCTGGTCGCAACGGTGCGGTTGCCCAGGCGGGCGGGCGCCCACGTCACGGGGCACCGGGACTGACCATCAGACTCCATTGACACCGTGGCGACCGGCGGATAGATTCCTGGCCATGCTTGCAATTCTGGCCATTCCTACCAACTTAATGGGGAAGTGATGACCACCGCGCAGAAATCCGATCAGCAGTCCGGCCGTGCCGGGCACTACGAGCTGAGCCACCTGCGGTCCCTGGAGGCCGAGGCCATCCACATCATCCGCGAGGTGGCCGCCGAGTTCGAGAAGCCGGTGCTGCTGTTCTCCGGCGGCAAGGACTCGATCGTCATGCTGCACCTGGCGGTCAAGGCGTTCGCGCCCGGACGGCTGCCGTTCCCGGTCATGCACGTCGACACCGGTCACAACTTCGACGAGGTCTACCAGGCCCGCGACGAACTCGTCGAGCACTACGGTGCACGTCTGGTCGTCGCCAAGGTGCAGGACGACATCGACGCCGGCCGCGTGGTGGAGACCATCCCGTCGCGTAACCCGATCCAGACCGTCACGCTGCTGCGCGGCATCCGGGAGAACAAGTTCGACGCCGCCTTCGGCGGTGCCCGGCGCGACGAGGAAAAGGCCCGCGCGAAGGAGCGGGTGTTCTCCTTCCGCGACGAGTTCGGCCAGTGGGACCCCAAGGCCCAGCGCCCCGAGCTGTGGAACTTGTACAACGGCCGGCACCACAAGGGCGAGCACATCCGTGCCTTCCCGATCTCCAACTGGACCGAGTTCGACATCTGGTCCTACATCGGCGCCGAGAAGATCAAGCTGCCGTCCATCTACTACGCGCACCAGCGCAAGGTGTTCGAGCGCGACGGCATGCTGCTCGCGGTGCACAAGTACTTGCAGCCCCGCAAGGACGAACCGGTGATCGAGAAGACCGTGCGGTTCCGCACGGTCGGCGACGTCACGTGCACCGGATGCGTGGAGTCCACGGCCGCAACGGTTTCGGAGGTCATCGCGGAGACCGCGGTGTCCCGGCTCACCGAGCGTGGCGCCACCCGCGCCGATGACCGGATCTCCGAGGCCGGAATGGAAGATCGCAAGCGAGAGGGCTACTTCTGATGTCGACGCTTCTTCGCATCGCCACCGCGGGATCCGTCGACGACGGTAAGTCCACGCTGATCGGCCGGCTGTTGTTCGACTCCAAGGCGGTCATGGAGGATCAGCTGGCCGCCGTCGAGCGGACCTCCAAGGAACGCGGCCACGACTACACCGACCTGGCACTGGTCACCGACGGCCTGCGTGCCGAGCGTGAGCAGGGCATCACGATCGATGTCGCCTACCGCTACTTCGCCACGGCCAAGCGAAAATTCATCATCGCCGACACCCCGGGGCACATCCAGTACACCCGCAACATGGTGACCGGTGCCTCCACCGCGCAGCTGGTCATCGTGCTGGTCGACGCGCGCCACGGTCTGCTCGAGCAGTCCCGCCGGCACGCGTTCCTGGCCTCGCTGCTGGGCATCCAGCACATCGTGCTGGCCGTGAACAAGATGGACCTGATCGACTGGGACCGGGAACGCTTCGAGGCGATCCGCGACGAGTTCCACGCGTTCGCAGCGCGATTGGACGTCCACGACGTGACGACGATCCCGATGTCGGCACTCAACGGCGACAACGTGGTGACGAAATCCGATGTGACGCCCTGGTACGAGGGACCGTCGCTGCTGAGCCACCTCGAAGACGTCTACATCGCCGGTGACCGCAACCTGGTCGACGTGCGCTTCCCGGTGCAGTACGTCATCCGCCCGCAGACCCATGAGCACGCCGACCACCGCAGCTACGCCGGCACCGTCGCCAGCGGTGTGCTGCGTCCCGGTGACGACGTGATCGTGCTGCCGGCCGGAAAGCCCACCCGCATCACCCAGATCGACGGCCCGAGCGGCGTCGTCGACGAGGCGTTCCCTCCGATGGCGGTGTCGATCAGCCTGTCCGACGACATCGACATCTCGCGCGGCGACATGATCGCCCGGCCCAACAACCAGCCCCGCGTCACCCAGGACTTCGACGCCACGGTGTGCTGGATGGCCGACGAGTCGTCGCTGGAGCCCGGGCGCGAGTACCTGATCAAGCACACGACCCGCACCACCAGGGTCAAGGTCACCGGTCTGGACTACCGCCTCGACGTCAACACCCTGCATCGGGACAAGTCCGCGAGCGCGCTCAAACTCAATGAGCTGGGCCGTATCTCGCTGCGTACGCAGGCCCCGTTGCTGCTCGACGAGTACAGCCGCAACGCGGCCACCGGATCGTTCATCCTGATCGATCCCAACACCAACGGCACCGTCGGCGCCGGCATGGTGTTGCGCGACACCCGCAACGAGACCGCGAGCCCCAATGCGGTGCGGCACGAATCTCTGGTCACCCCCGGCGATCGACTCAGCCGCGGGCGCACCGTGTGGTTCACCGGCCTTTCGGGTTCGGGCAAGTCCTCGGTGGCGATGCTGGTCGAGCAGAAGCTGCTCGAAAAGGGCGTGCCGGCATACGTTCTGGACGGTGACAACCTGCGCCACGGCCTCAACGCCGACCTCGGCTTCTCGATGGCCGACCGGGCCGAGAACCTGCGCCGGCTGGCGCATGTCGCCTCGCTGCTGGCCGACTCCGGCCAGATCGTGCTGGTGCCGGCGATCAGCCCGCTGGAGGAGCACCGTGAGCTGGCGCGAAAGGTGGCCAACGAGGGCGGCGTCGACTTCTACGAGGTGTTCTGCGACACCCCGCTGGAAGACTGCGAACGCCGTGACCCCAAGGGCCTGTACGCCAAGGCGCGGGCCGGTGAGATCACCCACTTCACCGGTATCGACAGCCCGTACCAGCGGCCGAAGAACCCGGATCTGCGGCTGACACCGGACCACAGCACCGCTGAACTGGCCGACATGGTGATCGAGCTGTTGGAATTACCGTCGTGAACGATCACGAACTGGCTGCCCGGCTGGCCACCAGGGCCGGGGATCTACTGCTCGATGTCCGCGCAGACTACGCCGATGCCCCGGCCGCCGAGCGAAAGGCCGCAGGCGACAAGCAGTCCCACGACTTCCTGATGGCCGAGCTGGCCGCACTGCGTCCCGGTGACTCAGTGCTGTCGGAGGAGGCGACGGCCGATCAGCGGGCGGACCCGGCACGGCTGAGCGCCGATCGGGTCTGGATCGTCGACCCGCTCGACGGCACCCGGGAGTTCTCCGAACTCGGCCGCGACGACTGGGCCGTGCACGTGGCGCTGTGGAGTGCGGGCGAACTCATGGCGGGGGCGGTCGCACTGCCCGCCCAGAACACCACGCTGTCCACACCCGACGTGGCCGCACCGCGGCCCTTCGACGGCCCGCCCCGGGTCGTGGTGTCGCGCACCCGCCCGCCCGCGGTGGCGCTGGCGGTACGGGAGGCACTCGGCGGAACGCTGGTGGAAATGGGTTCGGCCGGGGCCAAAGTGGCCGCGGTGATCCGCGGGATCGCCGATGTGTACGTGCATGCCGGTGGCCAGTACGAGTGGGATTCGGCCGCGCCCGTCGCGGTGGCCCGCGCGGCCGGCCTGCACACCTCGCGCATCGATGGATCGCCTTTGGTCTACAACTCGGCCGATCCGACGCTGCCCGACCTGATCGTGTGCCGGCCTGAGCTTGCCGAACAGGTACTGGCCGTCACGGCGGGGTAGCACCACTAGGCTGACCAGATGAGCCGCCCCACGCTGCGCGAACTGGCCAGCCTGCCCGCCGCACCGGCCCGCCTCGCCGATTCCACCCTGGTTCTCATCGACTGTCAGAACACCTACACCCAGGGAATCATGGAGCTCGACGGTGTGCAGGCCGCCCTCGAACAGACGGCGCAACTGCTCGACCGGGCCCGCAGCGCGGGCATCCCGATCATTCACATCCAGCACTCCGACGGCCCGGGTTCGCTGTATGACATCGACGGTGAGAGCGGTGCGATCGTCGCATCGGTGGCGCCGCGCGAGGGAGAACCGGTGGTGGTCAAGCAGTTCCCCAATTCGTTCGTACAGACCGATCTCGATGATCGGCTGAAAGGCCTCAACGCGTCGAACCTGGTGCTGGCCGGATTCATGACGCACATGTGCGTCAACTCCACCGCGCGTGGCGCCTTCAACCTCGGATACGCCCCGACCGTGGTGGCCGCTGCCACCGCCACCCGCACACTGGCCGGCCCTGAAGGCGCCCCCGTGCCGGCCGCGGTCATGCAGTCGGCGAGCCTGGCCGCGATGTCAGACCTGTTCGCCGTCGTCGTGCCGGATGCTGCGGGGATCCCTGATTAGGCACGCCGACGCGACGGCCCACGGCTTCCCGCATCGGTGCGGGCGATGAGTGAACTGGCACAATCCTGAGCATGCGGATGTCGGCGAAGGCGGAGTATGCCGTCCGCGCCATGGTCCAGCTCGCCACGGTCGAGGGCGGCGAGCTGGTCAAAACCGACGACTTGGCCAAGGCACAGGGCATCCCGGCGCAGTTCCTCGTCGACATCCTCACGGCCTTGCGTACCGATCGCCTGGTCCGCAGCCATCGAGGCCGCGACGGCGGCTACGAGCTGGCCCGTCCGGCGGGCGAGATCAGCATCGCCGACGTGCTGCGCTGCATCGACGGACCGCTGGCCAGTGTGCGTGACATCGGCCTTGGGGATCTGCCGTACTCCGGTCCGACGGCGGCGCTGACCGACGTCTGGCGTGCGCTGCGGGCCAGCATGCGCTCGGTGCTGGAGGAGACCAGCCTGGCCGACGTGGCGGCGGGCAAGCTGCCCGGTCACGTCGACACCCTGGCCGACGCCTACCGCGATCAGGAACACAAGCGCGGGCACCGCTAGTCGCTGTGCTCAGCCCCCGTACGGGCGGGTGATGATCTCCAGGTAGTGCCCGGACGGGTCCTGGAAGTAGACCCCGCGGCCGCCGTCGTTGTGGTTGATCTCGCCCGGGTGCTCACCGTGTGGATCGGCCCAGTGCTGCATGCCGCGGTCGCGGATCTTGCCGTAGATCGAGTCGAACTCGTCCTCGGACACCAGGAATGCGTAGTGCTGTGGCCGGATGTCCTCGTCGGCACCGACCTGGGCGTAATCGAGACTCACTCCGTGATTGATGGTCACGGCGAGAAACGGACCGAACTCCTGCGGGCCGGGCAGGCCGAACAACTCGGTGAAGAACTCGGCTGAGACCCGCCGGTCCTTGGCGGCGACGATGGTGTGGTTGAAGGTGATAGCCATATCAATCCAGTAAACCGCTGGACTGGCTGCCCCGGCAACGGTGCAGGATGGGGCCATGCCCAACACCCAGATCCTGGCCGGGCCACTGGTGCGGCTGAGGCCGCCGGTCGTCGAGGACGCCGAGGCCCTGTACGCCCGCATCGCCTCCGATCCCGAGGTGACGAGGTATCTGTCCTGGTGTCCCCATTCGGGGGTGGCCGAGACGCGCCGGGTCATCACGACGTTGTTCAACGTCGGTGACGAGCAGACCTGGTTGGTCGAAGTCGACGGCGAGGTGGCCGGGCTGTGCGCGCGGCGACGCCCGCAGCCGTACGCGGTGGAACTCGGCTACTGCCTGGCCCGGCAGTGGTGGGGGCGCGGCCTGATGTCGGAAGCGGTTTCGTTGATGCTGACCGATCTGCAGTCCGATCCCACGGTGTACCGGGTCACGGCGTACTGCCATGCCGACAATGCCGGCTCTGCCGGGGTGCTGCGGCGGTGTGGTCTGTCACTGGAGGGAAGGCTCGCGCGGTACGCGATGTTCCCCAATATCAGTGACGAACCACAGGACGTGCTGTTGTTCGGGAAGGCGGTGCGGTGATGGGCACATTCGATATTCGTGGGCTGCGGCGTCCGGTGGTCGTGGCGCCGATGGCCGGTGGCCCCTCGACCCCGGAGCTGGCCGCGGCGGGCAGCAACGCCGGAGGGCTGGGATTCCTCGCGGCCGGGTATCTGACCGCAGACGGACTTGCCGAAAGATTGACCGCCGCACGCGGTTTGACCACCGAACCGCTGGGCGTGAATCTCTTCGCGCCGCAACCCAGTGCGGGTACGCCCGAACAGATCCAGGCCTACGCCGCGCAATTGGCCGGTGAGGCGCAGCGCTACGGCGTGGCCCTGGGTGACCCGCGCTACGACGACGACGCATGGGCGGCCAAGCTGGATACGGTGTTCGACTTACGGCCCGAAGTGGTCTCGTTCACCTTCGGATTGCCCAGCGAGGCGGAGATCGCCCGGCTCCGCGGCGCCGGCATCGCCACCGTCGGGACTGTGACGACCGTGGACGAGGCGCGGCTGGCGGTGGGCCGCGGCGTCGATGCGCTCGCCGTGCAGGGGCCCGCCGCGGGTGGGCACCGCGGCACGTTCGACCCGGCCGCGGCTCCCGCATCGCAACCGCTGGAGGCGTTGCTGGCCGAGGTGCTGGCGGCGGTGGACGTTCCCGTCGTGGCGGCGGGCGGATTGGTCAGCGCAGGCGACGTGGCGGGTGTGCTGGCCGCCGGTGCGGTGGCCGCCCAACTCGGCACCGCGTTCCTACTGGCCGACGAAGCCGGCAGCAGCCCAGTACACCGTGCCGCGCTGCAAAGCCCTGAGTTCACCGAAACCGTTGTAACCCGGGCATTTTCCGGCCGGTACGCCCGCGGGCTGCGCAACCGCTTCATCGTCGAGCACGATGCGCAGGCCCCGCTGGGCTATCCCGAGATCCATTACCTGACCAGCCCGGTGCGCAAGGCCTCGGCGGCCGCGGGTGATCCGCAGGCCACCAACGTGTGGGCCGGAACCGGATGGCGCCAGGCCCGGACCGGGACGGTGGCGGAGATCATCGACCGGGTGGCCCCGGTCTAGCCCCGCCCGCGCCCCGGGCCGACACGCTCCACGACCACGTCGCCATCGTCGGAGCGGACGGTGACCTCGGCGGCAGCGACGTCGGGATCGTTGGTCTCGGCCACGCGGACCTCTGTCGAGGCCCCGGACTGTGCGTGCACCAGATACGGTCCCCGCTCCGGTAGTCCGATCACCACGTCGCCGTTGCGGCTCACCGCGTCGACGCGACGCGGCGCGGCGTCGCGGAAGTCGACGGTGATGTCCCCGTCGGACGTGGTGGCGCTGAATTCTTCGGTGACCGCGACCGGGTCGCGCGAGACGATCTCGCCGTCGACGGTGTGGGCCTCGACGCGGCGGGCGGCGCCGCGCAGGATGATCGACCCGTCGGAGACCCGGGAGATCAACTGGTCCACATCGGCTTGTGCGATCACCGTGCCGAGCTCCTGCTCGGTGCGTACCGTCAGGCGCCGGGCCTGCTCGGGCGGCACGGCGATCGTGATCTCCCCGCCGCGAGCCCACTCCAGCATGGGGGAGGGGTTGCCCGCGATGGTGATCCGGGTGCTGTCTTGGTCGGTGGTTACCTGCAGCCGGTGCGCCCCACTGTGCGTGGTGTTCACCAGACGCAGATCCGCTGTGGCGTCGCGGGTTTCGCGGTCGGCGGTGATGCGGATCTCGATGGGGATCTGCGCCGTGTCGATAACCAGAGACCGCATCGTCGCGGGCAATGCCTGGTGATCGGTGACGACCCGGACAGTGCTCACGGCCCAGGCCGCCACGCCGAGCGCGGCTACGGTGCCGACCACCAGCAGCACGGCCGAGGAGATCAGGACGAGGCGGAATGTGGTGCGGCCACCGGGGTTCAACTGGGGCGGCGGATTGACCGGTGGGGGAGCGGCGATGGTTGTCACGATGAAAGTCCTTCCCGGTTGGGGTGTTCGGTCTAGGTCTCGAGGTAGCGCAGCACCGCCAGCACGCGGCGGTTCTCGCTCTCGTCTGGGGCGAGGTCGAATTTCGTGAAGATCGAGGCGATGTGCTTCTCGGCCGAGCCGACCGAGATGTGCAGGGCGGCAGCGATCGCCGAGTTCGTCTTGCCCTCGGCCATCAGTTGCAGGACATCGCGCTCACGCGGGGTCAGCTGGTTCAGGGCGCTGCGGCGGGCCGAACGTACCAAGATCTGTGACACCACTTCGGGATCGAGCACCGTTCCTCCGCCGCCCACCACGGAGACGGCGTCGAGGAATGCCGGCACATCGGCGACCCGGTCCTTGAGCAGGTAGCCGAATCCTCGTGTGTCCGAGGTGATGAGATCGGCCGCATAGCGCTCTTCGACGTAATGGGAGAGCACCAGCACAGGGGACTCGGGGTTCTGACTGCGCAACAGCGCCGCTGCCCGGATGCCCTCGTCGGTGAACGTCGGCGGCATCCGGACGTCGAGGATGGCCAGGTCTGGGTGATGCTCGTTGACCAGTCGCAGCAGGTTGGTGGCGTCGGGCACCCCGGCGACGATCTCGTGCCCGGCGTCGGCCAGGATCCGTTCGATGCCTGCCCGCAGCAGTGCCGAGTCCTCGGCGATCACGATCCGCATGGCAGCACCGCCGTGATGATCGTCGGGCCCGTGGCCGGGCTGGACACCGCGAAGGTCCCGCCTGCCGCGCGTACCCGTTCGTCCAGCCCGCGCAGGCCGGTGGCGTTCTCGCCGGCGTCGATGACCGCGCCGCCCTGACCGTCGTCGAACACCGAAACGTGCAGCACGTCGGCGGTGTCGTCCAACCGGACGGTGACCACGGCCTGAGAGGCTCTGGCGTGTTTGGCGATGTTGGTCAAGGCCTCGGCGACCACGAAGTAGGCGACCGACTCCACTTCGTCGGGCAGCCTGCGAGGCAGATCGATGTGCAATGTGGTTGGTACTCCGGAGGTCTCGGTGCGCTGCACCACCGAGGACAACGCGGCGTCAAGACCTCGGTCCGACAGGATCGTCGGGGCGATACCGCGCACCACGTTGCGTAGTTCCACCAATGCGCTCTTCGCGTCGTCATGTGCCTCGGCGATCAGCGCCCTGGCGGCGGGCGGATCCGAATCCAGCTTGGTCTGGGCCAACCCGATCGTCATCGCCAGGGAGACCAGTCGGGGCTGCACGCTGTCGTGCAGATCGCGTTCGATGCGGTGGCGCTCGGTCTGCGCCGAGGACACCGCGCCCTGCCGGGCATCGGCGAGCGCGTTCACCTGATACTCCAGGGCCGCGGTGGAGGAGGGGGACAACAGCCATCGGTCGATCGCGGCATCCATGGCCGGGGCGAAGATCAGGATGGCCACCGCGGCGGCGACGGCGACGATCGCCAGCAGCACGGCGATCGGTGGCGAGAGGAAGATCAGACCGGCATCGTTGTCGCTCTGCCGGATCGCGATGGCCGCGGCCGGGCCCACGAACGCGAAGGCGAGTAATGCGAACGCGACGCCGGTGGCCAGCATGTCGTAGGTCATCCGCAGGTAGTGGTGGCAGACGCCCTTCCAGAACCGGGTACTGCTGATGTCCAGCCACAGCTGATGCGCCCAGCCCTGAAACCCCGTGTGAGGTGACAGCTGGCGCGGCGGAATCCCGATACCGAGGCCGAACACCGCCTCGCTGCGCGTTCGCTCGACCCACTCGACACCGCGCATCAGGTAGATGAAGACCACCCCGGAGAGCAGGAATCCGATCACCGAAGGAATCGAGGAGACACCGATGACCATGATGGACAACGGAATCCAGAACCACACCAGTGCCACCGCGGCACCGGTGATCATCGACGCGGTCGGCACGAGGCCGATGTTGCGTGGTGCTGTCACGGGCTCAGCAGCCGGCTCGGCCGGGGCGGGCAGGGCGGTTTCGCTTGTTGCGACCATGCCTTCAACCTACGAAGTTGCGCGGCCCGGCGACACAGCGTTTTCCCCAGACCCGGGTGGGGGATATCCCCCGGGCCGGGGATCTACTTCGGCGCGGTGAGCTCCAAGGCGATGTTGTCGGGGTCGCGGAACTCCAGGATGTAGGACGGGCCGATGTCCTTGACGGGTTCGTGCGCGACGCCCAGATCGTCGAGGTGTTGCGCGGCGTCGTTCAGCTCGTCGAGGCTCTTGAGCCGGAAGGCCAAGTGGTCCAGCCCCGTTCGGTTCTCGTCGAACGCGTCGCGCCCGACCGGGCGCAGGCCGATCAGCGTTGCCCCGGCGTCGTAGATGACCCCGCCGGACAGGAAACTGAGCCGGGCGCGGGTGGTGGCGTCGGCGTCCTGCGGCAGTTCGATCAGAATCGGCCAGCCGAAAACGCTCTCGTAGAACTGCCGGGATCGTTCGATATCGGTGACCGTCAGCCGCACGTGGGCGACCGAGGACGTGGTGATGGCCATAAGGTTCATGCTGCCACCTGGACGTGACAGAATCCCTGCGTGCGCGTGGGTATGACGATGCCGGTCATGGAACCTCAGTTGGATGCGACGACGCTGCGGTCCTGGGCGCACGTCATCGACGGAGGCCCGTTCTCGTCGCTGTGCTGGGGCGAGCGCATCGCCTTCGACAATCCCGACAGCCTGACGCTGCTGGGCGCCCTGGCGGCGTGGACCGACCGCGTGCGGCTGGTCACCACGGTGGTGGTGCCGCAGCTGCACGATCCGGTGATGCTGGCCAAAGGCCTGGCGACCGGAGATCTGCTCAGCGGCGGGCGGTTGACCGTGGGCATCGGCGTCGGCGGCCGCCACGAGGACTACCACGCGGTCGGCGCCGACCCGGCGTCCCAGACCCGGCGGGGTATGGCAGAGCGCGTCGCGGTGATGAAACGGGTCTGGGCAGGGGAGAAAGTCACCGAATCGGTGCTTCCGGTCGGGCCATCTCCGGTTCAGACCGGCGGGCCGCCCCTGCAGATCGGCTCCATCGGGCCCAAGACCATCCGTGACGCCGCGGCCTGGGCCGACGGCGTGGCAGGCACGACACTGGACCTGGATCTGACCCGCCAGGCCGAGTTGTTCGACGTCGCCCGCACCGCCTGGGCCGAGGCCGGCAAACCCAAGCCGCACCTGGCGACCTCCTTCTGGTTCGCGCTCGGCAAGCCCGAGGAGGCCCGCGCCCAGGTCCACCGGCACCTGCGCCGGTACATGAACTGGATCCCGGCCGAATACGTCGATGCCATGGCTCCCATGACCGGGTGGGCCGGTACCGAAGAGCAACTGATCGAGGTGCTCGGCAAGTTCGAGGACATCGGTACCGACGAGGTGCACCTGATTCCCACCAGCTCCGATATCGACCAGTTGCGCCGGGTGGCCGAGGTGGCAAAGGTCTTTGCCTGAGATGTCCCGGCCAGGTCACCCCGGCAAAAAGTGAGCAAGATCATTCCGGGGCCCGCGACGTAGCCTGGGTCTCGAAATCCCGATGCGCTTCCCGGTGTTGTCGTCTTGGAGGTGATCTGCCTGCAGTGCTCTCGAATGCCGGTGAAGCGCAAGGTAGATGGGCATCTCGCGAGACTGTTAACCCGGCGGTTACCTGGTGTTCGGTTTCGTTGACCGGTCTGGTCGGGTGCAATGGGCTGCGGCCAGGGGCCACCCCAGGCAGACGCAGCTACAGCAAACGATCTCGGGCCTCCGGCATGGCAGGACGTCAGCGGGGTTCTGGGACTAGCGTGTCAGATTGGCGTCGCCGTCAGGCGGCGTCGGACACGACAGTTGGGGACCCTATGATCCAGAAGAGTTTGATCGCCACGACCCTCGCCGCGGGGGCTGTCGGCGCCGCGGTGGCGCTGTCCGCGCCGGCGTCGGCCGATTCCAAGGGCAACAGCACCGTCGGGTGCTCGCCGTGTGACCGCGTGTCTTCGTCGGTCACCGATGCCATCACCGATGCCGCCGAGAAATCCCTGACCGGCGGGGTTGATCTGCCCGACATTCCCGTTGTCGACAAATGGACCAAATTCCCGGGTGAGACCGCCGAGAAGTGGACGGGTTTCCCTGGCAAGACCGCCGAGAAGTGGGCGACGTTCCCCGGCAAGACCGCTGAGAAATGGGGAGGCTTCCCGGGCAAGGTCCTGAAGAAGTGGACCGGCCTGGGCTGAACCCCGACTGACGGCACCAACCTCACTCACGAGCGTGCGGCAGACAAGCCGCACGCTCGTGTGCTGTCTGCGGGTTAGCTGGAATTTCGCTGATCTTAACTGTTCTCGGAGCGCAGCCCGTCCCCCTGAAATAGACGCAACCCGGTTTACCGACCAAAGGAGCTCGTCGCAATGGCTGCGCCCGCAAGGCAGTTGCACCTCAACGCATTCCTGCGCAACATCGGCCAGCACGAAGCGGCGTGGCGTCTCCCCGAGACCGATCTGTCGGGCATCACCGACATCGGCCACTACATCGAACTGGCCCGCATCGCCGAGCGCGGCAAGCTCGACGCGGTTTTCTTCGCCGACCATCCAGTTCTCAAGGACCAGACCGAGTTTCGCCCGTTCGACGCGCTCGACCCGATCACCCTGGTCTCGGCCCTGGCCGGGGCGACCACCAACGTCGGGCTGATCGCGACAGCGTCCACCACCTACAACGACCCGTACGGTTTGGCTCGGCGGTTCGCCACACTCGACCACGTGAGCCGCGGCCGGGCCGGCTGGAACGTCGTGACGACCGCCAATGCCTCGGCCGCGGCCAACTTCGGGGTGCCAAACCACCCGGATCCGGCGGCTCGGTACCAGCGCGCCGACGAATTCCTCCAGGTCGCGTTGAAGTTGTGGGACAGCTGGGAAGACGACGCCATCGTCGGCGACAAGGTCGCGCCACGGTTCGTGGATCCGGCGAAGATCCACGCGATCAACCACTCCGGCCCGCATTTCGACGTGGCCGGGCCGCTGGAGGTGCCGCGTTCCCCACAAGGGCATCCAGTGCTCTTCCAGGCCGGATCGTCCGAGCCCGGTAAGGATCTCGCGGCCAGGTACGCCGAGGCCATCTTCACCGCGCAGCCGACATTGGATGAGGCCCGCGACTTCTACCGCGACGTCAAGGCCCGTATCCGCCGGTTCGGTCGCAACCCGGAGCAGGTGCATATTCTGCCCGGGTTGTCGACGATCATCGGTGGCACCGAAGCCGAGGCGCGCGAGCGTCAACGCGAGTTCGAAGAACTCACCGTGCCCGACTACGGGCTCGAACAACTGAGCGCCATCGTCGGATTCGCGGTCACCAAGGACGATCTCGACCGGAAACTGAGCTTCCCGTCCGAGGATCCGGGCGACACATTCATCAAGAGCCGGCTCTCCCTGGTGAAGCGGTTGGTCGAGACGGACAACCTCACCGTCCGGGAGTTGTTGCTGCGGCTAAGCAGCGGTCGGGGACATCGATTGTTCGCCGGCACGCCCGAACAGGTGGCCGACACCATCGCGGAATGGTTCACCACCGGCGCCGCTGACGGTTTCAACCTCATCCCGCCCGCGCTGCCGTCCTCACTGACCGAGTTCGTCGACCACGTCGTCCCAGAGTTGCAGCGCCGCGGCATCTTCCGCGAGGAATACACCGGCAGCACGCTCCGTGACCACCTCGGTTTGGACCGGCCGGCCAACCGATTCACCACCGGCGCGGACGCTTCCGTGTCGGCCGCGAGCTGACAGGGAACCAGACATGCGTAATCCGTTGACCCGCTTGACCCGGGTGATCCTGGCCGCCGGCCTCGTCGCGGTCGTGGCGGCCGGTTGCCAGTCGTCTGGATCCGGGACGCAGGGCGGCGGCGGACTGTCCGCCGACGCACCGCTTCCGGTCGCGGTTCCGGCGGGAACCAGCCTGGTGGTGGCCGACGATGCGAACCGGCTCAAGACATTGTTCAAACTCTCCGGTGAGCAGGACCGGCTCAGCGCCGACGTGACCTACGCCAACTTCAGCAGCGGACCGCTGCGCCTGGAGGCGATCCGGTCGGGCAACGCGCAATTGGGCCGGGTCGGTGATGTCCCGCCGATCCTCGCGCAGTATTCGGACGCCGGGGTGCCCATCGTCGGGGCGGTGAAATACGACGGGAACGGGCTCGTGCTGGCAACCTCACCGGGCTCGGGCATCAAATCGCTGAAAGACCTGGCCGGCAAGAAGATTGCGATCAACGAGGGCACCGCGCAGCAGGCGGTCGTGCTGCGCAACCTGAAGTCCGCCGGCTTGAGCATCAAGGACGTGCAGCCGATCAATCTGGGCCTGGCCGAGTTCGCCGACGGCCTGCGTGCCGAGCAGGTCAACGCCGCGGTGCTCAAGCAACCCGACCGCGTGCGGTACCTCGCCTCCACGCAGGGGGAGGGCAGCATCGAAATCCCCAACGCCCCAGGCGCCTACCCCGGCCTGTACTACGTCTACGCGAGCCAGGAAGCGTTGTCCGACCCGGCTCGCGCGGCGGCCATCCGCGAATTCGTGATCGCCTGGTACCGCGCCGAACAATGGCTCAACGACAACAAGCAGACCTGGATCGACGAGTACCTGATCAAGGATCAGAAGGTCAGCCCGGAAGACGCCAAGGCCATCGCCGCGGCCGACGGAAAGTCCTCGGTGCCGGGCTTTACCGATGAGTTGATCAACACCCAGCAGGAGACCATCGACCTGCTGCAGCAGGCGGGCGCATTCTCCGGGAAAGAGTTGCACGCCAAGGACGAATTCGATTCCCGGTTCGCCGATCTCAACGCGACGTCGACGGGTAAACAGTGACCGCGGTCCAGACGGCGCCCGCTTCGGCGGTGACAGCGGGGGCGGGTGCCGCCGGCCGCCAGGATTATCCGCATCTGGAACACCGGTCGGGCAGTGAACGCCGCCGGCGGCTGGGGCCGGGCCGGGCCATCCCCGCGTCGTTGGCCATCGGACCGCTTCTGCTGGTGGTCATCTGGATCGTCACCTCGCAGCTGGGCATCCTCGATCCGCGTACCCTGCCGCACCCGCTGGACATCGTGCGCACGATCGGCGAGATGTGGTCGGACGGCCGGTTGCCCACGAACATCCTCGCCTCACTCAAGCTGGCATCGATCTCGTTGGCGATCGGCGTGGCATTGGGTCTGGTGCTCGCGTTGATCTCGGGGCTGAGCCGCATCGGCGAGGCCATCGTCGACGGGCCCATCCAGGTCAAGCGCGCGGTGCCGACCCTGGCCATCATCCCGCTCGCGATCATCTGGTTCGGCATCGGCGACACCATGAAGATCATCATCATCGCCACCAGCGTGCTGATCCCCGTCTACATCAACACCACCGCACAGCTCAAGGGTGTCGACCTGCGCCACGTCGAACTTGCTGAAACCGTTGGGCTTTCCCGCAGTCAGTTCATCCGCAAGGTGGCCATCCCCGGTGCCCTGCCCGGTTTCTTCACCGGGCTGCGGCTCGCGGTCACCATCTCGTGGACCGCGCTGGTGGTCGTCGAACAGGTCAATGCGACCAGTGGCATCGGCTATCTGATGACCCAGGCCCGGCTGTACGGGCAGCTGGACGTCGTGGTGGTCGGCCTGTTGGTCTACGCGGTGTTCGGACTCACCGGCGATTACGCGGTCCGGGCCATCGAGAGGAGAGCGTTGTCGTGGCGGCGCGCACTGGGAACCTGACCGAGGAAGTCGCCGTTGTCCGGCAACTGAGCCGATCATTCAGTGGCACAACAATTCTCGATGCGGTGGACCTCACCATCCGCAAGGGTGAGTTCGTGGCCCTGCTGGGGCGCAGCGGCTCTGGCAAGAGCACGCTGCTGCGGGCGCTGGCCGGGCTGGATCACGGGGTCGCCGGAACTGGGGACCTGTTCGTCGCCCGCGATGTTTCGGTGGTGTTCCAGGACTCCCGGCTGCTGCCGTGGGCGCGGGTGCTCGACAACGTCGCGCTCGGTTTGTCCGGTCGCGAGGTCAGACAACGGGCAGGCACGGTGCTCGCCGATGTCGGCCTGGCTGGACGCGACCGGGCCTGGCCGTACGAGCTGTCCGGCGGTGAACAACAACGGGTGGCGCTGGCCCGGTCGCTGGTGCGCAATCCCGCGCTGCTGCTGGCAGATGAACCTTTCGGGGCGCTCGACGCGCTCACCCGGGTTCGCATGCACCACCTGCTCAAGGAACTACGTGCGAAGTACGAACCCGGGGTGCTTCTGGTGACCCACGATGTCGACGAGGCCGTGACGTTGGCTGATCGCGTGCTCGTCCTCGACGGCGGATCGTTCGTCGTCGATCGTCACCTGGACTTCCAGACACCGGGTGCCCGCACCTACCGGAACCCTGAGTTCGTCGCGCACCGCGAGGCGCTGCTCGCCGCGCTCGGGGTGGGGGCAGGCGAAGGGCCGTAAACAGATCAGTGGTGACCCGCTGTAAACGGATCACCACTGATGCGAGGCGGCGTTCGGAGGTTTACTCCTCGCCACCGCCAGACCACTTTTCCTTCAGCTTGCCGGGGAAGTCGTTCCACTTCTTGGCGACATCGGCGGGGGCGTTGGCCCACTTATCGGCGGTGTCGGCGGGGAAGCTGCCCCACTTGCCGGTGATGCTGCCCGGGAAGGTGGCCCACTTGTTCGCCTGGATCTCGGTGGCGCAGGACCACTTCTCACCGCTGGTCGGCGTGTATCCGTCCTCGCTGTTGATCTTGTCGACGATGTCGGAGCAGTTCGGTGCCGCCGCGGCCGGCGCGGCGAGTGCGAGTCCGGCGCTCAAGGCACCGGCGGCCACCGCCGCTGCGACGAACTTCTGCATGCTTGTGTCCCCCCTGAAGGAATGCCGAAACGTTGGGGCCACTGTATACCTTTGGGGCAGTTTGCTAAAGACTTTTCTTCCGCTGTTTTGGATGCGGGCTCGACCTTGCGTTCAGGGCAGGCAGGACGCCTGAAATCGGGCCACCGATGGATTCAAACGTCTCGTTTGCCAAAACCGCACGGTCCGGTGACGTGGCGATCAGGCGGAGTCGTCGTTCTGCGCCAAGTGCTCGGCGAGCAATGCGCCGGCATTGCGGATGTGCCGGGCCATCGCGGCACGGGCCTTCTCAGGGTCGTTGGTCCGCAGGTGCTCGATGATGGCGCGGTGATCCTGGGCCGAGGCTTCGGGCCACCCTTCCACCGCGGCGAAGAACTTCCGCGGTGCGTATGCCAGCGTCGTCTTGATCAGCCAGCGCATCTTGCGCGATCCGCTCAGCTGATAGATCAGGGCGTGGAACTGATGGTTGAGGCGTTCCTCCTCATCGAAATCGTCAGCGGCAGCGGCACGTTCGAGCGCCTCCTGGATGCGTTCGAGTTCGCCGACCGCGGTCGGCGTGATCGTGGCGGCGGTACGGGCCGTCAGCTCACCGCCCAACAGCGCCTGGGCGTCATAGATGTCGCGGATGTCGTCGCTGGACAGCGCGGTCACCATGAAACCGCGCCGAGGCTCCACGGACAAAAAGCCTTCGGTCTGCAGTTGGAGCAGGCCTTCGCGCGCCGGGGTGGCGCTGATCCCGAGTTCATCGGCGATCGTCTCCGGTCGGATGAACTCTCCGGAGTGCAGCTGTCCCGAAACGATGAGTTCGCGAACGTGGGCCGAGACGACGTCGGACAACCGCATCGGCACGGGTCTCTTCGAGTTTCCGGTCATGGCGCGCCTCAGATGTCGAGTCCGCCGCGTTTGACCAACTGCTTGGCGATCACGCCGCGCTGGATCTCGTTGGTGCCTTCACCGACGATCATCAGCGGCGCGTCGCGGAAATAACGTTCGACGTCGTATTCGGTGGAGTATCCGTAGCCGCCGTGGATCCGCACCGCGTTGAGGGCGATCTCCATCGCGGTCTCGGAGGCGAACAGCTTGGCCATGCCTGCCTCCATGTCGCAGCGTCCGCCGGCGTCGATCCGCTCCGCCGCATCGAGCAGGAGGCTGCGGGCGGCGTAGAGCTTGGTGCCCATGTCGGCGAGCATGTTGCCGACCGATTGGTGCTGCCAGATCGGCACCCCGAAGCTCTCCCGGTCCTGCGCGTACTGCAGTGCGTCGTCGAAGGCGGCGCGGGCCACCCCGGTTGCCCGGGCCGCGACCTGAATCCGGCCGACCTCGAGCCCCTTCATCATCTGCGCGAAGCCGCGTCCTTCGACACCGCCCAGCAGCGCATCCGAATCCACGTGGCAGTCAACGAAATTGATCTCACAGCTCTCGACGCCCTTGTAGCCCAATTTCGGCAGGTCCTTCGAGACCGTGAAGCCGGGGACCTTCTCCACCAACAGGATCGACACCCCCTTGTGTGCGGGGGTCGCGGCCGGATCGGTCTTGCACAGCAGCGCGACGAGGCCGGCTTTGCGGGCATTGCTGATCCAGGTCTTCGACCCGTTGATCACATAGCCGGATGCGTCCTTGGTGGCGACCGTCCGCATGGCCTGCAGGTCGGAGCCGCCACCGGGTTCGGTCAGGGCCATCGTCGCGCGGAGCTCACCGGTGGCCATCCGGGGGAGGTATGTCTGCTTCTGCTCCTCGGTGCCGAACTGCAACAGCAGCTTGGAGACCACGGTGTGCCCGCCCATCGCGCCGGCCAGGCTCATCCAGCCGCGCGCCAGCTCCTCGGTGACCTGTGCGTAGCACGGCATCGAAACAGCGGCGAAGCCATACGGTTCCGGGATCGCGAGGCCGAAGATGCCCAATTCCTTCATCGCCTCGATCAGCGCTTCGGGATAGGTGTTGGCGTGCTCGAGTTCACGGACCACGGGCCGGACCTGCTTGTCGACGAAGTCGCGGACGGTACTGACAATGGCCTGCTCCTCGGCGGACAAGGTGATCACGGCGGCATCCTTCCCTCAAGCTCTATAGAAAATATTCTATAGAGCTCTCGTTCCGACGCGCCCGCGGACGGTGGGGCCTAGCGTTCCTGAAGTAGCAACCACCGCGAGGAGGACCTGCGATGTCTCGACCGAATGATCCGATGGCGGCGGTCGGCGAGTACATCGACGCGTTCAATCGGGGTGACGTGGATGCGTTGGCAGCGGCGTGCGCAGAGCCGATGCAGATTCTCGACGGAATGGCGCCGCATGTATGGCAGGGGCCGACGGCCAGTCAGGACTGGTGGCGTGACGTCCTTGCTGAAGGTGAGCATGTCGGTGCGTCGGGCTATTACGTAGCGCTCGGCGATCCTCGGCACGTCGATGTCAACGGGGACTGCGGCTACGTCGTCGTCCCGACGACGATGACATTCGACCTCAAGGGTCAGCAGATCGTGCAGAACGGGGGAGTCTTCACGGTCGCCCTCCGCAACGGTGACGACGGTTGGCGACTGACAGCATGGGCGTGGTCGAGGGGAAGTAACAGCCCCGCGTGACCCGTTTGCCCAGGTAGAGCCGGATTTTGAAGAGTGCCCCCGGCAGGATTCGAACCTGCGGCCTTCTGCTCCGGAGGCAGACGCTCTATCCCCTGAGCTACGGGGGCGCGGGCTGAAGATCAGCTGCGCCGATTGGGCTTGCATAGCGTAGCGCATGGAAGAGCGAATACGGATTCGGGGCGCGGGGACCCCAGACCATAGGATGGACCCTCGTGACCCCCGCCGACCTCGCAGAGCTGCTCAAGGCTACTGCCGCCGCAGTGCTGACCGAACACGACCTGGACACCGCCGCGCTGCCCGACACCGTCACGGTCGAGCGCCCGCGCAACCTTGAGCACGGCGACTACGCGACCAACCTCGCGCTGCAGCTCGGTAAGAAGGTCGGCGTCAATCCGCGCGAGCTGGCCGGCTGGCTGGCCACCGCGCTGGCCGCGGCCGACGGCATCGCCGCCGCCGAGGTCGCCGGCCCCGGCTTCGTCAACCTGCGCATCGAGGCCTCCGCGCAGGGCGTCATCGTCACCAACGTGCTCGACGCGGGCGCGGCGTACGGCAACTCCGCCGAGCTGAACGAGAAGGTCAACCTGGAGTTCGTCTCGGCCAACCCGACCGGACCGATCCACATCGGCGGCACCCGCTGGGCCGCGGTCGGCGACGCGCTGGGCCGACTGCTGACCACTCAGGGCGCCGACGTCACCCGCGAGTACTACTTCAACGACCACGGCGCCCAGATCGACCGGTTCGCCCGCTCGTTGGTCGCCGCGGCCAAGGGAGAACCGGCCCCCGAGGACGGCTACGCCGGCAGCTACATCAACGACATCGCCGCGGCCGTGCTGGCCAAGCGGCCCGATGTGATGAGCCTGCCCGCCGACGAGCAACAGGAAACCTTCCGTGAGATCGGCGTGGACCTGATGTTCACCCACATCAAGGAATCGCTGCACGAGTTCGGCACCGACTTCGACGTGTACACCCACGAAGACTCGATGCACACGTCCGGCCGGGTCGACCAGGCCATCGCCAAGCTGCGCGAGACCGGCAACATCTACGAGAAGGACGGCGCAACCTGGTTGCGCACCACCGAATTCGGCGACGACAAGGACCGTGTCGTCATCAAGAGCGACGGCAACGCGGCCTACATCGCCGGCGACCTCGCCTACTACCTGGACAAGCGCCAGCGCGGGTTCGACCTGTGCATCTACATGCTCGGCGCCGACCACCACGGCTACATCGCGCGACTGAAGGCCGCCGCCGCGGCGCTGGGGGACAACCCGGACACCGTCGAGGTGCTGATCGGCCAGATGGTCAACCTGGTCCGCGACGGCCAGCCGGTCCGGATGAGCAAGCGCGCCGGCACCGTCATCACGCTCGACGATCTGGTCGAGGCGATCGGCGTCGACGCCGCCCGGTACTCACTCATCCGCTCCTCGGTGGACACCCCGATCGACATCGACCTGGCCCTGTGGTCCAGCGCGTCCAACGAAAACCCGGTCTACTACGTGCAATACGCGCACGCCCGGCTGTCGGCGCTGGCCCGCAACGCGGCCGACCTCGGCGTCACCGCCGATACCGCGCACCTGGATCTGCTGACCCACGACAAAGAGGGCATCCTGATCCGCAACCTGGGTGAGTTCCCCCGGGTGCTCAAAGCCGCTGCCGCGCTGCGTGAGCCGCATCGCGTGTGCCGGTACCTGGAAGACCTGGCCGGCGACTACCACCGGTTCTACGACGCCTGCCGCGTGCTGCCGCAGGGCGATGAGGAGCCGGGCGACCTGAACGCGGCACGGTTGGCGCTGTGCGAGGCCACCCGCCAGGTGATCGCCAACGGTCTGGCCATCCTCGGTGTCACTGCCCCGGAGCGGATGTGAACGCGCACCCCGCCGGGCCCCGGCACGCCGAAGAGATCCACCACCCCGGCGCACCCGCCAAGCCGCAGTCTCCCGATGAGATCCTGCTGCTGGCGCCGAATGTGTGGCCGCGCAACCTGGTTCGCGGCGCCGACGGCGTGGTGTCGATCGCCGGAGTGCCGGTCACCGCACTGGCGGCCGAGTACGGCACTCCGCTCTTCGTGATCGACGAGGACGACTTCCGGTCGCGCTGCCGCGAGATCGCCGCGGCCTTCGGCGGCGGCGATCACGTGCACTACGCGGCCAAGGCGTTTCTGTGCAGCGAGATCGCGCGCTGGGTCAACCAGGAAGGCCTCTCGCTCGACGTCGCGACCGGGGGAGAGCTTGCCGTCGCGTTGCACGCGGAGTTCCCGCCGGAACGAATCACGTTGCACGGCAACAACAAATCCGTCACCGAGCTGACCGCCGCGGTCAAGGCCGGGGTCGGCCACGTGGTGGTCGACTCTCTGATCGAGATCGAGCGCCTGGACGAAGTCGCCGGAGCGGCGGGCATCGTCCAGGACGTGCTGGTCCGGGTGACCCCGGGCGTGGAGGCGCACACCCACGAGTTCATCTCGACCGCGCACGAGGACCAGAAGTTCGGCCTGTCGCTCGCCAGCGGTGCGGCGATGGACGGGGTGCGCAAGGTGTTCGCCACCGACAACCTGCGGCTGGTCGGCCTGCACTGCCATGTCGGCAGCCAGATCTTCGACGTGGCCGGCTTCGAACTGGCCGCCCACCGGGTGATCGGCCTGCTGCGTGACGTCGTTTCGGAGTTCGGTGTCGAGAAGACCTCGCAGATGTCGATCATCGACCTCGGCGGTGGCCTGGGCATTTCCTATGTGCCGCAAGATGATCCGCCGCCGATGCAGGAACTGGCCGACAAACTGCTGGCCATCGTGCGCAGCGAGTCCGAGGCCGTCGGGCTGCCGACGCCGAAGCTCGTGGTGGAGCCGGGCCGCGCCATCGCCGGGCCGGGCACCATCACCCTCTACGAGGTCGGCACCGTCAAGGACGTCGCGGTCAGCGCCACCGCGCTGCGGCGCTACGTCAGTGTCGACGGCGGGATGAGCGACAACATCCGCCCCGCCCTGTACGACGCCGAGTACGACGCGCGTCTGGTGTCCCGGGTCAGCGACGCATCCGCGACCCTGGCGCGCATCGTCGGAAAGCACTGCGAGACCGGCGACATCGTCGTTCGCGATACCTGGGTCTCCGATGACATCGCGCCGGGCGACCTGCTGGCAGTCGCCGCGACCGGCGCCTACTGCTATTCGATGTCGAGCCGGTACAACCTGCTGTGCCGACCCGCGGTGGTGGCTGTGAAGGACGGCAAGACGCGGTTGGTGCTCCGTCGGGAGACCGTCGACGATCTTTTGAGCCTGGAGGTGAGTGGTCAATGAGTGAGAAGCCCATCGGCGTAGCGGTACTGGGGCTGGGCAACGTCGGCAGCGAAGTGGTGCGCATCATCAACGAGAGCGCCGCCGACCTGGCAGCCCGCATCGGCGCCCCGCTCGAGGTGCGCGGCATCGGCGTGCGCAAGGTCTCCGGCGACCGTGGGGTGCCCAAGGAGCTGCTCACCGACGACATCGTCGAGTTGGTGTCGCGCGACGACGTCGACATCGTGGTCGAGTTGATGGGCCCGGTGAAGCCGGCCCGCAAGGCCATCCTGGCCGCACTCGAACAGGGCAAGTCGGTGGTCACCGCCAACAAGGCGCTGATGGCACAGTCCACCGGTGAACTGGCGCAGGCCGCCGAAAAGGCGCGCGTCGACCTGTATTTCGAGGCCGCGGTGGCCGGTGCCATTCCCGTCATCCGCCCACTGACCCAGTCGCTGGCCGGTGATTCGGTGCTGCGGGTGGCGGGCATCGTCAACGGCACCACCAACTACATCCTGTCCGAGATGGACAGCACCGGAGCCGATTACAACTCAGCCCTGGCCGATGCCAGTGCGCTGGGCTACGCCGAGGCCGATCCGACCGCCGATGTCGAGGGCTATGACGCCGCGGCCAAGGCGGCGATTCTGGCCTCGATCGCCTTCCACACCAGGGTCACCGCCGACGACGTCTATCGCGAAGGCATCACCAAGGTGAGTGCCGCCGACTTCGAGTCGGCCCGGGCACTGGGTTGCACCATCAAACTGCTGGCCATCTGCGAGCGGCTGACCAGTGACGAAGGCAAGCAACGTGTTTCGGCGCGCGTCTACCCGGCGCTGGTGCCGTTGACGCACCCGCTGGCCGCCGTCAACGGTGCCTTCAACGCTGTGGTGGTCGAGGCCGAGGCAGCCGGTCGGCTGATGTTCTACGGCCAGGGCGCCGGGGGAGCGCCGACCGCATCGGCCGTGATGGGTGACGTCGTGATGGCCGCGCGCAACCGGGTCCAGGGTGGCCGTGGCCCGCGGGAATCCAAGTACGCGAAGCTCCCGATCGCCCCGATCGGATTCATCCCCACCCGCTACTACGTCAACATGAACGTCTCGGATCGGCCCGGTGTGTTGTCCGCCGTGGCAGCCGAATTCGCCAAGCGTGAGGTCAGCATCGCCGAGGTGCGCCAGGAAGGCATGGTCGACGAGGGCGGGCAGCCGTGCGGCGCGCGCATCGTGGTCGTCACCCACCAGGCCACCGATGCCGCGCTGTCGGAAACAGTTGAGGCGCTGGCCGATCTCGACGTGGTGCAGACCATCAACAGCGTGCTGCGTATGGAAGGAACGAACGCATGAACCCCGGGACGCAAGGAAAGACCAGCGCAGGGCCGGTGCACCGGCCCTGGCCGGGATTGATCGAGGCCTACCGCGATCGGCTGCCGGTGGGCGACAACTGGACGCCGATCACCTTGCTCGAGGGCGGCACCCCACTCATCCACGCCAAGCGGCTGAGCGAACTCACCGGCTGCACGGTGCATCTCAAGGTCGAGGGGCTCAACCCGACCGGATCCTTCAAGGACCGCGGCATGACCGTGGCGGTCACCGAGTCGCTGGCCCGTGGGCAGGAGGCCGTGCTGTGCGCCTCCACCGGCAACACCTCGGCCTCGGCTGCGGCCTACGCCGCTCGGGCCGGCATCACCTGTGCGGTGCTGATCCCGCAGGGCAAGATCGCGATGGGCAAGCTGGCGCAGGCCGTCATGTACGGGGCCAAGATCATTCAGGTCGACGGCAATTTCGACGACTGCCTGGAGCTGGCCCGCAAGATCACCGCGGATTTCCCGACCATCGCCCTGGTGAACTCGGTCAACCCGTACCGCATCGAGGGGCAGAAGACCGCCGCGTTCGAGATCGTCGACGCGCTGGGCACCGCTCCCGACGTGCACGCGCTGCCGGTGGGCAACGCGGGCAACATCACCGCCTACTGGAAGGGCTACAACGAGTATCACCGCGACGGTCTGTCGGACCGGCTCCCGCGCATGCTCGGCACCCAGGCCGCCGGCGCTGCCCCGCTGGTGTTGGGTGAGCCGGTCAAGGAGCCCGAGACCATCGCCACCGCCATTCGGATCGGGTCGCCGGCCTCGTGGTCCGGCGCGGTCGAGGCCCAGCAGCAGTCCAAGGGCCGGTTCCTGGCGGCCACCGACGAGGAGATCCTGGCGGCGTATCACCTGATCGCGCGCAACGAAGGCGTGTTCGTCGAACCCGCGTCGGCGGCCAGCGTGGCCGGTCTGCTCAAGTCGATCGAGGACGGCTGGGTCAAGCGTGGCTCGACGGTGGTCTGCACCGTCACCGGCAACGGCCTCAAGGACCCCGATACCGCGCTCAAGGACATGCCCACCGTCACCGCGGTGCCGGTGGATCCGGTTGCCGTCGTCGCCAAGCTCGGACTGGTCTGAGCCTGGTGAACAACACCCTGCCCGCCGGACTCACGGCCACCGCTGTCGTCGCGGCGTCCAGCGCCAATCTCGGTCCAGGCTTCGACAGCCTGGGCTTGGCGTTGAGCCTGTACGACGAGATCATCGTCGAGACAACCGAATCCGGCCTTCAGCTGGAGGTCGAGGGTGAGGGTGCGGGCCAGGTGCCGCTCGATGCGACGCACCTGGTGGTGCGGGCCATCGAGGCGGGTTTGCAGGCTACCGGCCATCGCGCCGCCGGACTGATCGTGCGCTGCCGCAACGAGATTCCGCATTCGCGTGGGCTCGGATCGTCGGCCGCCGCGGTCGTCGGAGGTCTGGCTGTGGTCAATGGCCTTGTCGCACAGGCTGGTTCGGATCCGTTGAGCGAAGAACAGCTGATTCAGCTGTCCAGTGAGTTCGAGGGGCATCCCGACAACGCCGCGGCGGCGGTGCTGGGCGGAGCCGTGGTGTCCTGGACCGAGGCCGACGACGAAGGGCGGCCGCGCTACCGTGCGGCGCCGATTCAGGTGCATCCGGACATCCGGTTGTTTCCCGCGGTTCCGCAGCAGCGGTCGTCCACCGCCGAGACTCGTGCGGTGCTGCCCGAGCAGGTCAGTCACACCGATGCGCGATTCAACCTCAGCCGCGCAGCCCTGCTCGTCGTGGCGTTGAGCGAGCGTCCGGATCTGCTGATGGCCGCCACGCAGGATGTGTTGCATCAGCCACAACGCGCCGCGGCGATGCCGGCCTCGGCGGAATACCTGCAACTCCTGCGGCGTTGTGGAGTGGCAGCAGTGCTGTCCGGGGCCGGGCCTACGGTTCTGGGGATGAGTTCCCAGGTGGGATTGCCTGATGAGGCCCTGGATTACGGCACTGCCAATGGGTTCACCGTCAGGGAGATGTCGGTCGGAGCGGGCGTCCGCTGGACGTCGGGTGTGGCCGCCAGGAACTGATGATGAGTGACACAAGAAGAAGCAAACGCCACACGCCCAGCGTCGACGTTGCTTGATTACTTCACCAAAGCGAGATATTCTCGCTCTCGTCCAGCACTCGCAGGGTCTCTGCCTGCGTCGACACCAGGACGACCACCCAATCTTCTTGTGTTCTACTCGTGGACTGACGGTTCGCCATCTCGGCGAATCCTGGCGATCGCCGTTGCGCAGGCGACGGTGTGAGCTACGCGCTCAGCGGTTCAGCTGAACGCGCATCGACCTTTGGGGAACCCCTCGCACGACCTGATGAGCGAGGGAAAGAAAGGAAATCCGTGACAGATACGGACCTCTTCACGGCTGACAGCGCCAATGGCACTGGGGATTTACCGAACGCCGTGACATCTGAAAGCACCGCGACCGCTGACACCGCGGCGCCGGCTGCTGCCTCTGCGCCCGGAACGGACACCGCGCGGCGCGCTTCGAGCGCCCGTCCCGCGTCGCTGTCGACCATGGTGCTGCCTGAGCTGCGAGCGCTGGCCAAGGAAATCGGTGTTGAAGGCGCGTCCGGTTTGCGTAAGAGTGAATTGATCGCAGCTATTCGCGCCCATCGTGGCGAATCCAACGGAGCCACCGAGGCCCCCAAGAACGCCCCCGCCGACGCCCAGTCGGACGCCGGTGCCGAGGCTGCTGAGCAGCCCGCGACCCGTCGCCGTGAGCGCCGGGGTTCCTCGCGCCAGGCCGGCGCTCCTGCCGCCGACGCCGTCCAGGACGACGCGGGCAACGAGGCCGTGAAGGTTGAGGCGAAGGCGGAAGCCGCTGCCGAGGCCGACACCAAGAACACCGAGCCCGCCGCCGAGCAGCAGGAAAAGCCTGCCAAGCGTGAGCGTCAGGAACGACGCGAGAAGCGCGAGCAGTCCGGCGACGAGAACAAGGCCGACAACAAGGCCGAGAACAAGACCGACACCAAGCAGGACGACAAGCGCGACCAGAAGCAGGACCGCGACCAGAAGCAGGACCGGGGTCAGGGCCGCGACCAGTCCGATCAGCAGGACAACCAGCAGAACCGGGGCGGTAACTCGTCGGGCAACAACGATGACGACGGCGATGGCGATGGCCGCCAGGGCCGCCGCGGCCGCCGGTTCCGTGACCGTGACCGTCGCCGCCGCGGAGAGCGTGGCGCCGAGGGCGGTAACGAGACCGAGCTGCGTGAGGACGACGTCGTCCAGCCGGTCGCCGGCATCCTCGATGTCCTCGACAACTACGCCTTCGTCCGTACCTCGGGCTACCTGGCCGGGCCGAACGACGTCTACGTGTCCATGAACATGGTGCGCAAGAACGGTCTGCGCCGCGGCGACGCGGTCACCGGTGCGGTCCGTGTGCCCCGCGAGGGTGGTGAGAGCGGCGGCAACAACCCGCGGCAGAAGTTCAACCCGCTGGTGCGCTTGGACAGTGTCAACGGCGGTCCGGTCGAAGCGGCCAAGAACCGGCCTGACTTCACCAAGCTGACCCCGCTGTACCCGAACCAGCGGCTGCGCCTGGAGACCACGCCTGATCGGCTGACCACCCGCGTCATCGACCTGATCATGCCGATCGGTAAGGGCCAGCGTGCCCTGATCGTGTCGCCGCCCAAGGCCGGTAAGACCACGATCATGCAGGACATCGCCAACGCGATCACCAAGAACAATCCGGAATGCCACCTCATGGTGGTGCTCGTGGACGAGCGTCCGGAAGAGGTCACCGACATGCAGCGCTCGGTGAAGGGTGAGGTCATCGCCTCGACCTTCGACCGTCCGCCGTCAGACCACACCCAGGCTGCCGAGCTGGCGATCGAGCGGGCCAAGCGCCTGGTCGAGCAGGGCAAAGATGTGGTCGTCCTCCTCGACTCGATCACCCGCCTGGGCCGCGCGTACAACAACGCGTCGCCGGCCTCGGGCCGCATCCTGTCCGGTGGTGTGGACTCCACCGCGCTGTACCCGCCGAAGCGGTTCCTCGGCGCGGCGCGCAACATCGAACACGGCGGCTCGCTGACGATCATCGCCACGGCCATGGTCGAGACCGGTTCGACCGGTGACACCGTGATCTTCGAGGAGTTCAAGGGCACCGGCAACGCCGAGCTCAAGCTGGACCGCAAGATCGCCGAGCGCCGGGTCTTCCCCGCGGTCGACGTCAACCCGTCCGGCACCCGCAAGGACGAGCTGCTGCTCAGCCCGGATGAGTTCGCGATCGTGCACAAGCTGCGCCGGGTGTTGTCCGGACTGGATTCACACCAGGCCATCGACCTGCTGATGAGCCAGCTGCGCAAGACCAAGACCAACTACGAGTTCCTGGTGCAGGTCTCCAAGACCACCCCAGGCTCGATGGACGTCGACTGAGCGCTGTCGACACGCGAAAGGCCCCCGATTGTTCGGGGGCCTTTTGCGTACCGTCAGGCGGTTGGATCGGGGCGCAACCCGGGCATCAAGTAGCGCCGAACCTGGGCCAGCACTGCGTCCCCGTCACTGGGATCGAGCGTGTTGCCCGGTACGGTCGCCAGCGAGATCAACACTCGCGCAACCCATTCCGATGCCTCGGGGATGTCGATGTCGGCGCGGACCTCGCCGCGGTCGCGCGCGGCCGCCAGGTAAGGCGACCAGAATTCGGCCAGGTCGGGGATCATGCCCTGCACGCCGGCGCCCGCGCAGGCGGCGAATTCCTCGGGCTCCTCGGTGCGGAGTTTCATCACCACCGCACCTGGGTCGTCGTACGCCCGCAGGCCGTTGCCCACACCCCAGGCGATCTGCCGATCCAGGCCGTCGATCTGTTCGAGCACGGCCTGCGCTTCCGACCAGAACGTGTCAGTGAGCCGGACGATCACGGCGCCCAGCAGCGTCACCTTGTCGGGGAAGTGGCGGTACAGCCACCCGCGGGACACACCTGCGGCCTCGGCCACCTCCGAGACCGTGGTCGCGCGAATGCCCTTGGTGCGCAGGCATTCTTCGGCAGCGTCTATCAGTCGATCTCGCACGCTGCGCGGAGAGGTGGTGCTGGTCAACTGTGGTGTCTCCTGGTCTTCTGATGGGGTTAGGTACATGATTCTGCCAAGGGTGTATCCGTCGCGCCACAACCATGGTAGACAGATTTCTAATTCTGTTCACTGATCCTTGGGGAATTATCGGATGGCCGAAACGCTGCAGCAGTTGCTCCGCGAGCGCGAAGGAGGCGACACGGTCGCCGTCAAGTACGGCGACCGCACCTGGACCTGGCGCGAGCACGTGGCCGAGGCGAAAGCTCAGGCTGCCACGTTGATCGCGATGGCCGATCCGCAGCGTCCACTGCATGTCGGCACGCTTCTGGGCAATACCCCCGACATGCTGACCGCGCTCGCCGCCGCGGCGCTCGGCGGCTACGTGCTGTGCGGTATCAACAACACCCGGCGCGGCGATGCGCTGGCGCGGGATATCGCCCGGGTCGAGTGTCAGGTCGTCCTGGTCGACGACCAGCACCGCCGGCTGCTCGACGGCGTCGACCTGCCGGACGTCACCGTCATCGACGTTTCCGATACCACCTGGTCGCCGAGGGAACTCACCCCGCACCGCGAGGTCGGGCCCGACGACACCTTCATGATGATCTTTACCTCGGGCACCAGCGGCGAGCCCAAGGCTGTCGAGGTGGCCCACTCGATCGTGCTGTTCTCGGCTGCGGCGCTGGTGCAGCGCTACGACCTCACCGAAGCGGACACCTGCTACCTGGCCATGCCGTTGTTCCACTCCAACGGGGTGTACGCGGGGTGGGGCGTCGCCCTCAGTTCGGGCGCATCCATGGCGCCGGCACAGTTCTCCGCGTCCGGCTTCCTGCCGGACATCCGCCGCTACGGCGCGACGTACATGAACTACGTCGGCAAGCCGTTGGCCTACATCCTGGCCACCGCCGAGCAGTCCGACGACCACGACAACCCGCTGCGGGTGGCGTTCGGCAACGAGGCCGCCGACCGTGACATCGACGAATTCAGCCGCCGGTTCGGCTGCAGCGTGTGGGACGGCTTCGGGTCGACCGAGCTGGCGATCATCATCACCCGCTCCGAAGGCACACCGGCAGGCAGCGTCGGCCAGGGCTTCCCCGGGGTGGCGATCTACGACCCGGAGACCGTCGAAGAGTGCGCAATCGCGGAATTCGACGCCACCGGAGCCCTGGTCAATGCCGACGTTGCCACCGGTGAGCTGGTCAACACCAACGGCAGCGGGATGTTCCGCGGCTACCACAACGATCAGGGCGCGACCGATGAGCGACTTCGGCACGGCATGTACTGGTCGGGTGACCTGGCCTACCGCGACGCCGACGGCTGGATCTACCTGGCCGGCCGAACCGCTGATTGGATGCGGGTGGATGGCGAGAACATCACCGCCGCCCCCATCGAGCGAATCCTGCTGCGGCAGCCGGTGATCAGCCGGGTGGCGGTCTACCCGGTACCCGATGAATTCGTCGGCGATCAGGTGATGGCCGCCATCGTGCTGCGCGACGACCAGGAGCTCACCCCGGAAGCGTTTGCCGAATTCCTCGCCGGTCAGGCGGATCTGTCGCCCAAGTCCTGGCCTCGGTACGTCTGGCTCGCCGAAGATCTGCCCAGCACCGCGACCAACAAGATCCTCAAGCGCGAACTGGTCGCCCTCGGCGCCGATCCGGCCGGCCGGGTGGTGTGGAAGCGCGACGGCACGGCGTACGCGGCCATCTGACGAGTCCCGGGCAGGAATACCGGCCGGTCATCGCGCGTTTAGGAGGTTGGCGGTTGACCTGGCATAATGGACCGCCGACCCTCGGTCCCGGTTCACGTCCGTGTGGGCGACCCGGGCCAACTATTGAAGAGGAACCATGAAAACAGGCATTCATCCGGAGTATGTCGAGACCACGGTGCACTGTGGTTGCGGCAACACCTTCCAGACCCGTAGCACCAAGCAGAGCGGCCAGATCGTGGTCGAGGTCTGCTCGCAGTGCCACCCGTTCTACACCGGCAAGCAGAAGATCCTCGACAGCGGCGGCCGCGTGGCCCGCTTCGAGAAGCGGTACGGCAAGCGCAAGCCTGCCGGTGATCAGGCTGCTACAGCCGACAAGTAGCTACGTCAACGGCGCCCGATCTGTCGCATATGCGTCAGATCTGGGCGCTGTTCTCGTTTCCGGAGAAAGTTGGAGGAGGCTGACGTGACGGATACCGCACCTGCGATCGAGGCGCTGCTCGCTGAGCACGCGGACCTGGAGCGCCAGCTCGCCGATCCCAACCTGCACGCCGATGCCTCCGCCGCCCGCAAGGTGGGCCGGCGGTTCGCCCAGGTGTCACCGGTCGTGGGTACCTACCGCAAGTTGGAGGCCGCCCGCGGCGACCTCGAGGCCGCCCGCGAACTCGCCGCCGACGACGCCAGCTTCGCCGCCGAGGTGGACGAGCTGACCGCCAAGGTCGCCGAACTCGACGCCCAGCTGACCGACCAGCTTGCACCCCGCGACCCGCACGATGCCGATGACATCGTGCTGGAGGTCAAGTCCGGGGAAGGCGGGGAGGAGTCGGCACTGTTCGCCGCCGACCTGGCGCGCATGTACATCCGGTACGCCGAGCGGCACGGCTGGACGGTCACCGTGCTCGACGAGACGTGGTCTGACCTCGGCGGCTACAAGGACGCCACCATCACCATCGCCAGCAAGGGCGATTCCGCCGACGGCGTGTGGTCGCGGATGAAGTTCGAGGGTGGCGTTCACCGCGTGCAGCGGGTGCCCGTCACCGAATCACAGGGCCGCGTGCACACCTCGGCTGCCGGCGTGCTGGTCTATCCCGAGCCGGAAGACGTCGAGCAGGTGCAGATCGACGAATCGGATCTGCGCATCGACGTGTACCGGTCCTCCGGTAAGGGCGGTCAGGGCGTGAACACCACCGACTCGGCGGTGCGCATCACCCACCTGCCCACGGGCATCGTCGTGACCTGCCAGAACGAACGCTCGCAGCTGCAGAACAAGGCCCGCGCCATGGTGGTGCTCGCCGCCCGGCTGCAGGCACTCGCGGAGGAGCAGGCGTCGGCCGACGCCTCGGCCGATCGCGCCAGCCAGATCCGCACGGTCGACCGCAGCGAGCGGATCCGCACCTACAACTTTCCCGAGAACCGGATCGCGGACCACCGCATCAATTTCAAGGCGCACAACCTCGACCAGGTGCTCGACGGGGATATGGACGCGCTGCTCGACGCACTGGGTACCGCCGACAAACAGGCCCGGCTGCAGCAGCAGTCATGACCCCCGTGCGGCAGGCGGTCGCGGCCGCAACGGCACGTCTGGCCGCCGCCGGCGTGGCCTCCCCGCGTATCGACGCCGAACTGCTCGCCGCGCACGTCGCGGGCGTCGACCGCAGCCGGTTGATGTTTCTCGGTGACCCCGATGAACGGTTCGAGCAGGCGTACGAAGAACTCGTCGCCGCCCGGTCCCGCCGGATTCCCCTGCAACACCTGATCGGCACCGCGCCGTTCGGCCCGTTGACGCTCGCGGTCGGTCCCGGGGTGTTCATTCCCCGGCCCGAGACCGAGGCGCTGCTCGAGTGGGCTTGCGCGCAGCGACTTCCGTCAAACCCCCTGATCGTCGACCTCTGCACGGGTTCGGGTGCGCTCGCGCTGGCGCTGGCCGCGCAGTGGCCCGATGCCCGGGTGATGGCGGTGGAGAACTCGCCGGCGGCCCTGGAATTCGCGCGTCGCAACGCGGCCGGGACGCGCGTCGAAATCCTGGACGCCGACGTCACCGCCCCGGATCTGCTGCCCGAACTCGATGACCGGGTGGACCTCCTAGTGTCCAACCCGCCCTATATCCCCGAGGCTGCCGTCCTGGAACCCGAAGTGGCCGAACACGATCCAGCGGAGGCCCTGTTCGGTGGCGCCGACGGCATGTCGGTGATCCGGCCGATCGTCGCGCTGGCCGCCCGGTGGTTGCGCGACGGTGCGCCGTGCGCCGTCGAGCACGACGACACCACCTCTGAGCTGTCCGTCGAGGCCTTCGCCCACGACGGACACTTCAGTGAGGTCACCGCGCGCCGTGACCTCGCCGGGCGACCCCGCTTTGTCACGGCGACCCGGATTGGGAGAAGCTGAGCTGATGCGCGCACCGACCGGGGAGCCGACATGACCATCTTCGATTGCACCGATGCCGATCAGCGCGTGACCGGTATCGCCTCGGCGATCAGCGCGGTGAAGGGCGGCCGGCTTGTGGTGATGCCGACCGACACCGTCTACGGGATCGGTGCGGACGCCTTCGATCGGGATGCGGTCGGCAGTCTGCTCGCCGCCAAAGGCCGTGGCCGCAACATGCCTGTCGGTGTGTTCGTCGGCTCGTGGAACACCATCGACGGGCTGGTCTATTCGGTACCGCCGGCCGCCCGCGAACTCATCCGCGCATTCTGGCCGGGCGCGCTGAGCCTGGTGGTCACGCAGGCGCCGTCACTGCAATGGGATCTCGGGGATGCCAACGGCAGCGTCATGCTCCGGATGCCGCTGCACCCGGTGGCCATCGAGCTGCTGCGGGAGGTCGGGCCCATGGCTCAGTCCAGTGCGAATGTCTCGGGCCGGCCCGCCGCGGTCACCGCGGCTCAGGCCCATGAGCAACTCGGTGACAAGGTCGAGGTCTATCTCGACGGCGGGCCCGCCGAACAACAGGCCGCCTCCACCATCGTCGACCTCACCGGTGACCAGCCGCGCATCCTGCGGACCGGCCCGATCAGCGCGGCCGACATCGCCAGGGTGGTCGGCGTGGAAACATCCACGCTCACAACAACACCTACGGAGTGATCTCAGCTTGCTGCAGTACGGTTCATCGGTGATGACGGCCGGCGACCAATTGATCTCCGCGAGTCAAACCGGGCTTCTTGCCCTGTCGGACCGGGGTGCCGGAGTACCGCTGCGCGAACTCGCGCTCGTCGGGCTGACCGCCGCCATCATCACGTACTTCGCCACCGGCTGGGTGCGCGTGCTGGCCATCCGGATCGGAGCCGTCGCCTATCCGCGCGAACGTGATGTGCACGTACAACCGATACCGCGGATGGGCGGGTTGGCCATGTACATCGGGGTGGCCGCCGCGGTCCTGCTGGCCTCCCAACTGCCCGCACTCACACGCGGTTTCGTCTACTCCACCGGTATGCCCGCCGTCGTGGTGGCGGGCGGGCTGATCATGGCCATCGGGTTGATCGACGACCGTTGGGGGCTGGACGCCCTGACCAAGTTCGCCGGGCAGATCACCGCGGCCAGCGTGCTGGTCACCATGGGTGTGGCCTGGAGCGTGCTCTACATCCCGATCGGGGGCGTGGGCACCATCGTGCTCGACCAGGTGTCCTCGATCCTGTTGACGCTCGCGCTGACGGTGTCGATCGTCAACGCGATGAACTTCGTCGACGGGCTGGACGGTCTGGCCGCCGGCCTGGGGCTGATCACGGCCCTGGCGATCTGCATCTTCTCGGTCGGACTGCTGCGCGACCACGGTGGCGACGTGCTGTTCTACCCGCCCGCGGTGATCTCGGTGGTTCTGGCCGGGGCCTGTCTGGGCTTCCTGCCGCACAATTTCCACCGGGCCAAGATCTTCATGGGCGACTCCGGGTCGATGCTGATCGGCCTGATGTTGGGTGCGGCGTCGACCACGGCGGCCGGACCGATCTCGCAGAACGCTTACGGTGCCCGCGACGTTTTCGCGCTGATGTCGCCGTTCCTACTGGTGATCGCCGTGATGCTGGTGCCCGCACTGGACACGTTGCTGGCCATCGTGCGGCGGACCCGGGCCGGCCGCAGCCCGCTCAGCCCGGACAAGATGCACCTGCATCACCGGTTGCTGCAGATCGGGCATTCGCATCGCCGCGCCGTGCTGCTGATCTACCTGTGGGTGGGCATCATCGCCTTCGGTGCGGCAGCCACGATCTTCTTCGATCCGCGCTACACCGGAGCGGTCGTCGCGGCGGCCATTCTGGTCGCGATCGTGGTGACTCTGATTCCGCTGTTGCAACGGGGGAGCGAAGGGTCCGAGGACTAGCGCCGGGCTAAGTACGACGAAAAGTAGTAGGCCACGTTTAGGGGTGCCTACCATGTGTTAGGGTGCTGCCAGAACCCGAAAAACCTCGCGGGTTGCCGGCCCGGCCCATCGGTTCGACGAACCGTCAGGTGCCGATCAACGACCGACAAAGGGAGCTACCCCGTGGGTGATTCGAGCCCGCCCGCAGCCCTCCGATATTCTCGGCGGGCATGCACAGGCTTTTGCCAGGGGATAGCAACCGTTGGCACCTCCGAGGGTGCAGCTTTTCGTGACAGCGGGATTGGGGTGAAGCAGTGACGACGCCAGCGCAAGACGCGCCGTTGGTGTTTCCGTCGGTGGCCTTCCGGCCGCTGCGTCTCCTGATCGTTTGCGTCGTACTGACCGCGCTGGCCGTAGTTGCCGCCGCATTCACCGGACACATTTTCTTCGGCGTCTTCTTCGGTGTCGGCCTGGGCCTCGGCTTGGTCAACGCCTTGCTGGTGCGCCGGGCCGTCGAATCGATCACGGCCGAAGATCACCCGCTCAAGAAGAAGATGGCCGTGAATTCCGCGACACGGCTGCTGATCATCACCGCGATCGCCCTCGGCATCGCATTTGTCTTCAAAACCTCGGGCGGCATCGCGGTGCTGTTCGGGCTGGCGATTTTCCAGGCTCTGCTGGTGATGAGCACCAGCATCCCCGTGCTGCGGAAGATCCGCTCGAACGGCCTGGATGTCTTGGATACGGAATCGAAGGGTTGAGCTGACCTATATGACTCAGACGACGACCGTGCTCGCCGCCGAAGAGGGTGGCGCCGCCATCCACGTCGGCCACCACACGATGGTGTTCGAGCTGTTCGGGATGACGTTCAACGGTGACACCATCCTGGCCACTGCGGTCACCGCGGTGATCGTGATCGCCCTGGCGTTCGTCCTGCGCGCGAAGGTCACCTCGACCGGCGTGCCGGGCGGTGTGCAGCTGTTCTGGGAGGCCCTGACCATCCAGATGCGCGGCCAGATCGAGGCCGCGATCGGCATGAAGGTCGCGCCGTTCGTGCTGCCGCTGGCGGTGACGATCTTCGTCTTCATCCTGGTCTCGAACTGGCTGTCGGTGCTGCCGCTGCAGTACGGGGGACCGGACGGTGCCGCCGCCGAGTGGTACAAGCCGCCGGCCTCCGACATCAACTTCGTGCTGGCGCTGGCCCTGTTCGTGTTCGTCTGCTACCACGCGGCGGGCATCTGGCGGCGCGGCATCATCGGCCACCCGGTCAAGGTGCTCAAGGGTCACGTCCCCGCGCTGCTGCCGATCAACATCGTCGAGGAACTCGCCAAGCCGATCTCGCTGGCCCTCCGTCTTTTCGGCAACATCTTCGCCGGCGGCATCCTCGTCGCGCTGATCGCGATGTTCCCCTGGTACATCCAGTGGGCACCCAACGCCATCTGGAAGACCTTCGACTTGTTCGTCGGCCTGATCCAGGCCTTCATCTTCTCGCTGCTGACGATCCTGTACTTCAGCCAGTCGATGGAGCTGGACCACGAAGACCACTGAGCATGACCGGCTAGATCCCTACAACTGCACGACACGAACCTCTGGCGGCACAGCCACCAGTTATCAAGGAGGATAAAAGGAATGGAACTCGACCCCAACGCCCTCATCACGGCCGGCGCTCTGATTGGTGGCGGTTTGATCATGGGTGGCGGCGCCATCGGCGCTGGTATCGGTGACGGTATCGCGGGTAACGCGCTGATCTCGGGCATCGCCCGGCAGCCCGAGGCCCAGGGCCGTCTGTTCACCCCGTTCTTCATCACCGTCGGTCTGGTGGAGGCCGCGTACTTCATCAACCTGGCCTTCATGGCGCTGTTCGTCTTCGCCACCCCGGGCCTGCAGTAGTCCATCAGCATGGGTGAACTGAGCGCAACGATCCTGGCTGCAAGCCAGGCAGCGGCGGAGGAAGGCGGTGGGGGCCAGAGCAACTTCCTGGTCCCCAACGGCACCTTCTTCGCCGTGTTGATCATTTTCCTGATCACGCTCGCCGTGATCGCGAAATGGGTTGTGCCACCGGTCGGCAAGGTGCTGGCAGAGCGTGAAGCGATGCTGGCGAAGACCGCCGCTGACAATCGGAAATCTGCCGAGCAGGTGGCCGCAGCGCAGGCCGACTATGACGAGGCGATGGCCGGGGCGCGTACCCAGGCGTCGGCCATCCGTGACGAGGCCCGCGCAGCGGGTCGCGAGGTGGTCGATGCCAAGCGCGCCGAGGCCAGCACCGAGGTGGCCGAGAATGTGCGCCAGGCCGATGAGCAGCTTGCTGCTCAGAGCGCCGAGGTGCGGTCGGGCCTGGAGTCGTCGGTGGACGGACTCTCGCAGACCCTGGCCAGCCGAATTTTGGGCGTCGACGTGAAATCAGGTGGGACGCAGTAGATGTCGATATTTATCGGGCAGCTGATCGGCTTTGCCGTCATCGCCTACATCATCATCAAGTGGGTGGTGCCGCCAGTGCGGAGCCTGATGCAGAAGCAGCAGGAAGCCGTGCGGGTCGCCCTCGCCGAGAGCGCCGATGCGGCGAAGAAGCTCGCCGAAGCCGATGAGATGCATGCCAAGGCACTCGCCGACGCCAAGGCCGAGTCGGCCAAGGTGACCGATGAGGCCTCGCAGGACTCCGAGCGGATCACCGCTCAGCTGGCCGAGCAGGCCGGCACGGAGGCCGAGCGGATCAAGGCGCAGGGTATTCAGCAGGTTCAGCTGATGCGCCAGCAGCTCATCCGCCAGCTGCGGACCGGTCTCGGATCGGAGTCGGTGGCCAAGGCCGACGCTCTGGTGCGGGCGCACGTCGCCGACCCGGCCGCGCAGGCGGCCACCGTCGACCGGTTCCTCGCCGAGCTCGACCAGATGGCCCCGTCGGCGGTGGTGATCGACACCGCCGCATCCGCGAAGCTGCGCGCCGCCAGCCGCGAGTCGCTGGCCGTCGTGGTCGACAAGTTCGACTCCGTCGCAAGCGGTCTCGCTGCCGACGACCTGACCACGCTGGCCGACGACCTGACCTCGGTGGCCAAGCTGCTGCTGTCGGAGCCGGTGCTCATCAGGCATCTGGGCGAGCCGACCGACGAAGGCGCCGCCAAGGTGCAGCTGGTCGACCGCCTGCTGTCCGGCAAGGTCAGCAGCACCGCTCTGGACGTGCTGCGGACCGCTGTTTCGCAGCGCTGGTCGACCGAGTCGAACCTGGTCGACGCGATTGAACACACCGCACGTCTGGCGCTGCTCAAGCGCGCCGAGACCGCCGGTGAGGTCGACGAGGTGGAGGACCAGCTGTTCCGGTTCGGCCGCCTGCTCGACGCCGAGCCCAAGCTCTCGGCCCTGCTCAGTGACTACACCACCCCGGTCGATGGCCGGATTGCCTTGCTGGACAAGGTGCTTGGCGACGCGGGTGGGAACGGGACGGCGGCTGCGCTGCTGGCCCAGACTGTGGGACTGCTGCGCGGCGAGCGTGCCGACGAGGCAGTCATCGACCTCGCCGAGCTCGCGGTGTCCCGCCGCGGCGAGGTGGTCGCTCACGTGACTGCGGCGGCTGATCTGACCGATGCCCAGCGGACCCGGCTGTCGGAGGTGCTCACCCGCATCTACGGACACCCGGTGGCAGTGCAGTTGCACGTCGACCCTGAACTGCTCGGCGGTCTGTCGATCACCGTCGGTGACGAAGTGATCGACGGCTCGATCTCGTCCCGATTGGCCGCAGCGGCCACCCAGCTGCCGGACTGACCGACGGCGCTGGCAACCCCAGAACCACCCCAAGAACAAGGTAGGAAGACGAAAAACCATGGCAGAGTTGACAATCTCGGCTGCTGATATCGAAGGTGCCATCGAGGATTACGTATCCTCGTTTTCCGCCGACACCGAGCGTGAAGAGATCGGCACCGTCGTCGACGCCGGTGACGGCATCGCTCACGTCGAGGGCCTGCCCTCGGTCATGACCCAGGAGCTCCTCGAGTTCCCGGGCGGTGTGTTGGGTGTGGCACTCAACCTCGACGAGCACAGCGTCGGCGCCGTCATCCTGGGTGAGTTCGAGAAGATCGAAGAAGGCCAGCAGGTCAAGCGCACCGGCGAGGTGCTCTCCGTGCCGGTCGGCGACGCCTTCCTCGGTCGCGTCGTCAACCCCCTCGGTCAGCCGATCGACGGCCAGGGCGACATCGCCGCCGAAGAGCGGCGTGCACTCGAGCTGCAGGCCCCTTCGGTGGTTCAGCGTCAGGGCGTCGGCGAGCCGCTCCAGACCGGTATCAAGGCCATCGACGCCATGACCCCGATCGGCCGCGGCCAGCGTCAGCTGATCATCGGTGACCGCAAGACCGGCAAGACCGCGGTCTGCGTCGACACCATCCTCAACCAGCGCGAGGCCTGGCTGACCGGTGACCCCAAGCAGCAGGTGCGCTGCGTGTACGTCGCCGTCGGCCAGAAGGGCACCACCATCGCCAGCGTGAAGCGCGCGCTGGAAGAGGGTGGCGCGATGGAGTACACCACCATCGTCGCTGCCCCCGCCTCCGACCCGGCCGGCTTCAAGTGGCTGGCGCCGTACACCGGCTCGGCCATCGGCCAGCACTGGATGTACGACGGCAAGCACGTGCTGATCGTCTTCGACGACCTCACCAAGCAGGCCGAGGCCTACCGCGCCATCTCGCTGCTGCTGCGTCGCCCGCCGGGCCGCGAGGCATACCCGGGTGACGTCTTCTACCTGCACTCGCGTCTGCTGGAGCGTTGCGCGAAGCTCTCGGACGAGCTGGGTGGCGGTTCGATGACGGGTCTGCCGATCATCGAGACCAAGGCCAACGACATCTCGGCCTACATCCCGACCAACGTCATCTCGATCACCGACGGTCAGTGCTTCCTGGAGTCCGACCTGTTCAACCAGGGTGTGCGCCCGGCCGTCAACGTCGGTGTGTCGGTGTCCCGCGTCGGTGGCGCCGCGCAGATCAAGGCCATGAAAGAGGTCGCGGGCTCGCTGCGTCTGGATCTGTCGCAGTACCGCGAGCTGGAGGCCTTCGCGGCCTTCGCCTCCGACCTGGACGCGGCCTCCAAGGCCCAGCTGGACCGCGGTGTCCGCCTGGTCGAGCTGCTCAAGCAGGCGCAGTACAGCCCGCTGGCAGTCGAGGACCAGGTCATCGAGATCTTCCTCGGCACCCAGGGCCACCTGGATTCGGTTCCCGCCGAGGACGTCTCGCGCTTCTCCGCCGAGCTGCTGGAGCACGTGAAGGCCAGCCACTCCGACATCCTCACCGGGATCAAGGAGACGAAGAAGCTCTCCGAGGAGAACGAGGAGAAGCTGGTCTCGGTCATCAACGAGTTCAAGAAGGGCTTCGCCGCCACCGACGGCAGCTCCGTGGTTGTCAAGGAGGCCGATGCTGACGCACTGGACCCCGAGGACCTGGAGAAGGAATCGGTCAAGGTCCGCAAGCCGGCTCCGAAGAAGGCCTAGGTAACCAATGGCAGCCACACTTCGCGAGCTACGCGGGCGTATCCGCTCCGCTTCGTCGATCAAGAAGATCACGAAGGCACAGGAGCTGATCGCCACGTCGCGGATCGCCAAGGCGCAGGCCCGGGTCGACGCGGCCCGGCCCTACTCCACCGAGATCACCAACATGCTCACCGAGCTTGCGGGCGCCAGCGCGCTGGATCACCCGCTGCTCGTGCAGCGGGAGAACCCCAAGCGGGCCGGTGTGCTCGTGGTGTCCTCGGACCGCGGTCTCTGCGGCGGTTACAACGCCAACGTGCTGCGCCGGGCCGAAGAACTGTTCTCGCTGCTGCGGGAACAGGGCAAGAACCCGGTGCTCTACGTCGTCGGCCGGAAGGCCCTGGGCTACTACAGCTTCCGGCAACGGACGGTCACCCAGTCGTGGACCGGCTTCTCCGAGCGGCCTACCTACGAGAACGCCAAGGAGATCGCCGACACCCTGGTGGACGCGTTCATGTCCGGTGTTGACGATGAGGGCGATGACGCGGGAGCCGACGGCATCTTGGGTGTCGACGAACTCCACATCGTCTCCACCGAATTCCGTTCGATGCTCTCGCAGACCGCGGTGGCCCATCAGATCGCACCGTTGGTCGTCGAGTACGTCGGGGAGCCGGAAACCGGTCCGCACACGCTGTATTCGTTCGAGCCGAATGCCGAGGACCTGTTCGACGCGTTGCTGCCGCGCTACATCGCAACCCGCGTGTATGCGGCGCTACTGGAGGCAGCGGCCTCGGAGTCGGCATCGCGCCGGCGCGCCATGAAGTCGGCCACCGACAACGCCGACGATCTGATCAAGGCACTCACGCTCGCGGCCAACCGCGAACGCCAGGCGCAGATCACCCAGGAAATCAGCGAGATCGTGGGCGGCGCGAACGCGCTGGCCGACGCGCGTTAGCCGGACCAAAGACGAAAGCCTCGTAGGAAAGCGAAGAGAGAATGACTGCTACTGCAGAAAAGACCGCGGGCCGCGTAGTCCGCATCACCGGCCCGGTGGTGGATATTGAATTCCCGCGCGGTGCCGTGCCCGAGCTGTTCAACGCGCTGCATGCCGACATCACGTATGGCGCGCTCGCCAAGACCCTGACGCTTGAGGTTGCCCAGCACCTCGGCGACAGCCTGGTGCGCTGCATCTCCATGCAGCCCACCGACGGCCTGGTGCGTGGCACCGACGTCCGCGACACCGGTGCATCGATCTCGGTGCCGGTCGGCGACGGCGTCAAGGGCCACGTGTTCAACGCCCTCGGCGACTGCCTCGACGAGCCCGGCTACGGCAAGGACTTCGATCACTGGTCGATCCACCGCAAGCCGCCGGCCTTCGCCGACCTGGAGCCCCGCACCGAGATGCTGGAGACCGGTCTGAAGGTCGTCGACCTGCTCACGCCGTACGTGCGTGGTGGCAAGATCGCCCTGTTCGGTGGCGCCGGTGTGGGTAAGACGGTTCTGATCCAGGAGATGATCAACCGTATTGCCCGCAACTTCGGTGGTACCTCGGTGTTCGCCGGCGTGGGTGAGCGCACCCGTGAGGGCAACGACCTCTGGGTCGAGCTCGCCGACGCCAACGTGCTCAAGGACACCGCGTTGGTGTTCGGCCAGATGGACGAGCCGCCAGGCACCCGTATGCGCGTCGCCCTGTCGGCCCTGACCATGGCCGAGTACTTCCGCGACGAGCAGAACCAGGACGTGCTGCTCTTCATCGACAACATCTTCCGGTTCACCCAGGCCGGTTCCGAGGTTTCGACCCTGCTGGGTCGTATGCCTTCGGCCGTGGGTTACCAGCCGACGCTGGCCGACGAGATGGGTGAGCTGCAGGAGCGCATCACCTCGACCCGTGGTCGCTCCATCACCTCGATGCAGGCCGTGTACGTGCCCGCCGACGACTACACCGACCCGGCGCCGGCCACCACGTTCGCCCACCTGGATGCCACCACGGAGCTTTCTCGTGCGGTGTTCTCCAAGGGCATCTTCCCGGCGGTGGACCCGCTGGCTTCGTCCTCGACGATCCTGCACCCCAGCGTCGTCGGCGACGAGCACTACCGCGTCGCCCAGGAAGTCATCCGGATCCTGCAGCGCTACAAGGATCTCCAGGACATCATCGCCATCCTCGGTATCGACGAGCTGTCGGAAGAGGACAAGGTTCTGGTGTACCGCGCCCGTAAGATCGAGCGCTTCCTGAGCCAGAACATGATGGCGGCCGAGCAGTTCACCGGCCAGCCGGGTTCGACCGTGCCGCTCAAGGAGACCATCGAGGCCTTCGACAAGCTGGCCAAGGGCGAGTTCGATCACCTGCCCGAGCAGGCGTTCTTCCTCATCGGTGGTCTGGACGACCTGGCGAAGAAGGCCGAAAGCCTCGGCGCCAAGCTGTGATCGCTCTAGCCCGAAAGGTGGTGTGGAATGGCTGATTTGAACGTCGAGATCGTTGCCGTCGAGCGTGAGCTCTGGTCCGGCACCGCTACGTTCGTCTTCACCCGGACCACCGCTGGTGAGATCGGCATCCTGCCCCGCCACATCCCGTTGGTGGCGCAGCTGGTCGACGACGCCATGGTGAGGGTCGAGCGTGAAGGCGAGGACGATCTGCGTATCGCCGTCGACGGCGGTTTCCTGTCGGTGACGGAGGAGACGGTGCGGATCTTGGTGGAGAACGCTCAGTTCGAATCCGAGATCGACGCGGATTCGGCCAAGCAGGACGCCGAGTCCGACGACGAGCAGACAGCGGCATGGGGTCGGGCGCGCCTGCGCGCTCTCGGCCAGATCGACTGACGACAGAGACGACAGATGAGCGCGCCCATGATTGGCATGGTCGCGCTCGTCTGCGTTCTGGCCCTTTTGGCCGGCGCCTTGAGCTACCGGCTGTGGAAGCTACGTCAGGTTGGCGGAACAGCCGCCATCCTGCGCGACATTCCCGCCGATGGCGGTAGCGGCTGGCGCCACGGCGTGATGCGCTACCGCGGAGGAGAGGCCGGTTTCTACCGGCTGTCCAGCATCCGGTGGTGGCCTGACCGACGATTGAGCCGTCGGGGGCTGGAAGTGGTGTCGCGCCGCGCCCCGCGTGGCGACGAGTTCGACATCATGACCGATGCAACGGTCATCCTCGAACTGCGCGACAACGGCCCCGAACGCCGGCAAGGCTACGAGATCGCCCTGGACCGGGGCGCCCTGACGGCGTTCACGTCCTGGCTCGAGTCACGGCCATCGCCGCGGGCCCGGCGGCGCAATTACTGAGTGGCTCCGGGCTTCCAGAGCACGTCCCCGTCCGGGTTGGCCACCCGCGACAGGATGAACAGCAGATCCGAAAGCCGGTTGAGGTACTTCGCCGGCAGGACGCTGACCGATTCGCCGTGCTCCTGCACAGCGATCCATGCCGACCGTTCAGCGCGGCGAGCCACAGTGCGTGCGACATGCAACAGCGCGGACAGGGGAGTGCCGCCCGGCAGGATGAACGAATTCAGGGCAGGCAGCGCTTCGTTGAACTCGTCGCACCACTTCTCCAGCCGATCGATGTAGGCCTGCGAGATCCGCAGCGGCGGGTGCTCAGGGTTTTCCACGACCGGTGTGGACAGATCTGCGCCGGCGTCGAACAGGTCGTTCTGAATCTGACGCAACACCGCCAGGATTTGCTGATCGGGTTCGCCCAGGGCCACCGCGACGCCGATGGCGGCGTTGGCTTCGTCACAGTCGGCGTAGGCTGCCAACCTCGAATCATTCTTGGAAACCCTGCTGAAGTCACTCAGCCCGGTCGTGCCGTCGTCGCCGGTGCGGGTATAGATACGCGTGAGATGAACCGCCATAGCTGAACCGTACCGGGCTTGAGGACAGGCTCGCCGGGGCCGCCGGATCTGTCCGAGCAGGCAGAAACTCGACGGCGGGCTGTTTACACTAACCGGCGTGAGCGAGCGTTTCTTGGTGACCGGAGGAAACCGGTTATCAGGCGAAGTTGCTGTCGGCGGCGCGAAGAACAGTGTGCTGAAACTGATGGCCGCCTCGTTGCTGGCCGAGGGCACCAGCACGATCACCAATTGCCCCGACATCCTGGACGTCCCGCTGATGGCAGAGGTCCTCCGGGGATTGGGTGCCACGGTGGAGCTGGACGGCGACACAGTGCGCATCACGTCGCCCGACGAACCCAAGTACGACGCCGATTTCGCCGCGGTGCGTCAGTTCCGCGCGTCGGTCTGTGTGCTGGGCCCACTGGTAGGCCGCTGCAGGAAGGCCAAGGTTGCGCTGCCGGGTGGTGACGCGATCGGGTCGCGGCCCCTCGACATGCACCAGGCCGGGCTGCGCCAACTCGGTGCGACCTGCAACATCGAGCACGGCTGCGTGGTGGCCGAAGCCGACCATCTGCGGGGTGCCGAGATCCAGCTGGAGTTCCCGTCGGTGGGGGCGACGGAGAACATCCTCATGGCCGCCGTACTGGCCGAAGGTGTCACCACCATCCACAACGCCGCACGCGAGCCCGACATCGTCGACATCTGCGCGATGCTCAACCAGATGGGTGCCAAGGTCAGCGGCGCGGGTACGTCGACGCTGACGATCACCGGTGTCGATCGGCTCTATCCCACCGAACACCGGGTGATCGGTGACCGGATCGTGGCGGCGACGTGGGGGATAGCCGCGGCGATGACGCGCGGCGACATCTCCGTGACGGGCGTCGACCCGCAGCACCTGCAGCTGGTGCTGCACAAGCTGCACGACGCCGGCGCCACGGTGACCCAGAACGATGACGGCTTCCGGGTGGTGCAGTACGAGCGACCCAAGGCGGTCAATGTGGCGACGCTGCCGTTCCCGGGATTTCCGACCGACCTGCAACCGATGGCGATCGGACTGGCCTCGGTGGCCGACGGCACTTCGATGATCACCGAGAACGTGTTCGAAGCTCGCTTCCGGTTCGTCGAGGAGATGATCCGGCTGGGTGCTGACGCCCGGACGGATGGTCACCATGCCGTGGTGCGTGGAATCCCGCAGCTTTCGAGTGCGCCGGTTTGGTCGTCGGACATCCGGGCCGGCGCCGGCCTGGTGCTCGCCGGCTTGGTCGCGGATGGAGAGACCGAGGTTCATGACGTGTTCCACATCGATCGCGGCTACCCGTTGTTCGTGGAAAACCTGTTGAGCCTCGGAGCCGAGATCGAACGCGTAGGCTCTTAGGGAGCACGTTCGGGCCTGTCTGCAGCCTCGAAATCGCGCTGACCAGCCGATTTGACCTTGCATGCCGACCCGGGCTAATCTTTTGAAGTCGCCACGGAGCGGGTGAAACACCCCGGACCGGAGCGGCTTGACAAGCCAGCCGAGAACGTACTAAGCTGGCGAGGTTGCCTCAGACCGGATGAAACAAGCCAAAATGAAGCAACTTGACTTGCCGGCAAGATTACGATTAAGCTGGTGGGGTTGCCCCAAAACAGGGTGACAAAGCAGAAAAAGCCTGTTGTTTGAGAACTCAATAGTGTGTTTGGTGGTTTTTGTTTGTTGTTTTTTGCCACTCATCTTGGGGGACTCCCCGTCTTCCGATCATGGTGGGTGGTTGTTTTTTTGATGCCAGTTTTTGGTGTCTTTTGTTTGTAATCGGATTTTTCTGATTGAATTCTGCCTTGTCTTTGGATGAGGGGTTTTTGTTTGGAGAGTTTGATTCTGGCTCAGGACGAACGCTGGCGGCGTGCTTAACACATGCAAGTCGAACGGAAAGGCCCTTCGGGGTACTCGAGTGGCGAACGGGTGAGTAACACGTGGGTGATCTGCCCTGCACTTTGGGATAAGCCTGGGAAACTGGGTCTAATACCGAATATGACCGCGCACTTCCTGGTGTGTGGTGGAAAGCTTTTGCGGTGTGGGATGGGCCCGCGGCCTATCAGCTTGTTGGTGGGGTAATGGCCTACCAAGGCGACGACGGGTAGCCGGCCTGAGAGGGTGACCGGCCACACTGGGACTGAGATACGGCCCAGACTCCTACGGGAGGCAGCAGTGGGGAATATTGCACAATGGGCGCAAGCCTGATGCAGCGACGCCGCGTGAGGGATGACGGCCTTCGGGTTGTAAACCTCTTTCAATAGGGACGAAGCGCAAGTGACGGTACCTATAGAAGAAGGACCGGCCAACTACGTGCCAGCAGCCGCGGTAATACGTAGGGTCCGAGCGTTGTCCGGAATTACTGGGCGTAAAGAGCTCGTAGGTGGTTTGTCGCGTTGTTCGTGAAAACTCACAGCTTAACTGTGGGCGTGCGGGCGATACGGGCAGACTAGAGTACTGCAGGGGAGACTGGAATTCCTGGTGTAGCGGTGGAATGCGCAGATATCAGGAGGAACACCGGTGGCGAAGGCGGGTCTCTGGGCAGTAACTGACGCTGAGGAGCGAAAGCGTGGGGAGCGAACAGGATTAGATACCCTGGTAGTCCACGCCGTAAACGGTGGGTACTAGGTGTGGGTTTCCTTCCTTGGGATCCGTGCCGTAGCTAACGCATTAAGTACCCCGCCTGGGGAGTACGGCCGCAAGGCTAAAACTCAAAGAAATTGACGGGGGCCCGCACAAGCGGCGGAGCATGTGGATTAATTCGATGCAACGCGAAGAACCTTACCTGGGTTTGACATGCACAGGACGCCAGTAGAGATATTGGTTCCCTTGTGGCCTGTGTGCAGGTGGTGCATGGCTGTCGTCAGCTCGTGTCGTGAGATGTTGGGTTAAGTCCCGCAACGAGCGCAACCCTTGTCTCATGTTGCCAGCACGTAATGGTGGGGACTCGTGAGAGACTGCCGGGGTCAACTCGGAGGAAGGTGGGGATGACGTCAAGTCATCATGCCCCTTATGTCCAGGGCTTCACACATGCTACAATGGCCGGTACAAAGGGCTGCGATGCCGTGAGGTGGAGCGAATCCTTTCAAAGCCGGTCTCAGTTCGGATCGGGGTCTGCAACTCGACCCCGTGAAGTCGGAGTCGCTAGTAATCGCAGATCAGCAACGCTGCGGTGAATACGTTCCCGGGCCTTGTACACACCGCCCGTCACGTCATGAAAGTCGGTAACACCCGAAGCCGGTGGCCTAACCCTTGTGGAGGGAGCCGTCGAAGGTGGGATCGGCGATTGGGACGAAGTCGTAACAAGGTAGCCGTACCGGAAGGTGCGGCTGGATCACCTCCTTTCTAAGGAGCACCACGAGACCTGGGCCGGCCCCGTAAATCGCGGGATCAGCTGAGCTTTCAGGCGATTCGTTGGATGGCCTCACACCTGTAGTGGGTGGGGGTCTGGTGCACAACAAACGTGTAGAACTGCCAGACACACTATTGGGCTTTGAGACAACAGGCCCGTGCCCCTTTCGGGGGGTGGCATCCCGTTGGGGGTGTCGGCGTGTTGTTGCCTCACACTTTGGTGGTGGGGTGTGGTGTTTGATTTGTGGATAGTGGTTGCGAGCATCTAGCACGCAAAATGTGTGGTCTCACTCCTTGTGGGTGGGGCTGGTTTTGTGTGTTGATGTGCAATTTCTTTTGAAACTCATTTTTTGGTTTTTGTGTTGTAAGTGTTTAAGGGCGCATGGTGGATGCCTTGGCACTGGGAGCCGATGAAGGACGTTGGAGGCTGCGATATGCCTCGGGGAGCTGCCAACCGAGCGTTGATCCGAGGATGTCCGAATGGGGAAACCCAGCACGAGTGATGTCGTGTTACCTGTATCTGAATACATAGGGTGCAGGAGGGAACGCGGGGAAGTGAAACATCTCAGTACCCGTAGGAAGAGAAAACAAAAGTGATTCCGTGAGTAGTGGCGAGCGAAAGCGGAGGATGGCTAAACCGTATGCATGTGATACCGGGTAGGGGTTGTGTGTGCGGGGTTGTGGGACCTGTTTTTCCAGTTCTACTCGACTGGAGGGTAGTGAGAAAATGTCGTGGTTAACGGAAATGGTTTGGGATGACCTGCCGTAGACGGTGAGAGCCCGGTACGTGAAAACCTGACATCTACCTTAATGGTGTTCCCGAGTAGCAGCGGGCCCGTGAAATCTGCTGTGAATCTGCCGGGACCACCCGGTAAGCCTGAATACTTCCCAGTGACCGATAGCGGATTAGTACCGTGAGGGAATGGTGAAAAGTACCCCGGGAGGGGAGTGAAATAGTACCTGAAACCGTGCGCTTACAATCCGTCAGAGCCCTCCTTCGTGGTGGGGTGATGGCGTGCCTTTTGAAGAATGAGCCTGCGAGTCAGGGACATGTCGCGAGGTTAACCCGTGTGGGGTAGCCGCAGCGAAAGCGAGTCTGAATAGGGCGTATCCACACAACAGTGTGTGGTGTAGTGGTGTGTTCTGGACCCGAAGCGGAGTGATCTACCCATGGCCAGGGTGAAGCGCGGGTAAGACCGCGTGGAGGCCCGAACCCACTTAGGTTGAAGACTGAGGGGATGAGCTGTGGGTAGGGGTGAAAGGCCAATCAAACTCCGTGATAGCTGGTTCTCCCCGAAATGCATTTAGGTGCAGCGTCACATGTTTCTTGTTGGAGGTAGAGCTACTGGATGGCCGATGGGCCCCACAGGGTTACTGACGTCAGCCAAACTCCGAATGCCGACAAGTCCAAGAATGTGGCAGTGAGACGGCGGGGGATAAGCTCCGTGCGTCGAGAGGGAAACAGCCCAGATCGCCGGCTAAGGCCCCTAAGCGTGTACTAAGTGGAAAAGGATGTGCAGTCGCGAAGACAACCAGGAGGTTGGCTTAGAAGCAGCCACCCTTGAAAGAGTGCGTAATAGCTCACTGGTCAAGTGATTGTGCGCCGATAATGTAGCGGGGCTCAAGTACACCGCCGAAGCCGCGGCAACGATTTATCGTTGGGTAGGGGAGCGTCCTGCATCCGGTGAAGCAGCAGAGTGATCTAGCTGTGGAGGGTGTGGGAGTGAGAATGCAGGCATGAGTAGCGAATAGGCAAGTGAGAACCTTGCCCGCCGAAAGACCAAGGGTTCCTGGGCCAGGCCAGTCCTCCCAGGGTGAGTCGGGACCTAAGGCGAGGCCGACAGGCGTAGTCGATGGACAACGGGTTGATATTCCCGTACCCGTGTATGTGCGTCCATGATGAATCCATTGTGCTAACCATCCAAAACCGTCGTGACCGATCCCTTCGGGGTGAGGCGTTGACGGGGCTGCGTGGGACCCCGGTGGGTAGTAGTCAAGCGATGGGGTGACGCAGGAAGGTAGCCGTACCAGTCAGTGGTTGTACTGGGGTAAGCCGGTAGGGAGTCAGATAGGCAAATCCGTCTGACATTAATCCTGAGAGGTGATGCATAGCCGTTTGAGGCGAATTCGGTGATCCTATGCTGCCAAGAAAAGCCTCTAGCGAGGACATACACGGCCCGTACCCCAAACCAACACAGGTGGTCAGGTAGAGAATACTAAGGCGTACGAGTGAACTATGGTTAAGGAACTCGGCAAAATGCCCCCGTAACTTCGGGAGAAGGGGGACCCCCATATCGTCAAGGCTCTTGCGGCCGGCAGCGGGAGGGGGTGGCACAAACCAGTGAGAAGCGACTGTTTACTAAAAACACAGGTCCGTGCGAAGTCGCAAGACGATGTATACGGACTGACGCCTGCCCGGTGCTGGAAGGTTAAGAGGACCTGTTAACCCTTCGGGGTGAAGCAGAGAATTTAAGCCCCAGTAAACGGCGGTGGTAACTATAACCATCCTAAGGTAGCGAAATTCCTTGTCGGGTAAGTTCCGACCTGCACGAATGGCGTAACGACTTCTCAACTGTCTCAACCATAGACTCGGCGAAATTGCACTACGAGTAAAGATGCTCGTTACGCGCGGCAGGACGAAAAGACCCCGGGACCTTCACTACAACTTGGTATTGGTGCTCGATACGGTTTGTGTAGGATAGGTGGGAGACTGTGAAACTCACACGCCAGTGTGGGTGGAGTCGTTGTTGAAATACCACTCTGATCGTATTGGGCCTCTAACCTCGGACCGTATATCCGGTTCAGGGACAGTGCCTGGTGGGTAGTTTAACTGGGGCGGTTGCCTCCCAAAATGTAACGGAGGCGCCCAAAGGTTCCCTCAACCTGGACGGCAATCAGGTGTTGAGTGTAAGTGCACAAGGGAGCTTGACTGCGAGACATACATGTCGAGCAGGGACGAAAGTCGGGACTAGTGATCCGGCACCTCTGAGTGGAAGGGGTGTCGCTCAACGGATAAAAGGTACCCCGGGGATAACAGGCTGATCTTCCCCAAGAGTCCATATCGACGGGATGGTTTGGCACCTCGATGTCGGCTCGTCGCATCCTGGGGCTGGAGCAGGTCCCAAGGGTTGGGCTGTTCGCCCATTAAAGCGGCACGCGAGCTGGGTTTAGAACGTCGTGAGACAGTTCGGTCTCTATCCGCCGCGCGCGTCAGAAGCTTGAGGAAATCTGTCCCTAGTACGAGAGGACCGGGACGGACGAACCTCTGGTATACCAGTTGTTCCACCAGGAGCACCGCTGGATAGCCACGTTCGGACAGGATAACCGCTGAAAGCATCTAAGCGGGAAACCCCCTCCAAGACCAGGCTTCTCACCCTTTTAGAGGGATAAGGCCCCCCGCAGACCACGGGATTGATAGACCAGACCTGGAAGCCTAGTAATAGGTGCAGGGAACTGGCACTAACCGGCCGAAAACTTACAACAACCAACAAACACCAATGTTTGAATGGGTTTCAGTAAGACGCACATCTGCTACGCAACCACACCACAAACCACACACGACACTTGTGTCGGGACATGGATCCCCATGCCCCACCACCAAAACACAAGATGTACACTCAACAACGAGTGAATAGAGTTACGGCGGTCCATAGCGGCAGGGAAACGCCCGGTCCCATCCCGAACCCGGAAGCTAAGCCTGCCAGCGCCGATGATACTACCCTCTCGGGTGGAAAAGTAGGACACCGCCGAACACAAATTAAG